>NZ_MWQN01000001.1:4250000-4252500 GCF_002024165.1 Embleya scabrispora
TCCACGGCGCTCGCGGCGGCGGGGATGTGCGACGCGGTGAACACGGGGGCGAGGGCGGATTCCGCGTAGGCGTCGGTGAACGAGATGGCGACCACCCGATCGCCGACCGCGAACCCGGTCACGTCCGGCCCGGTCGAGGCCACCTCGCCGGCCACGTCCCCGCCGAACACCCCGGGCAGCGGCAACCCGCCCTCGCGCACCTTGCGCACACTCGGCAGGCTCACGCCGATCGCCTCGGTACGGATCAGCAGCTCGCCCGGCCCGGGTGCGGGCACCTCGGCGTCCGGCACCTGCTCCAGGCGGAGCACGTCCGGACCACCGTTGCGGTAATAGCGAACACGACGCATGCGCGCATCCTCCAGGTAACGAGAATCATGGGGCAGCCCAACGAAAACCGTGGGTGAGCCCAACGGTATGGTAATGTCGTGGGTATGTCCAACGATTCTCCGGATAGGCTGCGCCCATGGTCGACAAGCTGCCCGCCCCCGCCCGGATCCGCGCACTGCCCAGCTGGCTGCTCGGCCGCGCCGCCGCACACGGCCGAGGCCTGGTCCGCGAGGCGCTGGCCGGCGACGGCATGCCGATGCTGCACCACCTGGTGCTGATCGCGGTCCGGGAGTACGGCCCGGTCGCCCAGGCCGAACTGGCCCGCGCGGTCGGCATCGACCCCAAGGACATGGTCGCGATCCTGAACTCCCTCCAGGCCGACGGCCTGGTCACCCGCACCCCCGACCCGCACGACCGACGCAAGAACGCGATCGCCGCCACCCCCGCCGGCGAACACCGCCTGGCCCGGCAGGAACCCCTCGTGGACGCCGCGATGGACGACCTGCTCGCCCCCCTGACCGCCGCCGAACGGGCCACGTTCACCACTCTGCTCACCCGCGTCGTCGCCGCGGCCGACCCCGACGCGCCGACCGTGTCGTAGGGTCCGCGCATGCCCTCCGGCACCTACTCCTTCCACGACCCGCACGACGGCACCCCCCTGGGCGAGGAACGCTTCTCCTGCGCCCCCGGCCCGATCGGCTGGCGCTACACCGGAAGCGGCATCGACCTGACCCTCGACGCCCGGGGCCGCCCGGTGCGCCTGGAAGTGCTCGCGGGCGGCTGGCGCGTCCGCGGCGGCGCGACGGCGGTGGCCGGCGCACCCGGCGTGGTGTGGCTGCGCGCCGCGGCCGATCCGACGGTGGACGCGCCGGCGACCGAGGCCGAGGCCCGCGCCGCCGGCTTCACCGGCCGCTCGCCCGCCTTCCTGATCGCGACCGCCACGCTGCTGAACCTGGCCGTCGGCGACTCGGCCCAGCTGCGCCTGATCGCGCTGACCGAACCGGTCCTGGCCGCCCACACGGTGGACCAGTCCTGGACGCTCGCCACGATCGAGACCCACGACGGCCTGGCCGTCGAACGCTACGAGGTCGACGACCTCGCCACCGGCGAACGCGCCACGATCCACCTGAGCGGCGACGTGGTCCTGGCCGCCCCGGGCATCGAACTCGAAGCCCTCGACACGCCGCCGAACCGGCGGATCACGATGGGGGAGTGAAGCCGGGGGGCGTGGGAGCGGGGGCGGGCGGGGACGGGGGCGGGGGAGTGGGCGTCTGCTCGGGTGCGGGCGTCGGCGCCCGCGGGCCCGGCGCCGACGGGATCGGCGGGATCGGCGGTACGGAGGCGGGTGCCGGCGGAGCCGTCGACGGTGCCGCGTCCCCGCCGTCGGCGAACCCGCCGACGGCGGCCGCGTGCCGCTCCCAGTCCCGGCGCTGGCGCTCGGCCAGCACCGCGGCCAGGTACACCACCGGATGCATCCCGGGCGGCGGCCCGATCCCGATGCGCCGCGCGGTGTCCCCGGTCAGCCGCTCGGCGAGCGAGGCGGCTATCGCCGGATCCAATTGGTCCCGCCGGGACAGGTATTGCCGAATGGCGAGGGCGAGATCGTCGGACAGCCCGGACAATTCGATCCCGGTCGCCCACGCCGAGGCGGCCGGATGCAGCGGCAGCGGCAATTGCCGCACCCCGGGGGTGCGCTCCCGCACCACGAAGGTCCCGGCCGCCATGTCCCCGAGCCGCTTGCCGTTCGTGGAGGCCATCGAGGAAAACACCGCGCCACACCCGAACGTGGTCCAAAAGTCCACGAAGAACCCGAGCAGCGCCCGCACCAGCGCGTGCCGGAACCGAATCGGCCCCCCGTCGTCGCGAACCACCCGAAGCCCGAGCGCCAATTTCCCCAGCGAGCGCCCATGACTCGCGGTCTCCCAGGCGACCGGCCAGCCGATCACCACGAGCACGACGATCGTGAGCGTCAACGCCGCCGCGAGCGCACCGTCGTCGACAGGCACCGCCAGCGAGACCAGCCACACCACCGCCAACAACAGGGCGACCTGCGCCGCGAGGTCGATCACCATCGCGATCGCCCGGCTGGGCAGACGCGCCGGGCGCAGGTCGAGCGCGACCGCTTCTCCCGTGACGAGCTCGGACACGGCCACCTCCAGTGTGTGCGTCGATG
>NZ_MWQN01000001.1:6770000-7005287 GCF_002024165.1 Embleya scabrispora
ATGGCACGGGACAGCGCGATCAGGCGCCGCAGGGCGGCGACTTCGGAGCCTTCGGCAACTTCCGACGGAGTTTCGACAGCGGGATCGGTGATCTTGTCGTGGCCCTTGGGAAGTTTGTCGCCGAGCTTGGCCAGACGTTGCCGCGCGGTCGTGAACAACGCCCGGTGTGACGAGAGGAAGGACTTGAGCAGGACATACGGGAAGAGGCGGTCCTCGGTGCTCCGGCCGGATGTTCGGGTGGTCTGTGCGGTCTGCGTTTTGGCGAGCCAGGATTCGACCAGTTCGGTGAAGACTCGCTCTTCGAGGTCACCCGCCGGACAGGTCACCGGGTAGGAGCCGCCGCGAGGTGCCCACGATCCCGCGAGGGCCTCGGTGACCTCGGTACTGGTCTTGGTGCGACGCAGCATGAGGTGATGCAGTTCCTCGGCTAGGGGCTTCTTCGGGTCCTTGATCGCCATCGGGTCCAAGAGGCGCATCAGACCGCTGAAGGAGACCATGTCGCCGTTGTGCGGGGTGGCGCTGGCGAGAATCAGCGCGTCGGTGCGCTCCGCGAGGAGGTTCGCGAGCGCACGGCGTTCGCTGCCCTGGTTGATGAGGTTGTGCGATTCGTCGATGACGACCGCGTCCCATTTGACGCTTTCGAGGAGCGGCTTATAGCGCTTCGGGTTCTTGAGGGTGTCCATCGAGACGATGACCCGCTTGTAGTACGTGAACGGGTTGCGCCCGACCGGGATCTTGCGTTCGATCCGGGCGACGCCGACGCTGTCCAGGCGTACCAAGGGAAGCGCGAAGCGCGTCCACATCTCGTGTTGGAACTGCTCCAGGACCGGGGCCGGGGTGACCACGAGGATGCGTTCGCCTCGGCCGCGGCGGATCAACTCGCCGAGCAGAATGCCGATTTCGAGGGTCTTGCCAAGGCCCACCACGTCGCCGATCAGCAGGCGCGGGCGTAGCGGGTTGGCGAGTGCCTTGGCGGCCGGACGCAGCTGGTAGTCCATCCGGTCGAGCAGAAACCCGTCGCTGAGCGCGAGGCCGCGTTCGGCCTGGGGCAGCGGGGTCTTGCGGTGTACCGCCTCCAGGAACAGGCGGCTGAGCCGGAAGCCGTCGGACGTGTCGGCGACGAGCTTTGTGTCCTCGGGGCGCAGCACGCGTGGGCGATCCAATGACGTGACGAAGCGCGCGTTCTGTCCGCGGACGAGGTCGGAGGCGCCGGTGGCCTCGATCAGGAACTCACCCGGACGCACCACGTGACTCGCCCGCACGAGCCACTCCTCGTCGCGGACTTCGATCACGGTGCCGGGCGGGGGCGGGCTTTCGGGCGTGGTCCGCGCTCCTGAAGCCAGCACGACGTCGGGCACCGGTGAACCGGGATCGACCTCCGGGGTTCCGGGCACTGCGTCGGGCATGCTGAGCGGTCCCTTCGGAAACGAGAGCTACGGCAGACTTCGGTGCCCGCCCGAGAGATAGCGCCACCACTCGGCGCGGCTCCTCGGCTGTCGGGCCATGCGTGTCTCGGGGCACGCGACCGGGGATCCCGTACGACGGACTTTATCTCGACGGCGTAGGACGTGTGGACGTGGTGGCTCTACAGACGTCCACTGTGCGAGTACGCCTTGCGCAGCCGTTCGGCGGCTTTGAGCGCTGCGGGTGGGGCAGTGTGCGACGCAGGGGGGCCTGTGGGCGAGGCTTTGAACTCCGAGCCGCTCACCGTCTGTGGCGGCGTCCAATCGGTTCGGACGGCGAAAGGCTCGGCGGCGGGGTCGACGGCCGTCGAGGCGGAGCCGTCGGCCGAGGGCGTCTTGGCAGGCGCTCCGGTTCCCGCCGGCGTCGGCGGCTCCGATTCCCCGTCGAGCACACCGGTCACCAAGGGCAGTGCGGGTTCGGGTTCCGGTATCTCGTCGTCTCCCGGAATCCGCGCACCGAACAACTCGTCGAAGAGGTCGGCTCCCGAGGTCCAGGGACCGTCCGGGGCCCCGCCGAGGTCCACGGCCCGCTGGGCCTGCACCTGTACCGCCGGGTCGATCTGTGCGGAGTCGGCCTCCGGCGGCAGGTCCGGGGTCAGGTTCGATTCTCGAACGGCCGCGCTCAGCTGCTCCGCCGCCGACTCCGGTGTCAGGTCGTGTTGTACGAGCAGTTCGAGCAGCCGTTCTTCCACGATGTCGAGAGTCGGCCGACTCTGTGGAAACTGGATCAGGATCTGGGCGAGCAGTGGAGTGCGCTCGTGGGGCACATCATCCCAAAGCGGCGAGGCGAACAGCGGCTCCGAGGGGTACGGAGGCTTCCCCGTCGTCGCGAAATAGAGTGTGGCGCCGAGAGCGTAGACATCTGCGGGAGTCTTGACGTGCTTGGTATCCCCCACCTGCTCTTTCGGCATGTAGCAGCCGGTGCCCATGGTCATGTTGGACTTGGTGAGCGCCTGGCTGGAACGGCGCTCCGCGAACACGGCAAGCCCGAAGTCCAGGACTACCGGTCCGTCGGGGCCCAGCACGACATTGGCGGGCTTGAGATCGCGGTGCAGAAGTCCCGCGTCGTGGATGGCTCGAAGGGCGTTCACCAAGGCGAGACCCACGGCGACGTAGGGGCCGATGGCCAAACGTTCATACTGAGAAACCATCGCATGCAGGGTCGGACCGTGCACGTAGTCGATGGCCAGCCAAGGCTGCTCGGCTTCAGGGTCGGCCGCGAGCAAAGCGGGGACCCGGTCGCTCACCACGGCACGTACCGCCTCGACCTCCTGGGCGAATCGTTCGCGCTGAGGCTGTCCGCCGTCGGACGCACCGTCATCGAGCAGAGACGGCTTGATCACTTTGACAACGGCCAGGCCGTCCGGCTCGGTGTCGTCGGTCGGTTCGGGAAGGTGGTACATGGCCTCCAGTTCGGGACCGAGCCGCTCCAGCGGAAGCCGGCGTGCGAGGTATGCCCGCCCCATTCCGCCCTCGCCGATCACGGCGAGGAGTTCGAAGGGTCCCAGCACGCGCGGGTCGACCGCGGCATCCAACGGCTTCATCGGCGTTCTCGTCCCCCACATGACTCGAACTCGCTATCCGGGCACCGGGCTTGCACCCGCCTTGGCGGGTTCCACCCGGTCTCGAACGACCATCCTGTTGATCAGTCTAAGACCGGAACGGCGCCGATCGGCGGTTGATCGACGTGCATCGGGTAACCAATCGATCACTGTTTCGGCAGCAGTTCGGGCGTGCCGCGGTTTTGCGGTTGCGCATCCACCGCGATGCCGAGATCATCCCGTCACACACGGTCAACGGGGGTCAATGATGCGCGCATGGGTGGTTCGGGCCGGTCGTGAGGGCGAGCGTGAGCAGGCTGCTCTTGACGAGGGGCTTCTGCTGGTCGGCTGGACCGAGTTGGGCGACCTGACTTCGGCCGAGTCCCGGGAGGATGTCAGGTCTCGGGTGGTGGAGGGGTATCCCGAGGAGGGTGCCGCTGTCGTCGCCAACTGGACCGGCCAGCTGTATCGCTTCCGCTGGGAGATCCAGATCGGTGACTTGGTGGTGCTGCCGCTGCGGTCGTTGCAACTCGCGATCGGCCGCGTCACCGGCGACTACCAGTACCGACCGCAGGCCGCCGAAGACCAGCGACATGTGCGCGCTGTGGAGTGGTTGGTCAAGGATGTCGCGCGCGATTGCCTGCGCCAGGATCTGCTGGACAGCCTGGGTTCCCTGCTGACCGTCTTCGAGCTCAGCCGATACAACCACGCCGAGCGCGTCGCCGCCGTCGTTGCGCACGGCAGCGATCCCGGGCGCCCTGATCAGGACGCGTTCGCCGCCGGGCTCACGTCACCCGGAAAGCTCTCCGACGCGGTCAAGGAGCGCACGTCCGGCGACCCGTTGACGATATCGATTCGGGATTTTCTGGCCATCTGGAACGCGACCCGCAGGTACTCGGCAGAGGTCGACAGGATCGAGCAGGATCTGGCCCTGCGCGGCCTGACCACGAGCCCGCCGTTCACCGAGGGCAGCCTCGACAGCACCATCGCCGTACTGCCGTTGGGTGAGGAACCCGACGAGTCACACACGAGTGGCATCACGCGGTCCGGCATCGCGGTCGCGGAGGAACCGGAACCGCAGTCGGTCGCTTACCTGGTCAGCAACCTCGAAGCCGCCAACCGTCCCCCGGTCTCGGTGCGGGTGGACGACAGCCTGGAGGCGGCGCGCACGCTGATGGTGAAGCACGCCTACAGCCAACTCCCGGTCCTGGACGCCGAGGACAGGCTGCGCGGCGTGGTCAGTTGGGAATCCATCGGCTCCGCAGGGATGAATACCCGCCTGGTGACCTCGGAGCCGAAGCTCGTCGACGCGATCGTGCGCGCGAGGGAAGCCGACCGATCGGACGACCTGCTGGATTGGCTCCCCGAAATCTACAAGGTCGGGTACGTCATCGTGCGCGATCAGGACCACCGGGTCTGTGGGCTCATCACCGCTGCGGACCTGACGGTCCAATTCGGCACCCGGGTACGTCCGTTCGTCCTCATCGAGGAGATCGAGCAGCGCCTGCGCCGGGTCGTGGACAGCCGTCTTCCCCTCGAAACCATCCGGAAGGTGGTGAGGTCTCGGCCGGAGTCGGTGATGTCAGCTGCGGATCTGACCTTCGGTGCCTACGGGCATCTCCTCAAGGATGACGAGAATTGGCAACAGATCGGCTGGCGGGCCGACCGCAACCTCCTCCTGGGCTGGCTCGAAGAGTGCCGCGTCTTCCGCAACGGCTTGATGCATTTCAGCCCGGATCCGCTCACCGACGACCAGTTGGCCCCTGTCGAAGGGTTGCTGCAACTCCTGCGCCGTATGGATCCGGACACCTGACTCCGTCGATGACGCCGCTACCGCCTCAGGGTCGACCGGCCAGTCGAAGTCACCGGGACGGGTTGTCGCGCGGGGCTTCGAGGCCGAGCCGTTCCTGAGGAATGCGGCGCCCGGCGGCGAAGCGCTCGGCGACGGCGTGGCGAAGGTCGGGCGGGAACCACGGAAGCAGCGCGTCGTGGGACCCGCCGGCAGAGTTGCTGCGGTCCGGGCAGAGCCAAGTCCATGGCCCGTCGACGAGGTACCGGTAGTAGGGCGCGGCGCGCTGTGGCCGGACGAGGGCGAGAGGGGCGACGCGGGCCGCTGTGGCATGGGACTTCGAGCGTGTGTCGGCGGCACGCGCGCGGTTCTCCGCATCATCGCGTCGGCTCCTCCAGGTGGGAGCTGCCGAGGCGACTGGGGCGAAGCCTTCCAACTTCGGCCAGCATGTCGGCTTCGAGGCTTTGCAGCCTTCGCCGGTTCTCCGTTTGATCCGCCGCGATACGATCCAATTCGGCGTCTGCCAGAGCGACTTCATCGCGAAGCACCTGCACGTGTCCTTCGGGGCATTCGGAAAGCAAGTCCGTGATGGCATCCCGAAGGCATATGTCCGCGGTCCGGCTGCGAGCAAGTTCCCGGTCGCGGGCCTCGTACGTTCGAGCACGTTCCCTGAGTACGCGTACCGCCGTATCTGCTTCAGCCGTGTCGACGAGCCTGGGAGGCAACCGACTCCACGCCGTCGTGGGTACAGGTCCGCCATGGTGGTCTCCACGGCACAGCTCGCTTGCTGTCGTGCCGAGTACATGCCACCCATGAGGCGGTGGTGATGTCGGCGGTTTCGAGAACCCGTGCCGCGAATCCTGCCTGGTCCGTCGGAACAACAACACCGCAGCCCAGTCGCGCGAGCGGCAGATCTTCCAAAGCGGCGGACAACGTGCTGGCCGGAAGCAGCGCCCTGAGGTGCGTCCAGGGGGTATCCGCGCGGACCCCGGCCAACGTCAGGGCGAGGGTGACGCGTTCCGCCACGCGCTGGTCGTCGAGTGCCGCCGGTGCTTTCGCCAGCTGCTCAATCCGCCAGACCTTGTGCCGTGCGGGCGCACTTCCGTATGCGACCCCGGCGGCTTCGGAGGCGGCGACAGCTTCGTCGGACAGTGCGGCCAACCGTCGTCATAGCAACCCCGCACGTCGGGTGCACTCCTTGCGCAGGGACGCGGCATCGTGCTCGTCCGCGACGGGTTCGATGACCTTGCCGTTTACAGTAGCGCGTGTCTTCAATCTCCCGTCGGGCTCCGCGGCGTGAGCGCGGTGAGGAGCCCGACGGGAGATGCCGTGCATCGGCGTGCCGGAGAAGCAGGTGCATAGTGGTTCTATTCGCCTGTTTCTCCGGGGCGGTGAGGTGCGGTGCCGGGCGTCGTGGAGCCCGGCGGGAGATTGAAGACACACGCCAGGGGTGGGACGGGTCAGGCGCGCTGTTCGGTGGCGCGTTCGGCGGCCTTTTCGGCGGCCTTGTCCGCCTGGAAGCCGTCCTCGTCGCGGCCCTTGCGCCAGTAGCCGGAGAAGGAGATGTCGGTACGGTCGACGCCGCGCTCGTCGACGAGGTGTCGGCGCAGTTCCTTGACCACGCCGGCCTCGCCGTGCACGAACGCGTGCACCCGGCCGGTCGGGAACTCCAGCGCGCGCAGCGCGTCGAGCAGGCCGGGGCCGGCGTCACGGGTGATCCAGGTGATGTCGAGATCCAGGTCGGGGTGCGTCGCGGGCAGGATGCCGGTGGGCGCCTCGGCCGCGGTGCCCACCTCGAGGAGCGCGATCGCCCGGGCGGCGGCGGGCAGCCGTTCCATCGACGCGGCGATCGCCGGGTAGGCGCTCTCGTCGCCGACGAACAGGTGCCAGTCCGCCTCGGGGTCGGGCGCGTAGGCGCCGCCGGGGCCGAGCAGGCGCAGCGTGTCGCCCGGCTTGGCGCGCGCCGCCCAGGGGCCGGCCAGGCCCTCGTCGCCGTGGTGCACGAATTCGATGGTCAACTCGCCGGCCGCCGGGTTGTTCGCGCGCACCGTGTACGTACGGGTGCGCGGCCAGTCCTCGCGCGGGAGTTCGGCCCGGATGACCTCCATGTCGAACGGCTCCGGGTAGGTCACCCCGGGCAGCGGGAAGAGCACCTTGACGTAGGCGTCGGTGTAGCCGTTGTCGGTGAAGTTCCGGTGGCCCTCGCCGCCGGCGACGATCCGGATGAGGTGCGGGCCGACCTGTTCGGTGGTGCGCACCTCGAGTTCGATCAGCTTGCGGGGCTTGCGTACCGGGCTGTCCGCCATGGGGTTCTCCTCGCCTGCACTGTGCGACTCGGCGTGTGTTTGTTAGGTAACCCTAACCTGATGTGCGCGCCGTCGGTCGTGCAGGGCCGGCAAGATCCTCGCCGGGGCCGGGCCGAGACCCCTGGCGCCACGGGGTGAGTTCGGCGCGCTTGGGTGCGCGGCCGTCGCCGGAGGAGCGGCCGGTGGCCCGGCGGGCGAGCCAGGGGCCGAGGTGGGTACGGGCCCAGCGCGCGTCGGCGCGCCTGCGATCGCCCCAGGTGCGCGGTGCGGCGGCGGGCAGCGGTGCGCGCCAGTCGTCGTCGCCGGGCAGGCCGAGCGCCCGCGCGGTGGCCTCGGCGACGCGGCGGTGTCCCTCGGTGGACAGGTGCAGCCGGTCGTCGGCCCACAGCCGGGGATCGTCGAAGACGCGCGCGGTGAACAGGTCGACCACGGTGGCGTCGTGACGGGCGCCGACGGTGTCCACGAACTCCACCAGGCGTTCGATCCGGGGCATCAGCCGGGCGGAGGAGCGCAGTCGGCGGGTGGGGTCGGTGCTGCGGAACAGCACCAGGTGTCCGCCGCCGGCGGCGAGCTTGGCCGCGGCCTGCTCGAACACCGCGCAGACCGCGCCGACGTCGCAGCGCGGGCGCAGCACGTCGTTGAGACCGCCGGCGAGGCTGATCAGCGCGCCGTCGAGCGCGACGGCGGTGTCGACCTGCTCGTCCGCGATCTGCCGGATCAGCTTTCCGCGCACGGCCAGGTTGGCGTAGCGCAGCGTGGGCGTGTCGACGGCCAGTCGGTCCGCGAGCAGGTCGGCCCAGCCCCGGTAGTTGCCCTGGGCGTCCGGGTCGGACATGCCTTCGGTGAAGGAGTCGCCTACCGCGACGAAGGTTTCGAAGGTGGGGTGTGTGTTGAGCATCGCCCTGCGAGCCTAGTGCGGGTCGCGATCGTGTGTCGGTGGGGTGGGGTCGGTGTGCTCCCGGCGTTGGGCCACTCCGAAGAAATAGTCGCCGAGGAGGGACTTGCTGCCGATGACGTCGAGGCCGTGTCGAGGAAGTTCGGCGAGGAAGTCGCGGGCGTCGAAGCGGTCCTCGGTGGGGTGGTCGAACAGCAGGGCCAGGGTGGGGCGGGCCAGTGCGCGGGCGGTCATCTCGGAGAAGTAGAACCGTCCGCCCGGGCGCAACACCCGGCCCACCTCGGCCAGGCAGGCGCGCCAGTCCGGGATGTGGTGCACGATCGCGAAGTCGAAGACCGCGTCGTAGCTCGCGTCCGCCGCGTCCACCGCGGTGCGCAGGTCGGTGGCCGAACCCTGGACGATGGCGACCCGGCTGTTGCCGTGCCAGCGCCGCCGGGCCCGGGCGAGCGAGTCGGGGTCGACGTCGATGCCGTCCACCCGCGCGGCGCCGAAGCGGTTCAGGATCAGCTCGATGCCCCGGCCGGTGCCGCAGCCGATCTCCAGCGCGTGTGCGCCCGGGTCGAGCCGGCCGCCCAGGCGCAGCAGCAGGGGTGTCTCGTACCAGATCTGCGGGCCTCGGCGCAGTGGACTGGCCACGACCATCTTCTCGACCGTGTTCATCCGCATGGCGGTTCCCCCTGGTTCGCCGGGCACCGGTTTGCGCATCCGCCCGGTTGCCGAGTGTGACCGACGCCCCACGATGGGCCATCGCGTGATATGCGTCAAGGACCGGGAGGGGCGGTGTCGGTGTGCTCTCCGTATCGGTGGACCGGAGGCGTTAGCCTTCGGAGGCGGGTCGGTGGTGCGTGCGCGCCGAGTTCGATGGATGGGTGTCGGTCCGGTCGCGGGTCGGCCGTGACCGTGATCCGAAGGTGGTGCGATGAGCCAGACCGCGATGACACGAACGCTGACGGTGTTGCTGGTGGAGGACGACCCGGGCGACGCGCTGATGATCGAGGAGGCGTTGCTGGACCGGGAGCGAGGGCACACCCTGTGTCGGGTCGCGGACGGCATGGAGGCGCTGGAGTGGCTGCGTACGCATGCGCGGCCGGACCTGGTGATCCTGGATCTGAACATGCCGCGGATGGACGGTCGCGAGGTGTTGTCGGCGATGAAGGCCGACGAGCGGTGGCGGACGATCCCGGTGGTGGTGCTGTCCACCTCGGCCGCGCCCGACGACGTGCGGCGCAGCTACGACCTGCACGCCAACGCGTTCGTGACCAAGCCGGTCGAGCTGGAGTCGTTCCTGGAGGCGGTGCGTGGGATCGACGAGTTCTTCCTGAGCCTGGTGACGCTGCCGCGCGGGTGAGCGCGGGCGCGCCCGCCGTCCCGGCGCGGCGCGCTCACCCGCCCTCGGGGATCAGGCCGGCGATGCCGTCCAGGAGGCGGTCCAGCCCGAAGGTGAACAACGATTCGAGGCTCAGTTCCAGGTCGGGGTCGGTCAACGCGGCGGAGTACATCGGGAACTCGCCGCCGGCCAGAATCAGGTCCAGGGTTTCGTCCTGGGCCTGCATCCATTCCTCGCTGGACACGCCCGTGGCGCGCTCGGCCTCGGATTCGCCCGCGAGATTGACCGCGGTGCCGCGTACGTAGTTGAGCATCGTCACCGCGATGTGGATCATCACGCCCGTCGGCAGCCCCTCGAACTCGCCCATCGCCCACTCCACGTGCCGCATGCCGCGCACCGTCGGCAGCGGGCGGGTCATCGACATGACCTGGGCCAGCCACGGGTGGCGGCGGTACATCGCCCACTGCATCCGGCACGAGGTCTCCAGGCGGGCCCGCCAGCCGATGCTCTCCCCGGCGGGGAGCGGCGCCCCGGCGAACACGCTGTCGGCCATCGCGGTGAGCAGGTCCTCCTTGCCGGGCACGTGCCGGTACAGGCTCATCGGAGCCACCCCCACCTCGGCGGCGATCTGCCGCATCGACACCGCCGCCAGGCCGCGTTCGTCGGCGATGGCGATCGCGGCAGCGACCACCCGCTCGCGGGTGAGTTCGGCGTCGGTGCGCGGCGCGTGTGTGGGCGGGACGGCGATCGCCCGGGCCCGGGGGCGCGGGGCGTCGGGGTGGTCGGCGACCACGGTGCCGACCCCGCGCACCGCCCGGACCAGTCCCGCCTCGCGCAGCACGGTCAGCGCCTTGGTGGCGGTGGCCATGGCCACGCCCCACTCGGCGGTGATCGCCCGGGTGGAGGGCACCCGATCGCCGGGACGCAACTCGCCCGTCTCGATCCGCCGACGCAGCTCGTCGGCGATCCGGATCGAGGGCGTGGCGTCGCGGGGCATCGGGGCCTCCCGGGGCTGTCGGTACTCCCTGTCCTGGTGAGTGCACTATAGGGCACCGTCGCCATCAAGCTGGTGCACTATTTTTGGTGCACTACTTAGTGAAGCCTTTGTTTGCGCTGAATATCGGGCTGTTGCTGTGCGGCGTACGGTGTGTTTACTCTGTACGCGGCAGAGCGTACGCCGTACAGGCGTAGTGCGGCGCGACAGTGCGAACGATGGGGGAGATTCCGGTGGCGATCGACGAGACGACCGAGAGGGCGGGGGCGGCGCCGTCGGCGGGGCGGCGCGAGTGGGTCGGGCTGGCCGTCCTGCTGGTGCCGCTGCTGCTGGTGAGCATGGACGTGTCGGTGCTCTACTTCGCGGTGCCGTTCATCGGCCGGGCGCTGGAGCCCACCGGCACGCAGCAGTTGTGGATCCTGGACATGTACGGGTTCGTGCTCTCCGGCCTGCTGATCGTGATGGGCGCGCTCGGCGACCGGATCGGTCGGCGGCGGCTGCTCCTGGTGGGGGCGGGGTTGTTCGCCGGGGCGTCGCTGCTCGCGGCGTACGCTCACGACGCCGAGACGCTGATCGCCGCCCGGGCCCTGCTCGGGGTCGGCGGCGCGGCGCTGATGCCGTCCACGCTGGCGCTGATCCGCACCATGTTCGCCGATCCCAGGCAGCGCGGGACGGCGATCGCGATCTGGACCGCGGTGATGACCGGCGGCATCTCGCTCGGGCCGATCCTGTCCGGCGTGCTCGTCGAACACTTCTGGTGGGGTTCGATCTTCCTGATCAACGTGCCGGCGATGGCGATCCTGCTGATCCTGGTCCCGGTCTTCGTCCCGCGCCATCGCGGCGTCGCGCACGGGTCGTTCGACCTGATCGGCGCGGTGCTCTCGCTGGGCACGCTGCTGCCGGTGGTGTACGGGATCAAGGAGATCGCCCGGTCCGGGGCACAGACGCTGCCGATCGCGAGCATCGGCTTCGGGCTGATCGTCGGCGCGCTCTTCGCGCGGCGGCAACTCACCGCCGAGCATCCGCTGTTGGATCTGGAACTGTTGCGGATGCGGGCGTTCGGCGGGGCGGTGCTCGCCAATGTGATGTCGATGTTCGCGATCGTCGGATTCGCCATCTTCACCACGCAGTACCTCCAGTCCGTGCTCGGGATGAGCCCGCTGCGCGCCGCGCTGTGGAGCCTGGTGCCGTCGCTCGCGGTCGCGGTGGCCACGCCCGTGGCCACCGTGTTGGCCCGGCGGATCGATCGGGCCTGGGTGATGAGCGGCGGATTCACGGTCGCCATCGGCGGGTTCGCGGTGCCGGCGACCGCCCGGCCACACTCGTCGCTGGGACTGCTGCTCGGCGGCGCGGCGGTGTACGCGGCCGGCGTGGTCGCGGTGATGACGCAGGTGACCGAGATGGCGATGGGCGTCGCGCCGGCCGACCGGGCCGCCTCCGCCTCCGCCGTGCTGGAGTCGGGCAGCGAACTCGGCGGCGCGCTGGGCATGGCGCTGCTCGGCACGATCGGCGACGCGGTCTACCACCGGGCGATGGCCGACGCCGGTCCCGAGGGGCCGGCGCGGGAGACCCTGGGCGGGGCGCAGGCGACCGCGGCCCGGCTGTCGGGGGACGCGGGGCGGACCCTGCTGGACACGGCCCGGGACGCGTTCTGCGACGGGATGAACGCCGCGGCGATCGGCGCGGCGGTGGTCATGGTGATCGGGGCCGGCTACTGCGTGCGGTTCCTGCGCGGGGTGCCGGTGGCCGGCGCCGGGGCGGGGGAGGCGACTTCGGCGCTCGTCGACGTGCCGGTCGCCGACGCGCCCGCGGCCGACGTGCCGGTCGACGCCCGCTGACGCCGGCGCTCGGTCGTCGGTTCAGCGGCGCGGGCAGGCACGGGCGGTGTGGATCGTGGTCGCGGCCAGGTAGAAGGCGTCCGGGCGCCACAGGATGCCGGTGTCCGCGTCCGGATCGAGCAGGGCATCGAGGGTGGCCAGGTCCTGCGCGTCCAGGCGGTCGGCCAACAGGGCGCGGCGATGCGTGAGTTCGGCGTGCAGGTGCTCGCGCGGCAGGGCGTCCAGCGGTGAGGGCAGGTCGATCAGGAACGAATGGGTGCCGGTCGGAACCAGGCCCGCGCGGGCCAGCATGGCCGGCCGGTCCTCGACCGCCGCCCGGGCGCCGGGCAGGCCCGCCCGCAGCTCGGCGAACCAGTCCTCGTGGGCGGCGTCGAGCCGGGCCTGGAGGCCGGGGCGGCCGATGCCGATGTCGCGGGGCAGGAAGCGGGTGGACAGGCCGCGCTCGGCGATCGCGATCATCCCGCCGGGACGGAGCACCCGGGCCAGGGCGTCCAGCGCGGCCTGCTGGTCGCCGAGGTGGTGCACCACGTCGCCGGCCCAGATCAGGTCGGCGCTGCCCAGGGTGTCCAGGTCGGCGGGCAACTCGACGTGGTGGGTGTGTACCCGGTGGCCCAATCCCTCCCGGTGTGCGCGGGCGCCGGCGCGGGCCAGCAGAGCGGGGTTGGGCGCGACGGCGACCACGTCGGCGTGGGGGAAGTAGCGGGCCAGCAGGCAGGACGCGACCCCTGGGCCGCCGCCCAGATCGAGGATCCGGTCCACCCGGGTCAGCGTGCGGTCGCCGTACAGCGCCAGATCGCGCAGCCGCGCGGCGGCCTCCTCCAGGAAGGGGGCGTGCAGCTCGGCCTCGCGTTCGAGGAGCGGGCCCGCGTCCCGCCCCGGGGGGTCGGTGCGGGGGTCGGTGGTCATCAGGTGCGTCTCCCGAGTTCTGGGCACCCGTCGCCGTGGTCGGCCGGGTCCGTCGTGTGCCGTGTGCCGCGTGTGAGGGACACAACGTCGGCGAAGGGCCGCGGTAATCCACGATCGGCGAGCGTCTCCGGCGGTGCATCGGACCGGTGACCCGCGCCGCGGGCGCCGCGAGCGCTCGGCGGGGGACCGAAGACACGCCGCGGGGTCGTCGGCGGCGCGGCGTTAGGGTCGGGGGAATGAACGAGGAGATCGTCTACAAGCTGGTCGGCGCCGACGAGTGGGCCGAGGCGGTGCGGGCCGGCCGGTTCGCGGGGGCCGGGATCGACCTGGCGGACGGCTACGTGCACCTGTCCACCGGCGCGCAGGTGGCCGAGACCGCCCGGCGGCACTTCGCGGGCCGCGACGACCTGGTCCTGGCGGCATGGCGTCCGGCCGCCCTGGGCGCGGCACTGCGCTGGGAACCCTCGCGCGGCGGCGCGCTGTTCCCGCACGTGTACGGCGTGGTGGACCCGGCCGCGGCGCTCTGGAGCGCGCCCCTGGACCTGCCGGCGACCCCCGACGGCGACCACGTGGCCGAGGCGGTGCTCGCGGCACTGGCCGCCCACGGGCACTGACCGCCGGGCGGCCGGTTCCGGGAGGCGCGAAGACCGGGGGCTCGGCCCCCGGATCGCCGTCATCGGGTCGGCGTGCGCAGCAGGTCGCCGGAGGTGGTGTCGTCGACGAAGGTGCGGATTCCCGGGCCGGTGAGTTCGCGCGGGGCGAAGTCGTCGAAGTAGGCCAGCGGTACGTGTACGCACAGCAGTGCCGCGGCCACCAGTATCCGATGGCGCGAGCGCACCCGGGACGGGGTCGCGTCGCCTCGCTCCCGTCCCAGCCACCACCACGTCACCACGGCCGTGTTGGCCAGGAGCAGGAACGCCCAGCGGTGGGTGTCCCATCCGGCGAACGCGGCGACCAGCGGTGCGGTGGCCGCCGCGATCGCCAGCGGTCGGCGCGGGCCCGTCACCGTGCCCCCGGCGAATGCCAGGGCCAGTGCCGCGGCGAGGAGCACCGCGAGCGGGACCAGGAACCACAACACCTCGAACGGCTCGTACATGCGCAGACTCTCCGCCTGGGTCCGGCCGAAGATCTCGAACACGTCGGCCCTGGCCGGGAATCCGCCCTCGCGCAGCCGGGCCCGCAGACCGGGCGCCGCCCCGTCGGCGGCCGGCGACACGAGCAGTACGGTGCCGCCGGCGAGCACCGCGGGCAGCAGTACGGCCGCCGCCCGGCGGATCGGCAACCGGTCCACCACCAGCAGGGTGAACAGCGGGATCACCGTCAGCATCGCGATCTCGTGCACGCACACCGCGACCGCCATCACCAGCGCGGCGGCGACCGTACGACCCCGGGCGAGCAGCCACCACGCGCCGAACAGGGCCAGGAAGAGCAGCTGCTCGAAGTAGCCGACCTCGTGGAAGAGGTAACCGCCGGTGGGCAGCACCAGCCACCCGGCCACCAGGGCCCGCCGGGCCGGCACCCGGGTGCGCGCCGCCGCGACCACCACGACCGCGAGGAGCGCGGCCAGGATCACGAACGACGTGCCGGCGAACAGCGCGTACGGGTAGTCCGTCGCCTCCGCGACCGGATGCAGCACCGTGCCGACCACGAACCGCCGGTGGAAGCCGTCCTGGAGCGAGATCGACTGCAATGTCGCGGTCCACGCGCTCGGCGCCCGGATGCCGGTGTACGCGGCCAGAGCGACGCACGCCACGAGGAGCAGCACCCGGCGGGCGGGCGCGGAGAGGCGCGGTCGGCGCGGCGCGGCCGGCGTGGAGATGCCTGCGGACATCGCTCGGACGACCGGCTGAACAACCGGTTCGTAGCACGTTTCGGGCATGACTGACCTCACCGTCGGCGCCCCGACGGAGGAGGAGCGCGAAGGAAATCGGGCGAACGGGGGCTCGGGGTCGGGGAGACCGGCGGGTTGGCTCGGCGCGCGGGTGCGGCGGCCGAACCCACTGGTGACTAGACGAGTCGAGCGGGAGGCGATCTAACGGGTGAGCCCCCGGAATTTCCTGTGGCGCTGATCACAGCGACGGGTCGGCCGCGCGCACTGCGGCGCGGCCGACGCACGGTCAGGGGGTGTCGGCGGGGATCGGCGCGTTCGTCGGCCGGCCCGGAACGCGGTCCAGGGTGATGTCGAAGTGCTCGCGGTAGGCGGCCAGGAGGGCGGCGTCGTCGACGAGTTGCTCCTCGTGGCGGTCGGCGCCGCCGGTCCGGATCAGGGTGCGGTCGGAGATGGTGATCCGGCCGTCGGGGAGCGCGAGCGAGCAGACCGGGGCGTGGGTGAAGCGCGACGCCGGCGCGGTCTGGTGCCACCAGCACCCGGTGACGAAGTCGTCCGACACGCGCGGGCGGGGCTCCAGGCGGTACGCGAGCTTGCCGTCGTGCAGGATGTCCACCTCGCCGTATTCGCCGTCGACGATCCGGAAGACCCCGCCCGGGTCCACCTGGTTCGTGCGCAGGTCCAGCCGTATGGGGTGGTGGGTGAACCGCCCGAAGCCGACGTCGACCAGCCACGGATGCTCCAGGTCGACGCGCAGCGCCAGATGGTCGAACGGGATCCCCACGCGTCCCGAGCCGCCGTAGGTGTACGCCGACAGCAGGGTGACGCGGTAGCCGAGTTCGCGCAGCAACACGGCGAACGCGACACAGAGTTCATAGCACAGGCCGCCACGCCGCCGATCCAGGACCTTCGCGAACAGCGCGTCCTCGTCGAGCGAGAGCGGGCGACCCAGGTGGATGTCCAGGTTCTCGAACGGGACGGTCAGCAGGTGCCGCCACTGCAACTCGGCCAGTGTCCCCGGATCCGGGGACGCCGGGCGAGGGACGCCGAGCAGGGCCAGGTAGCCGTCGATGCGGTTCGGGTTCACCGTGCCTCCGGGCTGTGTGCGTGGTACCGGCCGGGTTCGGCCGAGCCCCAGCATGCCCGGCGGGCATGATCCCGGCCGGCACGCGGCCTTGTCCCCCGGTGGGCGTGAGCCGGCGCGCCAGGCGCGGAGATCCGCACCACACGTCCACCCGCCGACCTGGGCGACTACTGCGATTTCGGTAGGCGGTCCTGTGGTTTCGGTAGGCCCGAGTGTCCGTAGCGGCAGGACGACGGGAGGGATCCTTCCGAACGAACCTCGAAGGGTCATCGCTCGTGGATATGGAGACCCTGACGTGGCGACTTTTCTGTATCGGCTCGGCCTCGCGGCCTTTCGGCGGCGCGGGCGCGTGCTCTTGGTGTGGCTCGGGGTGCTGGTCGTGGTCGCGGTGGGCGCCGCGCAGGCGTCGGGGCCCTCGGACGAGGAGTTCTCGATGCCGGGGATCGAGGCGCAAAAGGCGTTCGATCTCATGGAGGAGCGTTTTCCCGGAACCGCCGCGGACGGCGCCACCGCCCGGATCGTCTTCGTCGCCCCGGACGGGCGCAAGGTGACCGAGGGCGACCCGCGCAAGGCCGTCGAGCAGGCGGTGCAATCGCTGGGCGAAGGTCCGCAGGTGGCCGGTGTCGCGGACCCGTTCGCATCGAAGGCCGTGAGCAGGGACGGGGCGACCGCCTATGCGACCGTCACCTACAAGGTGGAGGCCGGCGACGTCACCGACGCCGCCCGCGCGGCGGTGCACGAGGCGGCCGACCGGGCGCGTTCGGCGGGCCTGACGGTGGAGACCGGCGGATCGGCGATGGACGACGGCGGCGGGCCCGGCGGGAGCGCGGAACTGGTCGGCCTCTCGGCGGCGGCGATCGTACTGCTGTTCACCTTCGGGTCGTTGGCCGCCGCGGGCCTGCCGCTGCTGACCGCGATCGTGGGCGTCGCCGTGAGCCTGTTCGGGATCCTGCTCCTCGCGGGCCCTTTGGGCCTGTCCTCGGACACGCTCACCCTCGGGATGATGCTGGGCCTGGCGGTGGGCATCGACTACGCCCTGTTCGTGGTCTCCCGCTATCGGGAGGAGCGCGGGCGCGGGCGGGCGCCGCACGAGGCGGCCGGGGTGGCGGTGGGTACCGCCGGGTCGGCGGTCGTGTTCGCCGGGGTCACCGTGATCATCTCGCTGGCCGGCCTGTCGGTGGTCGGGATTCCGACGCTGACGAAGATGGGCCTGGCCGCCGCGGGAGCCGTCGCGGTCGCCGTGCTGGTCGCGTTGACCGTCGTGCCCGCGCTGCTCGGCTTGTGGCCGAACGCGGTGCTCGCCCGCCGGGTACGCAAGGGCCGCGCGCGGGGTGGCCCGGCCGCCGCGCGGGACAACCTCGGCACCCGCTGGGCGCGTTTCGTGCTGCGCCGCCCCGTGGCGGTGCTGGTGCTCGGCGTGGTGGGACTGATCGCGCTCGCCGTGCCGACGGCGTCGCTGCGCCTCGGCATGCCCGGCGAGGAGGCCAAGTCCACCGCCACCACCGAGCGGCGTGCCTACGACGCGCTCGCCGAGGGCTTCGGCCCGGGCTTCAACGGCCCGCTGACCATCGTCGTGGACGCGAAGGGAGCGGCCGACCCGCAGGCCGCGGTGCGCGCCGTCGGCGACCGGATCGGCCGTACCGACGGCATCGTGTCGATCTCCCCGGCCCGCTTCAACGAGGCCGGCGACACGGCGGTCTTCCGGGCCACCCCGTCGACCAGCCCCACGGACGAGAAGACCAAGGATCTGGTGGAGACGATCCGCCGCGAGCGTCCGGCCGTGGAGCGGCAGGCGTCGGCGACGTTCGAGGTCACCGGTACGACCGCGCTGAACATCGACGTCGCGGCCAAGGTGCAGTCCGCGCTGGTGCCGTATCTCGCGGTGGTGGGCGGCTTGGCGGTGGTCCTGCTGCTCGTGGTCTTCCGCTCCGTGCTGGTCCCGGTGAAGGCGGCCCTGGGTTTCGTGCTGTCGGTACTGGCGGCGCTCGGTGTACTGGTGCTGGTCTTCCAGAAGGGGCACGCCGCGGACCTGTTCGGCGTGGAGCAGACCGGGCCGATCATGAGCCTGATGCCGATCTTCATGATGGGCATCGTCTTCGGACTGGCCATGGACTACGAGGTGTTCCTGGTCTCCCGGATGCGGGAGGCGTACACCCACGGGGAAGGCGCCCATCAAGCCGTCGTGTCCGGGTTCCGGCACAGCGCCCGGGTGGTGACGGCCGCCGCGCTGATCATGGTCGCGGTCTTCTCCGGATTCATCGGAGAGGACGGGTCGCTGATCAAGATGCTCGGCTTCGGCCTGGCCGCCGCGGTGCTCTTCGACGCCTTCGTGGTTCGGATGGCCATCGTGCCCGCGGTGTTGGCCCTGCTCGGCGACCGGGCCTGGTGGCTGCCGACGTGGCTGGGGCGGATCCTGCCCCGCGTCGACGTGGAAGGCGCGGCACTGAGCCACCCGCACTCGCACAGCCCGCACCCCGATCCGAACGGGCCGGTCCAGGCACACGTGTGACGCCCTCGGCCGCGGATGTCGCCCGAGCACGCCGGCTCGGGCGGTCCGCGGCGCCCGCTCGCGCCGTCATCGGCGACCATGGACCCCGGCACGCCCCCTCACGGAGAGCACGATGACCGGCAGCCTCGAACGGTACGCGCAGCGCCACGCCCGAGTCGCCGACGCGCTGACGGCGGTGGCGTCCTGCGTCTGCACGGTCTTCGGGGCCCGGATCGGCACGTCCGAGTCCGCGCCCCCGCACGCCCTGTGGCCCGCCTGGATCCTGGTCCTGTCCGGGGTGGCCGTGGTGGCCTCCCGCAGCCGTCCGCGGGCCGCCCTCGTGGTCACCGCCGCCGCGGCCGCCGTGCTGACCGCGCTGGGCTACCTGCCCAGCCCGCTGCTGCTGGCCCCCGTGATGACCGCCCTGTACTGGCTCGCCGCGCTCACCGATGCGCGGACCGTCGGCGTCTACGGCTCGGCGACCATGACCGTGCTCCTGGCCACCTCGCTGGCCGGCGCGCCGATCGGCGACGACTTCACCCTGCGAACCGTGGGCACGGTGCTGTGGTTGCTGCTGCCGGTGTCCCTGGGCAGTTGGAGCCGGTTGCGGCGCGCCTACGTCGAGTCCGTCCAGGCCCGCGCCGCGCATGCCGAGCGCACCCGCGAGGAGGAGGCCCGGCTGCGTGTCGCCGAGGAACGTATGCGCATCGCCCGCGAGCTCCACGACGCCGTCGCCCACCACATGGCGGTGGCCCACGCCCAAGCCGGTACCGCCGCCCACCTCGCCGACACCCACCCGGAGCAGACCCGGCGGATCCTGACCGACCTGGTCGGCACCACCACCGCCGCGCTCCTGGAACTGCGCGCCACGGTGGGCGTGTTGCGCCGCACCGCCGACCCGGACGCCGATCCGCTGGAGCCCGCCCCGGGCCTGGACCGCCTCCCGACGCTGGTCGCGGCCTGCGCGTCGGCCGGCCTGACGGTCACCGTCGACACCGAAGGACAGGCCCGACCGCTGTCCCCGGGCGTGGACCTGACCGCCTACCGGATCATCCAGGAGGCCCTGACCAACGCCACGAAACACGCGTCCGACCACGCGGCCCGGGTCCGGCTCCGCTACGACGACGCGCGCCTGTTCATCACCGTCACCAACGACGGCACCACCGACGGCGGGCCCGTGCCGCCGGTGCCCGGCGGCGGATACGGACTGATGGGTATGCGCGAACGCGCCCACTCCGTCGGCGGCGACCTGCGCGCCGGTCCCCGACCCGAGGGCGGCTTCGAGGTCGCTGCCGCCCTGCCCTTCCAGCCCCGCACCCCGGCGGACGCCCCGGCCGGACGACGACACGAGGAAACCCGTTGACCATCCGTGTCCTGCTCGCCGACGACCAGGCCCTGCTGCGCGGGACCTTCCGGCTCCTGATCGACTCCTGCGCCGACATGGAGGTCGTCGGCGAGGCCGCCGACGGTGGGCAGGCGGTGGCGGCGGCCCGCGCCCACCGGCCCGACGTCGTCCTGATGGACATCCGCATGCCCGGCACCGACGGCCTCGCCGCCACCGCCGCGATCTGCGAGGACCCCGACCTCGCCGGCACCCGCGTGCTGATCCTGACCATGTTCGAGACCGAGGAATACGTCGCCCGGGCGCTGCGGGTCGGGGCCAGCGGTTTCCTCGGCAAATACGTCACCACGGACGCGCTCCTCGACGGCATCCGAACCGTCGCCGGCGGCGAGGCGCTGCTGTCTCCGGGAGCCACCCAGGCGCTGATCACCCGCTTCCTCACCACCCCCGCCGCCGGACCGCCCCTGGCGCCGGCCGAACGCCTCGCCGACCTGACGCCCCGCGAACAGGAGGTCACGGTCCTGGCGGCGCACGGCAAGTCCAACGACCGGATCGCCGCGGAACTGGTGCTGAGCGTGCTGACCGTACGCACCCACATCCAACGCGCCATGACCAAGCTCGGTGCGCGCGACCGCGCCCAACTCGTCGTCATCGCCTACCAGAGCGGTCTGGTGCGCCCCGAACCCCCCGGCCTGTGAGGACGGCGGAGGTCGTGCCCCCGGCGCGCGTCGCCACGCCCGCCGGCCTCGCCGGACGGCGGCGCGCACCACGCCCACGGATGTGCCCCTCGTGGGCGTGGGCGAGCGCGGGAGGCTAGGTTGGAGCGCATGCGTGTGGCGTTGATCGATTCCGGGACGGGGCTGCTGCCGACGGCCGGGTGGTTGCGGCGGTTGCGGCCCGATCTGGACCTGTTGTTGTGCATGGACCCCGATCACATGCCCTGGGGCGACCGGAGCGAGGCGGTGATCACCGAGCGGGTGCTGGCCGCCGGTGAACTGGCCGTCGCGCGCGGAGTCGACGGCATGGTGGTGCCGTGCAACACGGCCACCGTCACCGCGCTCGACACGCTGCGCGCCCGACACGAGCCCGCCGTGCCGGTGGTGGGCACGGTGCCCGCGATCAAACCGGCCGCCGCCGCCGGTGCGCCGTTCGCGGTCTGGGCGACCGCGGCGACCACCGCGAGTGCCTATCAGGCCCGGCTGATCGAGGACTTCGCCGCCGGACGCACCGTGGTCCGGATCGCCTGTCCGGGCCTGGCCGAGGCGATCGACCGGGCCGACGAGCCGGCCATCGAGGCGGCCCTCGCCGACGCGGCGCGCCGCACGCCGGCGCACTGTGCGGGCGTGGTCCTGGGCTGTACGCACTACCCGCTGGTCGCCGAGCGGATCGCCGCCGCGCTGCCCGCCGAGGTGGTGCTGTACGACAGCGCCGAGGCGGTCGCGCGGCAGACGTTGCGCCGGCTCGGCCTGAGCGAGGACGCCAGGGCGACGCCGGGCGGCATCGAGGTGCTGCTCAGCGGGCGCCCCGGCGCGCTCCCGCCGAACGCGCTGGCGTACCCGCTCGGCCGGGCCCTCGCCGGTGGCCGTCCGCTGGAGGCGTCCACCGGGATCGGCGCCGGATCGGTCTGAGCCGACCGCGGCTCAGGCGTTCCAGGTGCGGGTGCACAACACCAGCGGATAGCCGTCCGGGTCGGTGACGGTGACGCCGAACCTGTCCCAGTAGGGGTTGTGCGCGGCGGTGCGGGTGCCGCCCGTCGCGATCAGCCGGTCCACCAGCTCGGGGTCGATCGGGCCGCCCAGGTAGAGCACGAACAGGTCGTCGACGGTCGGTGTCGGCGTCAGCGGGTGTTCCGGGTCGTGGGTGAGTTCGAAGTGCCAGTGGCCCCCGGGCAGTCCGACCATCACCAGGTCGTGCTCGCCGGAGACCCGCTCGGTGGTGCGCCACAGGACGCTCAGGCCCAACCCCTCGACGTAGAACCGCTCGGCGGCGGCGAGATCGAGGGAGGGACGGGCGATGCGGACGTGCGTGTCGATGTCGATCATGGCGGTGAGGCTAGCGGGCGCCCGCGCGACGGTCGGCGGCGGACGGGCGCCCGCGAGGGCTCGGGGGCGACGGGGGTCTCAACCGAAGTCGGCGGCGTGTTCCGTCGCCCAGTCCCGGAAGCCGCGCGGCGGCGTGCCGGTGAGGTCCCGCACCGTGGTGGTGGGCACGGCCGGCCGCCGCGGGGCGTCGGCGCCCGCCAGGAGCGCGTCCACCAGCGCCGGCGGGCGCCCGTCGGCGAGCATCCGGGCCCGGGCGACGGCCGGCGGGACCGGCTCGAACCGCAGCGCACGGCCGATCGCCGCGCCGATCAGGGCCACCTGGTCGGCCCGCCCGAGCACGTCCGGACCGGTCAGTACGTAGTCGGCGCCCGTGTGGCCGTCCTCGGTCAGCGCCCGCACCGCCACCGCGGCGACGTCCCCCGGATGCACCACCGGCGCGGCGGGCAGGTCGGGCCCGCGCACGACGCCCGTCTCGCGGATCTGGCCCGCCCAGCCCAGCGTGTTGCTCGCGATCGTCTCGGCGCGCAGGAAGGTCCACGCCGCGCCGGACCGGGTGATCGTGCGCTCCAGCTCGGCGTGCAGGGCGCCGATCGGGTCGTCCCGCCCGGCGAGCGCGTCGCGCACCCGCGACGAGGAGAGGTAGACGACCCGGTCGGTGTGCTCGGTCACCGCCGCCAGCACCTCCGGCGCGCCCTCGGCGGTGAGGAAGGGCCAGACCAGGAACACCGATTCCACCCCGGTCAGCGCCGCGGCCAGGCCGGCCGGATCGGCCAGGTCGCCGGCGACCACCTCGACGCCGGCGGGCAGGCCGGCGGACTCGGGGCGCCGGACCAGCGCCCGTACCTCGGCTCCCGCGGCGAGCAGTTCGGCCACCACATGGCGGCCGACGTTGCCGGTCGCCCCCGTTACCAGAATCATCCATCGTCCCTTTCGTTCCGTCGGGCGGAGGGGAAGGTGTCGCCCTCCGCCCTCGGACGCTCGCGCGACCCGACGCGGACGAGAGGTCAAGCCCGGGTGCGGCGCGGCTTATTCCAGGACCTTGGCCAAGAACGCGGACAGGTTGTCCTTCGTGCGCTCGATCTGCTCGGCCAGGGTCAGCGATTCCTCGAACCGGCCTCCGGGGGCCGGCTTCTTCAAGCCTCGGATGTAGAGCGAGCAGGCCAGGTCGGTGCACATGTACACGCCGACCGAGTTGCCGTCGCGGCCCGCTCGGCCGGTGCGGCGCGCGGTCATCAGCGAGACGCCGCTGCCCGGGTGTGTGGTCAGGCACAGCGAGCACATGCTGCGGTGCAGGTAGCCGCGCCGCTGGGCGGGGAAGCGCAGGGTGACGCCGACGAGGTCGCCGGCGTGCTCGGTCACCAGGTAGGTGCGATCCGGTGCGCCCGGATCGCCCCAGCCCAGGAAGTCCAACTCGGCCCATGGGCGTTCGGCCAGGTCACGGGGCATCGGCAGGCGTTGCGCCTCGCCCTTGGAACAGTTGACGAACGACGTGCGGATGTCCTGCTCGGTCAGTGGGTTCATGCGGCGGAAACTAACAGCGCCTGTGTAGTCTAGGCAAATACCTAGAGGGACTAGGAAACGCGGAGGGCGCGGTGACCGGCGCCTCGACGGAGGTGGCGGGTGGCGCGCAAGGGGCTGACGGCGGAACGGGTGACCCGGGCGGCCGCGGATCTCGCGGACGAGGTCGGATTCGAGAACATCACCCTGACCGCGCTGGCCCGCGGCTTCGGGGTCAAGGACGCGAGCCTGTACTCCCACGTGCGCAACCTCCAGGAGCTGCGGGTGGGGATCGCCCTGCTGGCCGCCGTCGAGATGGCCGATCGCATCGGGGCGGCGGTGGCGGGCCGGGCCGGTCGGGACGCGCTGACGGCGTTCGCCCGGGCGTACCGCGACTTCGCCCTGGAACACCCCGGTCGCTACGCGGCCACCCAGGCGCGGATCGACCCGGCCCTGCTCGCCTGCTCCGACGGCTACCGGCGCAACGTCGACTACACCTACGCGATCCTGCGCGCCTACGGCCTGGAGGAACCGGATCTGACCGACGCGGGGCGGCTGTTGCGCAGTACGTTCCACGGCTTCGCGGTTCTGGAGGCCAATGGCGGGTTCGGCCACGTGCGCCCGCCGGGGGAGTCCTTCGAGCGGGCCGTGCGGGCGCTGCACGCGGCGCTGGAGCGGTGGCCCGACTGAGCGCTTGCCGAGGCGCCGGGCGCGCGGTTCGATCATGGTGCCCGGCGGCGGGTCGTCGCTCGGGCGGCACCGGGTTCGAGGGAGGCGTGTGGTGACGAGGTACGTGGCGCTGTTGCGCGGGATCAACGTGGGCGGACACCGCCGGGTGCCGATGGCGGATCTGCGCCGGGTGCTGACCGGACTCGGCTTCGCCGAGGTCCGCACGCTGCTGCAGAGCGGGAACGCGGTCTTCGCGGCCGCCGAGCGGCCGACCGACGAACTCGCGGCGACGATCGAGGCGGGACTGGCGGCCGAGTTCGGGTTCGCGGTGGACGTGATGGTGCGCAGCGACGCGGAGTGGCGGGCGGTGGTGGCGGCCAATCCGCTGGAGGTGCGCGATCCGGCGAAGCTCGCGGTGGCGTTCCTGCGCGCGCCGTTCGACCCGGCGGTGCTGGCCGGGGTCGATCCGGCCGACTACGCGCCGGAGGAGTTCAGCGCCGGAGGGCGCGAGTTGTACATGTACTTCCCGGACGGCCTCGGGAAGGCGCGGCTGACCCCGATCCTGTCCCGCCGGCTCGGCGACGGGGCGACCGTGCGCAACTGGAACACGGTGACGAAACTGCTCGCGCTGCTGGAACCGGCGGCCTGACCCGCCCGCTCCTGATGCCGGGGCGGCCGGAAAACGCGATGCCGTCCGGATGGCGCGGACCTGGGCGAAAGCGTTGCACAATTTTGTGTGCACAGATTATTGTGCACTCATGGGAGCGACGCCGGAACGCCGCGAGGTCACCGAACTCGAAGCACTGAAGGCACTCGCCCATCCCCGGCGGCAACGGATCCTGCGACAACTGGAGGTGGGCGGTCCGGCCACATCCGCGACGCTGGCCCGCTCCCTGGACCTGAACACCGGCGCGACCAGCTACCACCTCCGGGAACTGGCCCGGCACGGCTTCGTGGAGGATTTCGACGACCACGAGGCGCACGGCCGGGAGCGGTGGTGGCGCGCCGTGCGTCGGGATCTGCGGTTCCCGCCGCGCGGCGAGCAGAGCGCCGAGGTCCGCCCGGTGGTCGACGAGATGACCCGCCTGGTCTTCGCGGCCGACCTCCAAGACTTCCTCGACGCGAACACCGCGCCCAGGGCCGGGGAGGAGACGGACATGCCGTACTCGCGCGGCACCATCCACGTCACCCCGGCCGAACTGGGCGAGTTCTTCGAGGAGTACATCGCCCTCCTGAACCGATACAAGCGCACCGGCCCGCTGCCTGACGGGGTGCGGGCGGTACAGACCCGGTTCTTCACGTACCGGTCCCCGGTGACCGGGGCGGGGACACACCTGCCCGGGACGGACGCGCCGGGGAGCGGCGAGCCGGGGGCGGGCGAGTCCTGAGCGACCGGGATCGTCCGCGACACCCCCGGCACGCCCGGCACCCCCGGCACCCCATCGCGTACCGGCCCGTCCGGCGCCGTTCGGGCCGCGTCCGCGTTCCCGCGCGGGCGGCACCGGCGGCACGCGCACCACCACGATCCGACACCCGAGACAAGGGCGACGCCGCACCATGAGTTCCCACGAGCAGATACCCGAAGCCGTGTCCCTGATCGGAGTCGGACGCGTGCACGGCAAGGGCACCGCCGCCGTCACCGCGCTGAGTGACGTCACCGTCGGCATCTCCCGCGGCAGCTTCACCGCGGTCATGGGCCCCTCGGGCTCCGGGAAGAGCACGTTCCTGCAATGTGCGGCCGGTCTGGACCGGCCGACCAGCGGCACCGTACGGCTCGGCGAGACCGACCTGTCCGGGCTGAACGAGACCGGACTGACCGAACTGCGCCGCGAGCGCGTCGGCTTCGTCTTCCAGGCGTTCAACCTGATGCCCTCGCTGACCGTGCTGGAGAACATCACGCTGCCGCTGCGTCTGGCCGGCCGCAAGGCGGACCGCGAGTGGCTTGCCGAGATCGTCCGGCGGGTGGGTCTGACCGGGCGTACCGAACACCGCCCGGCCGAGTTGTCCGGTGGCCAGCAGCAGCGCGTCGCGATCGCCCGCGCGCTGGTCACCCGGCCCGAGGTGGTCTTCGCCGACGAACCCACGGGCGCGCTGGACACGGTCACCGCCAAGGAGGTGCTGGTCCTGCTCCGGGACACGGTGGACACGATGGGGCAGACCGTGGTGATGGTCACCCACGACCCGGTCGCCGCCTCCTACGCCGACGAGGTGCTGTTCCTCGCCGACGGCCGGATCACCGACCGGCTCGCCGGGGCGAGCGCCGAGCAGATCGCGGACCGGATGACCCACCTGGGCGCGTGGGCCGCCTGATGCTCTTCCTCGCCCTGCGTACGCTGCGCGCCCGAAAAGGCGGCTTCATCGGCGCGTTCGTCGCGCTGATCTGCGCCGCCGCCCTGGTCACCGCGTGCGGCGCGCTCCTGGAGACCGGCCTGCGCGGCGACATCCGCGTCGAACGCTACGCCGCCACCGACACCGTGGTCACCGCCGACCAGAACCTGCACTGGACCAAGCACAAGAAGGGCAAGACCAAGGTCAAGTCCAAGCCGCTGACCGAGCACGCCTGGCTGGACGGTGCCGCCGTGGACCGGCTGCGCACGATCCCCGGCGTGGAGGTGGTGCCCGAACTGACCTTTTCCGCCCACGTGCTCACCGCCGGCGGGCGAGCCCTGGACACCGACGACAACGCGTGGGGGCACGCGTGGGAGTCGGCGCGGCTGACCCCGTTCGGGCTGCGCGCGGGTCGCGCCCCGGCGGCGGCCGGCGAGATCGTGCTGGACGCGGACCTGGCCCGGCGGGCCCGAGTCGAGGTCGGCGGCACGGTCACCGTGCAGGCCGGACAGGCCCCCGACACCTACCGTGTGGTGGGCGTCGCGTCGCCGCCCGGTCGGGACGCGTTGGCCCGGCAGGCCACCGTGTTCTTCGGGACCGAGGACGCCCGGCGGCTGGCCGGCCACCCCGGACAGGTCGCGGCGGTGGGCCTGTTCGCCGCCCCGGGCGCGGACCCGGGCACCGTGCGCAAGGCCGCGAAGACGGCCCTCGCGGGGACCGGCGCGCAGGTACGGACCGGTACCGATCGTGGCCCCGCGGAGTTCCCGGCGGCGGCCAAGGCCCGGGTCACCCTGATCAGCCTCGGCGGCGCGCTCGGCGGTACCTCGCTCCTGGTGGCCGTCCTGGTCGTGGTGGGCACGTTCGCGTTGTCCGTCCAGCAGCGTCGGCGGGAGATCGCGCTGCTGCGCGCGATCGGCGCGACGCCCCGGCAGATCCGGCGCATGGTGGGCCGCGAGGCGCTGGTGGTCGGCCTGCTCGCGGGCGCGCTCGGTGCCTTCGCCGGCCTCGGCCTGGCCCGTTGGCTGCACGCACGGTTCGTCGCGTTCGGCGCGATGCCGGACACGCTGGAATTGAGGCTCGGCCCCTTCCCGCTGATCGGCGCGGCACTGCTGACCCTGGTCGCGGCCTGGACCGCGGCCCGCGTGTCGGTCCGGCGCGCGGCGCGGGTGCGGCCCACCGAGGCCCTGGCCGACGCGGCGATCGAACGGCCCCGGGTGGGCGTCGGGCGACTGATCGGCGGGCTGATCGCGGCGGCGGGCTACGCCGTGCTGCTCCTGGTGCTCAGCGGGTTGGACACCGAGCCCAAGTCCACCCCCGTCACGTTCCTCACGGTGATCCTGGCCGCCGTCGCGATCGCGCTGCTCGGTCCGATCGTGGCCCGCGCGGCGACCGCCGTGTTCGGCGCGGTGGTCGGGCGCCTGTCGCCGGTGAGCGGCTTCCTGGCCGCGCGCAACGCCCGGGCCGCGGCCGAGCGGGTGGCCGCCGTGGTCACCCCGCTGAGCCTGGCGGTGGCGATGGCCTCGACCATCCTGTTCACCCAGACCACCGCGAGCCACGCCGCCCAGGAGCAGGCGAAGGCGGGCACGTTGGCGTCGTACACGCTGGCCGCCGGCCCCGGCGTACCCGGTCGGGCGGCCGAGGCGGCGCGTGTGGTGCCCGGGGTCGAGGTGGTCACCGAGGTGCTGCACACGCTCGTGCGGGCCGGCCAGGACAAGTTCCCCGCCCAGGGCGTCACGCCGAGGGGCCTGGAGCGCACGCTCGACCCGAAGACGACGTCCGGCTCGTTGGCGGCGATGACCGACACCACGGTCGCGGTGAGCGACCTGGCCGCCAAGACCAAGGGAGTCGGGGTGGGCGACGATCTCGAGGTCACGATGGGCGACGGCGTGGCGGTCACGTTCAAGGTGGTCGCGGTCTACGAACGCGGCCTCGGCTTCGGCGACCTGACCCTGCCGTACACGGTCACGGCGGCGCACGTGGACCGGCCGGCCGCCGCGGCGGCGCTGATCTCCGGGACACCCGCGTTGTCCCGGGAGCCGCTGCGGCGCGCGATGGCCGACTTCCCCGGGGTCCGGGTGCTCGACCGCGGCGAGGTCGAACAGGCCCGGCGGGACCGGGCCGGCGCCCAGGCCCAGGTCAACTACGTCGCGATGGGGCTGATCATCGCGTTCACCGGGATCGCCGTGGTGAACACGCTGGTGATGGCCACTTCGGCCCGGCGGCGCGAGTTCGCGCTGCTGCGACTGGTGGGTACCACCCGCCGACAGGTGATGCGGATGTTGCGCTGGGAGACCGGGGCGGTGGTGCTGCTCGCCGCCGGGCTGGGCTCGCTGGTCGCCTACGCGACGCTGACCGCGTACAGCGTGGGCATGACCAAGAGCGCGTCGCCGTACGCGCCGCCGTTGACCTACGCGACCGTGGTGGTCGTGGCGGCGGGGTTGGCACTGTTGTCGACGGTGGTGCCGGCGCGGGTCGCGCTGCGAGGGAACCCGGCGGACACGATGGGGCTGCGCGACTGATCGCCGGGCGAGCGGGGGAATGCCGGCCGGGCCTGGGTGGCCCGGCCGGCGCTGTGTTGTGGGGGAGTCGGGTGGAGTGGGTGCGTCAGACCGTGGTCGGGGCGAGTTCGGCGATCGCCGCCTCGGCGGCGTCCAGGATGTCGCCGTCGTGCGCGCCGGTGGCGACCGTGTCGTGGAAGAGCCGGACTCGGGCATCCTCGATGCCACAGAAGTGGGAGATGCCCACGCGGAGTCGGCGATCGAGCAGGTCGTCCCAACCGCCCTCGGCGAAGTGTTCGCGCGAGTAGCCGGCCAGGCCCAGCCACACCATGCGCCTGCCGGCCAGTCGCGGGCGGCTGCGACCGTAGGCGAAGCCGTGGTTCCAGACCCGGTCGACCCAGCCCTGGAGCAGCGCGGGCAGGCCGAACCACCACACGGGGAAGACCACGACGATGGTGTCCGCGGCCTCGATCCGGGCCATGTGTGCCCGAACCTCGGGACTGTAGAGCTTGTCCCGGTCGGACCAGTCCGGCTCGTCCTCGACCGTCATCCTCGGGTCGAATCCCTCGGCGTGCAGGTCGAGTACGTCCACGGTGTGGCCGTCGGCGAGCAGTCGGGCGTGTGCACGCGCGGCGACCCGGGCGGTGAGCGAGTCGGCGCGTGGGTGGGCGACGACGAGGAGGGCGTGCGGGGCGGTGCCGGTCATGTCGTGACCTCGTTTCCGGAGAGGGGTCAGTCGGCCAGACGAACGAGCATCTTGCCGGTGTTGGCGCCGCTCAGTACGCCCAGGAACGCGGCGGGAGCCCGGTCGAGGCCGTCGAACACGGTCTCCTCGGTGTGCAACGATCCGTCGGCGATCCAGTCGACGGCGCGGCCGATGTACTCGGGGAACAGCGCCAGATGGTCGGTGACCAACATCCCGCGCAGGTTCAGCCGCCGGATGTACGCCTGGAAGAGATTGCTCGGGCCGGGCACCGGCTCGGTCGCGTTGTAGCCGCTGATCGCGCCGATCAGCGCGAACCGGGCGCCGACCTTGGCGTTGCCGATCGCCGCTTCGAGGTGGTCGCCGCCGACGTGGTCCAGGTAGACGTCGATGCCCTCGGGCGCGGCCTGGGCCAACTGCTCGCCGATCGCGCCGGCCCGATAGTCGAGGGCGATGTCGTAGCCGAAGTCGGCGCGCAGCCGGGCGGCCTTGGCCGGGCCGCCGGCCGAACCGATCACCTTCGCCGCGCCCAGCTTGCGGGCGATCTGTCCGGCCACGCTGCCCACCGCGCCGGCCGCGCCGGAGACGAACACCGTGTCGCCCGGCCTGACCTCGGCCACCTCGGTGAGCGCGGCGTATGCGGTCAGACCGGGGGTGCCGAGTACGCCGAGATACGCCTGGGCGGGCACGGCGGAGGTGTCCACGACGATCGTGGTCGCCGCGTCGACGACCGCGTACTCGCGCCAGCCGGCGAAGTGCGACACGGTCGCGCCGACCGGGACGGTGTCGGCACGGGAGGCGATCACCTCGCCGATCGCGCTGCCGTCGAGGGCGGCGCCGAGCGCGAAGGGTGGGATGTACGACTCGACGTCGTCCATGCGACCGCGCATGTAGGGGTCGACGGACATCCAGGTGTTGCGGACCAGGACCTGGCCCTCGGTCAGGGCCGGGATCTCGGCGGTGACCAGGGCGAAGTCGGCGGCGGTGGGGGCGCCGACGGGGCGGGCGGCGAGGCGGATCTCGCGGCCGGTGGTGACGGGGGTGGTGGTGACGGACATGATGGGCTCCGGGTTCCGGTGGGCGGTTCGGGGTGTTCCGAACTCGATGGCAGGACTCTGTCGCCGGCCGCGCACGAAATCCTGGGGGTTTGCGCACGGTCCCTGGCCGGGGGCCGTCAGAGCCCGGTTGACCTGCGATAACGTGGCGGCATGCGCTTCGGGGTGATGGGTCCGCTGGCGGTGTGGACGGCGGACGGGCAACCGGTGCGGGTCCCGGAGTCGAAGGTGCGGGCGCTGCTCGCGGATCTGCTCGTCCATCGGGGGCGGCCGGTGTCGGCGGATCGGCTCGTGGAGGACCTGTGGGGCGCGGATCCGCCGGGCAATCCGGCCAATACGCTCCAGACCAAGGTGTCCCAGCTGCGTCGGGCGCTGGGCGGGCCGGAGTCGGTGGTCCGGCGGCCGGCGGGCTATCAGCTGCGGATCGAGTCGCACGCGGTGGATGCGGACCGGTTCGCCGACCTGACCGCGCGGGCGCGGGCGAGCGACGACGTGCGGGTGCGGGCGGGGCTGCTCGCGGACGCGCTCGCGCTGTGGCGTGGGCCGGCGTTCGCGGACTTCCGGGACGAGGAGTTCGCCCGCGCGGCGATCACCCGGCTCGAGGAGGCGCGGCTGACCGCCGTGGAGGAGCAGGCCGAGGCGCGCCTGGAATTGGGCGAACACGCGCTGCTGGCCGACGAGTTGGCGGAATGGGTGGAGCTGAATCCGGTGCGTGAGCGGTTGCGGGCCGCGCAGCTGCGCGCGTTGTACCGGGCCGGGCGGCAGGAGGAGGCGCTGGCCCGATATGCGGAGTTCCGCGAGCGGTTGGCGGACGAACTCGGTCTGGATCCGGGGCCGGAACTGGCGGCGTTGCAGCGGGCGATCCTGGCTCGGGATCCGAGCCTGGGTGGAGGTGCCGCGGTTGCCGCGCCGGCCGCGCCGGCGGACGGTCCTGCGGGCGGCGCGGTGGCTGGGGCGCCGGCTCGTTCGCGGAGCAATCTGCCTGCCGCGTTGACCGAGTTGGTCGGGCGTGCGGAGGCCGTCGTCGAGGTGGACGGGCTGCTGCGGGGCGGTCGGCTGGTGACGTTGACCGGGCCCGGCGGGGTGGGGAAGACCCGGTTGGCGCTGGCGTGCGCGGCGCGGGCGACGGACGACTACCCGGACGGGGTCTGGCTGGTCGAACTGGCCGGGCGGCGCGAACCGGACGGCGCCGAGATCGCCGACGCGATCGCCTCGGCGCTGGGCATTCGGGACGAGCGGGCCGTGGGTGCGGGGTATCGGGTGTCCGAGTCGCGCGCCCGGGTGGCGGACGCGCTGCGCGGGCGGCGGGTGTTGCTGGTCCTGGACAACTGCGAGCACGTGATCGAGCCGGTCGCCGAGGTGGTCGACCAACTGCTGCGGGCCGCGCCCGGGTTGCGGATCCTGGCCACCAGCCGGGAGCCGTTGGCGGTGGCCGGCGAGGTGCTGTCGGTGGTGCGGCCGCTGGTGGTGCCGGCGGAGGGGGCGGATCCGGTGGCGTTGGCCGGGTCCTCGGCGGTACGGCTGTTCGTGGCCCGCGCGGCAGCGGCGGCGCCGGGGTTCGTGCTGGACGCGCACACGGCGGACGCGGTCGCGGCGATCTGCCGGCGGCTGGACGGGATCCCGCTGGCGTTGGAGCTGGCCGCGACCCGGGTGCGGGGGCTGGGCGTACACGGCCTCGCGGCGCGCTTGGACGACCGGTTCCGGGTGCTCGGGGTGGGGCGACGCGGGGCGCCGGTGCGGCAGCAGACGTTGCGCGCGATGATCGATTGGAGCTGGGAACTGCTCGGCGGCGCGGAGCGGGTGGTGTTGCGGCGGCTCGCGATCCACGGGGACGGCTGCGCTCCGGAGGCGGCCGAGGCGGTGTGCGCGGGCGGCGAGGTGGAGCGTGCCGACGTGCTGGACCTGGTCGGTCGGTTGGTGGACCGTTCGCTGGTGGTGGTCGTCGAGGGGCCGGCCGGGCCCAGGTATCGGCTGCTCGAGTCGGTCGCCGCCTACTGTGTGGAACGGCTGGATGCGGCAGGGGAGTTGGTGGCGGTTCAGGAGCGACACGACCGCCATCTGGCCGATGTGGTCGAGCGCGCCGGGCCTCGGCTGTACGGACCGGAGCAGTGCGAGTGGCTGGCTCGGCTGGACGCGGAGCGGGTGAACCTGGGCAACGCGCTGGAGGGCGCGGTGCGGTGCGGGGACGCGGGGCTTGCGCTGCGGCTGGCGGGTGGGGCCGCGTGGTACCGGTTCCTGCGGGGGCGCTATCGGGAGGCGCGGCGGGCGTTGGCGGCGGCGTTGGCGGTGGAGGGTGCCGGTGCCGGTGCCGGTGCCGGTGCCGGCGCCGGTGCGGGTGAGGTGGTGCGGGCGGCGGCGGGGGCGTGGGAGGCCGGGTTCGCGATGTTGACCGGGGAGGGCGGGGATCCGCTGGGGCGTAGCCGGGAGGCGGTGGCGGCCTATGCGGAGATCGTGGAGGGGCGGGCGCGGGCCGAGTGGTTCCTCGGACTGGCACACCTGCACGTGGGCGACGCGGACACCGGTGGCGAGCTGACCGAGCGGGCGCTCGTGGGGTTTCGGGCGACGGACGACGCGTGGGGGATCGCGGCGGCGCTGGCCGGTCGGGCGAAGTGGGCGATGTTCCGGGGCGACCTGGTCACGGCGGGCGAGGCCGCGGCGGACAGCGCGGCGCGGTTCGCCGGGTTGGGCGAGCGGTGGGGGCGGGTGCAGGCGTCGGACATGCTCGCGTATGTGGCCGAGGTGTCGGGGGAGTACGACCGGGCCGCCGCACTGCATCGCGAAGGGCTGCGCGGGGCCGAGGAGTTGGGGTTGTGGACCGACGTGTCGTATCGGCTCTCGGGGCTCGGCCGGATCGCGCTCCTGCGCGGCGACTTCGCGCGGGCGGCGGAGTTCCACGAGCGGGGGCGGCGGTTGGCGGTGGAGCAATCCGACCGGTTCGCGGAGGAGTTCGCCGAGGTCGGCCTGGGGCTGGGGGCGCGGCGGGCGGGGGATCCGGCGGCTGCTGAGCGGCATCTGCGCAATGCGCTGGAGTGGAATCGGCGGTTGCGGGAGGACTATGGGGTGCCCTACTACGGGGTGACGCTGCTGCTGGCCGAGTTGGGCTTCGTGGCGGAGTCGCGGGGGGACGCGGTCGCGGCGCGAGCGTTGCACGAGGAGGGGTTGGCGGCGGCGCGGGCCTCCGGCGATCCCCGGGCGGTCGCGCTGGCGCTGGAGGGGTTGGCCGGGGTCGAGGCGATCTCGGGGCGGGCGAGCGAGGCTGCGACGCTGTTGGGGCGGGCGGAGGCGCTGCGGGCTGCGGTCGGTGCGCCGTTGCCTGTCGGCGAGCGGGGTGACGTGTTGCGGATCGCCGGTGTGGCGCGGGCTGCGCTCGGGCCGGAGGCCTTCGACGTTGCCCACGCGGTGGGCGTCGCATCCCCGCCCCCGGCGCGTGCGCCAGGTTAGCCCTCAAGCGCCGGCCGGGCTGTTTCGCCTCATGCGCCGGCGGGGCTGGTTGGCCTCAAGCGCCGGCCGGGCTGCTTCGCCTCATGCGCCGGCGGGGCTGGTTGGCCTCAAGCGCCGGCCGGGCTGCTTCGCCTCAAGCGCCGGCGGGGCTGTTTCGCCTCAAGCGCCGGTCGGGCTGCTTCGCCTCATGCGCCGGCGGGGCTGGTTGGCCTCAAGCGCCGGCCGGGCTGCTTCGCCTCAAGCGCCGGCGGGGCTGTTTCGCCTCAAGCGCCGGTCGGGCGGGTTGGCCTCGTGCGCCGGTCGGGCTGTTTTGCTTCGTGTGCTGGGTGGGATGGTTTTGGAGCGTTGGTGGGGCTGGGCTCGGTTGGCTTGTTGGCGTCGGTCGGTGGCCGGCCGTGGGGTCGGGTTCGTTGCCGTCGGCGGTGGGGTGTCGCCGTGATTGCGTTGCTGGGCGGATGGTTGTTGTGGGTGCACTTCCGGGGCCAGGAAGTGCACCCCACAACAGGACCCCGGTTTTACGGGGTTTCGAACGCGGCACCTCGGCCGATGGCGATGAGTTCGTTGCCGAGTACGGCGATGGTGGGGGTTTCGCGCGAGGCGCAGCCGTCGACGAGGGTGGCGGGGGACCAGGCTCCTTCGCGATGGGTGGTGAGCCACAGCAGGCCGTCGGGATCGGTTGCGAGCGCGTAGAGGTCGGTTCCGTGGGTGGTGGCGCGAGGGTCGGTGGCGGCGCGTAGGGGGGTGCCGATCGGTGTGGGCACGGTGCTGCCCGCGGGGTATTCGTACAACACGGTGTCTCCGCCCCGAACGCGCGCCACGTAGCCGAGTTTGCCGCTGTAGGCGAGGAGTTCGGCGTCGCCGCCGGAGGGTGGCGTCGGAACGTGTGCGGCGTGTTCGGTCCAGGCGCCGTCGCTTCCGCGCCGGTGGATCGTCCAGCCGAATTCCTCGCTGCCGCCGACGCCGTACTTGCGCATCACGGCGTTCATCCGAGTGCCGTCCCACGCCAGGGACACGCCGCCGAGGTCGGGTGCGGGCATGTCCGTCTCGGGGCCCCAGGCCGTAGCCGACGTCGTGACGCTGTACCGCTGCTTCCCGGCGTGGTCCACCCGGGCGCAGGCCAGTTGGCCGCCCATGGAGGTGAGGGAGATGGGCGACTCGACGGCGGCCCGGCCCGGTGAGGCGGATTGGTGACGCCAGATTCGGCCGTCGAAGGTGGCCCAGGCGAGCACATCGACGTCGTGCGGGCGGTACACGAGGTGGAGGAGTCCGTCGTGGACGGCGATGGCGGGCGGCGCCCCGACCGGCGCGATGTCCAGGGGAACAAGCCGCGTCCAGGTGCCCGCACGCAGGTCGTAGCGCCTCATCGACAACTCGGGCCGATGGACGAACCCGCCCGCGGGGAGGATCGGCAGAGGTGTGTCGTAGCCGACGAGATTGTCCGTCACCACACCGGTTTCGACAGTGAGCGAGGGCGTGACGATGTTGGGCCGGTCGACGGTGAGCAGCACCGTGCGCACGGCTTCGAGTTCCCCGGACGGGGACGACGCCGAGCCGTGCAGTTCGACCACCAGGTCGCTGCCGATGTTGTGCAGGACGAACTCGGTGCGGCCGGTGACGTCGATGTCCGCCCCCGGGTAGCGCAGACCGAACGAGCCGCCCTCGGCGTCCCAACTCAGCGTCGACGAGCCGCCCTGTTGCACGCGCAACGGGTGGGCGACGAGGTTTCCGAGATGGAAGGTCGGCGGGAACTTGGAGACGGGCAGCGTTACCTCCTCCTCCGTCCAAGGGTCGTCGGGAACCGCGGATCGGCGCACGGTCGCGGTCACCCGGACCACTGCTCGGCCGACCGTCCTGTTCACCGGAACATCCCCGACGGACAGCGTGAGCCCCGTGTCCAGGGCGATGTCGTCGAGGCCTCCCGACGGGGTGAACACCACGTCTCCGAACGGGCCTACGGTGCTGTGCCATCCGTCGCGGTCGGCAGCGGCGGTCACTCCGGTCATCGTCGTGGCGAGATGCGCGGCGCTTTCGCCGACCGGCAGCGTCACCTTGATCTCCCGGCACTGCACCGGGTCCTGGGCGCGGCGGATGAGGGTCACCGCGAGCAGGGCCTTACGCGGGTCGCCGGACGTCGGTGACACGGCGATCGGGTGCGGTGTCGTGGTGAGTCCGTACAGGAGCAACCGCGCGGTCGAGACGCGCGGCGCGGCGGGGGCGGTCATGTCGTTCCTCCGGGAGTCGAAGCGTGCCTCAGACGATGAAGAGGCGGTTGTGGAGGGCGATGAGGCCCGGGGATCGGTCGAGGGGCCAGTCGTCCATCACGGGGACCCCGGCGCTCCACAGTTCGCCGTCGAAGCGCGCCATGTACAGCGTGCGCGAACCCTGTTCCCGGCACACGCAGTAGAGGTGGCCGGCAAGCTCGGCGAGGGCGGGCGTGCCGGTGACGGCCACGGAGCTCATCACGGTCTTGACGGTCCACCACGCGGAGGCCGAGTCGGGCGGTGCGTTGTCGACCTCCGCGCGCAGGTGGCCGGTGGTTTTGAGCCGGTAGACGCCGACGCGCAGGTTCCCGAACTCGGCGAACGCGACGCCGTCGACACCGTTCGTGCCCGACAGTGCTCTGACCGTGCCCCCGCCTCCCGGCACATTGCTGTAGTGCACGTTCGTGGTACCGGAATGGTGGAACAGGTATGTCAGGCGTTCGCCTTGGTTGGCCGCCACTCCCGGCAGCGTCTTGTCTCGCTGGTAATCGCTGGGTCCGTGGATCTCCGACCACGACAGATCGCGGTCGAGCCGCCGGTGCAGGAACTGGTCCCATTGAGGATGCCGGAAGATCCACACGATCGCCGTGCCGTAGCGGGTGATGGCGGCGTCCCGCCCCCGAGCGCGATGCCGGTCCCGGCGAGGCCAGCCGTAGCCGTCGTAGGTCGACCACAGCAGTTCGGTCGCGTCCGTCTGGGTCGCGATCACCGTCCCCTCGTGGCCGGATGCCGAAGCGGGGCGTTGGGCGGAGTATCCGTACCACGGCCAGGTGCTGTCGCTCAGGGTTCCGGTGACGGGTTCGTACGCCCAGGCCGGAGAGAGCGGCATCCCTTGGGGAACGACGATCGGTTCCGTGGGGTCGGACGGTTCGAGCGCTCCGGCCCGAAGTGTTCCCTCGACGACGACGCGTCCCGCGAGCCGTTGGGGGTCGAACACGTACACGGTGATCGACAGCGTGCGCTCCACGAACCCGGATCCGGATTGCGCACGGGCGTTGAGGTGGAACGTCGTGGTCTCGGTGAGCCCGCCCACCTCGATCGACTGCCGGTCGCCGACGGGAAACTCGTGGCCGTTGTACATCAGGGACACATGCGTCGCCGCCGACGCGTCCCAGCGCAGCGTCGTGCCGCCGCCGGGATCGACGGACAGGGGTTCGGCGACCAGGGAGCGCAGATGGAAGCCCAGCGGGTATTTCCCGACCTGGATTTCGGTGGTCTGCGTCTGCCACGCGGTGCTGCCGGTCGCACGCCACGACGCGGATACGGTGACGACGCTCGATCCGACGAGCCGGTTGACGCTCAAGCCGACGGCCTGGAACGTCACCCCGGTGGAGGCGTCGAACGCGGTGTGCGGCGGCTCGTCGGATGCCGGCGCGAACACTGTCGTGCACCGGCCCGATGCCGTGGTGGTGGTGCCCGTCCACCCCGCCAGGCTGATGCGGGTCTGCAGGTCCCGAACGTCGAGTGCGAGGTCGGCCTCGGCATCCCCGACTCGGAAGGCCACTTCGAAGCCGCGTACTTCGATCGTCCGCGGTTCGGCGAGCGACGTGATGAAGATCAGGTCGCCGAAGCCCGGTGTGCCCTCGGACGGCGAGACGCGCAGCGGGTCGGGATTGACCGCGAGATCGAAGAACAGCGGGTCGTTCGCGGCCGCGATCCTCCCCGATGCGGGCGCGACAAGGTGACGGACGAGGGTCATGACGGCTCCGTTTCCCCGGCCGCCTCGGCGAACGGCCGCCGTGCGGTGTCGGATTCCGGCGTCGACGCGGCCGCGAAGCGCACGCCGTGGGCCACCCGGCTCTCCAGTCGGCCCGTGGTGAGGGTCCCGGTGACCGTGAGGTCGTTCACCCTGATGTCCGGGTCGTGCACGCTGACGATCTTGGACAGCGTCGTCCACGCCGCGCCGGAACTGCCGCGTAGATAGAAAACGGTGGTGTGCCGGACACCGGCGACGTCGATCCTCTCGCGACCGGTGACGTCCACCATCACGTCGTCGTAGAGCAGTTGGAGTTGCGTGACGCTCGACGAGCGCCACGTCAGTTCGGCGGTGTCGCCACTGCCGATGACATCCTCGGCGGCGCGGAAGTCGGTCAGCGCGAATGCCTCGGGCAGCTTCGCGATCATGAACCGGGCACTCGCGTCGACGTCGAAGGTCTCCAGCGTGATCTCGGCCATGCCGACCGCGGCGTTGACCTTCACGCCGTCGAGCGTGACGATGACGCCCGCGCCCTGCGGCAGGTGCTCGCCGCCGTTTTCGTGCGCGAACGCGAACGTGCCCTGGCCGCTTTCGACGAGCAGCCACCCGGCACGGTCGACGGAGGGCTTGATGGAACCCACGTCCGAACTCAGGTGCGCGGACGTCGTGCCGATCGGGACCCGGACGCCGAACTCCGCGACGTGGGCACCGCCCGACGCGGCGGCCGAGACCGCCGCGGTGACGGTCACGTAGCTGTCCTGGCCGGGACGGGACACACGAACCCGGTCGGGCTCGGTCCGCACATCGAACGCGAGCGCGCCGCGGACGGTCGTGGGTGTGGATGTGGTCATGGGTGCGGCTCCTGGGGTCACGGGCGATCACCGGAAGCGGACGGGGTCGAGGCCGGGGCGTGCGGGTCACCGGGCGCGGTCGGTCCGGGGACGGCGGCGGTGGGTCCGGCCGAGGCGATCGTGGCCGCGTCGCCGAGCACGACGAAGCCGGTGCGGATGCGCGGGTCGCGTCCCAGCGGCCACAGGTCGGGGTCGGGAGCGGCCATGGGCAGGTTCAGCCACGTATCGCCGCGGCGCTCGGCCCAGGTCCACGAGCCGCCGGCGAGCGCCGGGTGCAGAGCCAACAGGTGCTCGGTGCCCGCCCCGTCGGTCGTTACCGGAGCCACCAGGGGCCCGGCCCGGAAGGCGATGGCGATCGACCGCAGGGCGTCGTCCACGAACGCCGGCGGGATGTGCGCCGATACGACCGGCAGCACACCGGTGGTGGCGTGTACCGCGCCGCGCGGGTCGATCAGCAGGGTGACTTCGGGGGGCGGACCGTCGACGGTGGTCAGGAGCCGTTGGCCACGGTCGATGGACCGCAGGTAGTCGGCTTCGCCGCCGGTCGGCAGGACGGTCTCGATGTGGTCGGCGTCGCCCGCCCGGACGTAGCCGATGAGCCCGTCGTCGAGTTGCCGGGCCTCACCGAGGCGCACGTTCCACGTGTATCGGCCGATCTCCGGCTCCGGCTGCTCGAAGATGGTCCTCCAGGAGACGTCCCTGCGTGGCGCGCCGAGCAGTTCGATGCCCACGGACATGCGCACGAGGGCGACCGGGCGGCCGAAGAAGTACGCCGGCGCGGGAGCCGCCGGGCCTTGCGGGTCGATGAGGGCATGCGCTTCCTCCAGGTGCTCGACCAGCGCGGTGAACCCGGCCGGGCCCCGGCGCACGACCCCGGCGAGGAGTTCGTGCGCGTACGGCGCGAGTTCCGCGAGGTCGTCGAGGTCGAACACGGTCGACCCCGGAAGGGCGTTCCACGACACGCGGCGTCCGGCGCCCACCCCGGTGATGCGCAGGTCGCCGAGCGCCGCCCCGGCCGGGCCGTAGCACGCGAGCGAATCGTCGACGCGGTTGTGCAGGAGCCATCCGGACACGGGGTTGCCGTCGGCGACCAGGTCGGCTTCGGTGCCGGTGCGCTGGTCGAGGAACCGCAGGGCGAGTCTGGCCGGTTGCAGGATCCGCGGGGTCAGCTGCACGAACCGGTCGGGCTCGATGCCGCCTGGTGCCTGGTCCGGGACGAAGGAGTCCGGACGGGCGATCTCGAAGCCCGAGGCGTGCTCGACGAGAACGACGGCGCGGCCGAACCGGTCCACGATTGCCAGCTCGCGGAACTCCACCAAGCCTGCCCGCAGTTGCTGGAAGTCACTGGGCATCCACGACTCCCACTCCTCGGCGGGGAATATCCCGGGTCGTGGCGCGCCGGCGCTGTCGCCGTCGCCGATGTCCGCCGCGAGATCGCCGTGCGGGCGCAGACCGCTGCCGATCAGACGCTGGCCGATCTGCGCGGAGAACCCGTCGAGGCGCTGGGAGAGTTCGTCGGTTTCGAGGAGGATCCGGCGCAGCGCGTCGATGGCCTCGCGGTCCAGGTCCTTGCGGTCCTTGGCGTAGGCGTCCAGGCGCCCCGCGGTGACGAATCCGCTGGTGGGGGTGAGGATTTGGCGTCCGGAGATGGTACCGCCGTAGTCGTGCCGCCCGGTGCCCCTCCAGCGGTACCGCTGTCCGTCGAACTCCCAGTGGCGTTCGCCGTTCGCGTCGGCGTAGTCGATGGCCTTGTAGTCCGCTCGCCAGGCCAGGAAGAGGGGTTGCCACGGTTGACGCCACGTCCGGGTGCCGTACTCGGGGAGCAGTCCGTCCACGGGCGACAACGGGCTCTGGTCGGCGCGTACACGATCCACGATGAAGTGCTCGGTGAGCAGACGGGGGACGATCGCGGGGAGCGCCTCCGTGTTGACCTCGGCCACGTCGGCGGCGACCGAACGGGCGGTCACCGTGCCGATGCGCGTGACGAGGCGTTCCTCCACGCGGCACGGAAGCGCCGAGTCGCGGGTGAGTGGGGCATGCGTGCCGGCGCCGCGCAGGAGCAGGACGGGGTCGGCGGCTTCCTGGTACTCGGCCGCGGGGTACCGCTGCAGCACTCGGGGCGCGGCCAGCCACGCCGAGGCGTACGCCTGCGCCTTGTCGTCGAGTTCCTCCTGGTCCAGCGCCCACGGGATGGCGGCGCGGGCGGCGGCGAGGCGGGTCGCGAGGTCGGCGACGGCGTGTGCGGGGGATCCGGCGACGGTCGCGTCGAGCCTGTCGCGGATGCCCTCGCCGAAGAACGGCGGCCTGGAACGACGCCTGTCGAGCGCCCACAGGTGGTAGAGGTACTCCCGCGCGTCGTGGAGCTCGCGTTCGAGCAGGTCGTGGGCACGTTGGAGGCGGTTGAGCTCGGCGATCCGCTCGGCCTGGACGGCGGCGCGTGCGGCGGCCGCGGCCGGGTCCTCCCGCGGTGCGTCCGCGGGGTTGCCGCGGTCGACGACGCGCCACACGTATCCGCCGGGCAGTGGGCCGAAGCCGGACAGGAGTGCCGCACGAGCGGGGAACAGATCGCCGTCGGTACGCTCGGCCCGATCGAGGCATCCGAGTGCGAACGCGTGGAAGAGACGGGCCTCTTCGGCGTCGAGCAGGCCGTACTCCGCCTCCACCGCGGCGGCGGCCTCGGCTGTGGAGTGGCCGATGCCCACCACGATCGTGTCCGCGGCCGGGATGTCGGAGGGCGGGGCGGGCGCGCCCCGGTCCGGCCGCCAGTCGAGGCCGATGACGCTGCCCGCGTACACCGACGCGCCCGGGCGGCCGTACATCGACGGCAGGAGCCAGCCCAGGTCGGCCATGACCTCGTCGAACCCGCCGCGCTGCAGGATGTCCGCGGACTCCTGCGCGTACCAGCCGATCACGCGATAGCTCACCCGGGCATCGCCGGAGACGTCGTCGAGGGTGTCGTGCATCGACAGCACGTTCCGGTTGTAGGGCTGGAAGGCCGCGAAGCTCAGCAGCCCGGGCCCGAGAGCGGTGAGGAACGGCTCGGGCCGCCGGTCGGGTTCGCGCCACGGAGCAGTCGCGGTGAGTTCGTGCAGTCGTCCGCACCTGGTGGCGGTCGGGCGATCCGTGAACGGGTCGAGAAACGCGCTGGTGCCGTCGTTTCCCAGGTGGTCGCTCTCCACGATCCAGCTGCGCACGCTCCCCGTGCCGTGGCTTCGGACCACCAGCCAGCGGTTGGGCACGAGCGGGAACTCGATGTCCGCGTCGCCGCTCTCGTGGCCCTGGGTGAGGCCCTCGGGAAGATGCCACATCAGATGCACGCCCAGGCGCGAGGGGTCGTCGCGCCACGGTTGCAGTTCCGTGAACGGATCGGGCTCGGGCGACATCCGGCGGGTCCCGAAATCCTGGAAGACCGCCGTCCAGCGGTGGATCGCGTACGTGCCGTCCGTGTCGCGCGCCGCGGGGTTGACCGCGAAGGCCGAGACCTCGATCGGCACCACCAGGGTGTCGTTTGCGGCCATGGTCACACGTTCCCTTCGCGGCGGTCGGCGGGTTCGTCGGGTTCGTCGGGTTCCGGGGTGGCGTATGGCGAGCCGGGTCGCAGGATCTTCTGCAGTTGCGGAGCCTTGATCAGCTGCAGCGCCAGTTGTGCGGACCCGAGCCGGGCGACGCCATGGACCTCGGCGAGCGCCGGTCCGAGCTTGTGCTCGATGTCGAGTACGTCCTGGTCGTTGTCGCGGAGGAACTGCCCGTAGTCGCCTTCGTCGGGGAACTGCCCCCGCGGATCGCCGATCGGCGGCACGATCGAGCGCAGCGGGGTCGCGCCGTCGTCGCCGATGCCGAACAGCAGGCCCTGCGGCGGCTCGCCCATCGCGAAGCCGTCCACGACCACGTCGAACAGCCGGAGCACGAGGTCTTCGTCGATGGTCTCGATGTGGATCGGCTGGATCTCGGTGTCGCCGTGGTAGCAGGTGTAGAGCGTGCCGGGCCATTGCGGGATCAGCCGCGAACGCATGAGGATGCCGGATCGGGGCTGGGTGATGGCGCGCATCTGCCGAGCGAGGTCGTTGAGGTCGGCGTCGAGGGCGTGACCGATGCCCACACTGAGCGCGCCGTCCACCACGGCGTGCAGCCACGCCGGGTCGACGTGGAAGAACCGGATGGACTCGGGCGGGAGCAAGTCCTCGGTCGGTACGAGCTGCCCCAGGGGAACGCCGCGGACCCGGGTCAGGTTCACCAACCAGTCGACCACGGGCGTGAGTTCGTCCTCGACGGCGGCGGTGAGCACCGCGCGCGTGGACGATTCGGCGAGTGCGCCGCGCAGGGTTCCGGCGGTCTGTGCGGAGACCGGGGTCTGCGCCGGGACCGCGCGGCGCCCCGCCCGCCGCATGTCGCCCGCGTCGCGCGTCCGAGCCCGGGCGAGCGGGCCGTCGGGGCCGAGCATGCGGTCGAAGGCGCCGCGGACGCGGTTCGCGCGTACCTCGGCGGCGAAGCCGCGCGACGTCGGCACGGACAACTCGGGGAAGGTCAGGATGCGCCGCAACGCATGCCGGGCGGCCTTGCGGTACTCGACCAGGGCGTGCCGGAAGTCGGCGTCGGCGAGGGCGTATTGGCGTCCCAGGCTGAACGCGGCCGCGTAGCTCGCGTCGTACATGCCGAGGGCTTCGACATAGACGAGCGCTTCCTCGGGTGTCTCCAGGCGCGGGCCCCGCCCGTGCGGCAGATCGTGGCCGGGCGCGGCGGTGAAGGCGCCGCGGTAGAAGCCGATGGTCGTCTCCCCGGACTCCAGGCCCTGCGGGAGGGCCGTGCCGCCCTGGCGCAGCATCGCGGCGGCCTGCGGGACGTCGCCCCCGGTCGGCACGCCCGAGTGGCGCAGCACGAGGTCCGGCGCGGTCGCCAGGTGGTTGGCGGTGCCACCGAAGCCCGTTCCGCGTCCGGTGTCGGTGTACGTCCACGAGTACAGGGAGATCAGCCGCAGCCCGTCCTCGGGCGGTGCGGTCCGGCCGGGAAGGTAGTCGGCGTGGCCGTCGAGGGACACCAGGTGGACGACGTGTCGCCCGCCTTCCGCGGCCGGGAAGCGGGACGCGACGAGGACCCCCTTGAGGGCGTCTTCGTCGGGCGGCGGGTCGGTGCCCAGCGCCCGGGTGGCGTCGGGCGGGCCGCCTTCGCGGATGTGCGCGAGCGCGGCGAGTTCTTCCCCGGTCGGGCAGATGGCGGTGAACAGCTCGGCCGGGACATGGATGCCGGCGACCGTCAGGTCCTTCTCGTCGTCGTACAGCGGCGGATCGAGCGTCGGCGGCCGACCAGGGCCCGCGTCGCCGGCGACGAACACCCGCGCGCTGGTCACGGTCACCGCCCCGACGGCCTCCCGGTCCTCCGGGAGTTCGCCTTGCCGGAACACCAGGAGAGCCAGCCACGCGGCGCCTTCCGGTGTGCCGGGCAGCCGGGTGAGCCACGGGAGCGACGCGTTCGCCAGGGCGATGTGCGGCAAGACCGTGGTGTACGCGCCCTCTTCCGCGGGCGGCGGGTAGCACGCCGCCACATCGTCGGGCCGCAACTGCAGCCGGGGCTGCCGGACGACGAAGTCCTGGTCCAGATCGGGGAGCAGGTCGGCGCCGACACGGTCGTCGCCGCCGCGGGTGTGGCCGACGGCGATGGAGTGCGTGCCCGCATACAGCGGCGGGATACGGTGATCGAAGAACCGGGTGCGGTGTCCGGGTGCGGACATCAGTCCTGCCTCCCCTCGCCCGACGCGGCGCCGGCGCGCACGAGCATCGGGTCGGCGGTGTATGTGGCGGGTACTCCGGCCGCGTGGCCGGGCAGGTCGACCGCGGCGCCCGCGGTGTCGATGCCGAGTGCGCCGAGCAGTTCGTACACCCTGCCTCGGGCGGTACGGCGTGTGTCGTCGTCGGCCGTGGCGCCGATCAGCTCGATGACGCCTCCGGGACGCGTCGGCCGAGGGATGTGGGGTGCGTCGCTTTCGCTGAGCGGGGCGACGCCGTCCGGGCGCATCGGGTCGTACGCGAACGTGTTCTCGCCGAAGTAGCCGGTCGACGGGCTGTATTTCGGCCCCGGGGACGTGAGTGTGACGCCGGTGAGGTGGCGATCGAGTTCCGCGTCGCCTGCCGCGGGGTCGTCGCGGTTCCACAACTGCGGTGGCAGCGCGGTCATGTGGGTGCGTCGTGCCCATCGCGCGAGGTCGACGGTCTCCCCGCGCAGGGTGACGGACACCCGCTCGGTGGTGCTGAGGGAGTCGACGCCCATGGGCCATACGCCGAACTCGTGGCCTCGTTCGACGATGTCGGCGTCGGCCGTCTTCAGCCTGATCTCGGTGAGCGGGACTTGCGTGTCGGTGCCGAAGGTGAACCCGGCCGGGTCGACCAGCCACGGACCGGACCACGGATCGTCGGCCGTGCCCTCCGTCAGCAGACCGTCCCCGGGGCGGAGCCGGGCCCGGGCCCCCGCCTGCGGCAGCATCGCCCGGGTCTGGGCCCAGTCCAGTTCGGATGCCGTGTCGCGCCGCCCGGCGCCGAACCGGATGGTGAAGGACACGAACCACACCTTCACCTTGGCCTCGCCGCCGGTCTGCGGCCCCCAGACGCCCAGCTCGACGCCCACCTCGATGGTCACGGTGATCCGGACGAAGACGATCTTCACCGAGCCGCGGACACCGATGCCGAGCGACATCCCCAGGTCGATGTAGAAGGGGTTCCACTCGATGAGGGCATCCGCCTTGGCCGTGCACCAGGCGGAGATGATCCCGGACTTGTACCGCACGTCGAGCATGCCGCCGGCCATCGCGGCACGCGGGGTGAGGGCGAAGTAGGCGTCGCCGGTGACGGTGACGTTGCCGCCGAGCGCCCAGTCGTATCCGATGCGCGGGAGATCGGGGTAGTACGCCGGAACGTCGTACGCGTGATGGTATCCGCCGGCGCTGAAGACGAAGTCGCCCGCGTGCGGATGGTCGCCGTACCAGATCTGCAGGCTCGCGCCGCCGCGGAGCTTGCAGTTCGGGTCGATCACGAACGAGTCGGGGCCGAGCGCGGTCGCGAGGAGGAACTCGCCGGAGGTCGGCTTGACGACGATCCGGATCCCGGCCTCGATGCGCGCGTAGGCGCGTCCCGATTTCGGGAAGGACGTCGAGGCCGTGCCGGTCAGCGCGAGGGTCAGGTCCTCGCCGGTCTGCACCAGGACGAGGGCGGTTCCGTCGATCAACTCGGCGATGGTGAACCCGATGCCGCCCGCCGCCCACACGTTCCCGGCGGACGGCGTGATCCACGGGTCGGAGCCGCGGGTGAGGGTGTCGAGGATCTCGACCGGATTCGTTGCGTCGCCGCCGATGGCGGCGGGATCCCTCAGCGCCTGCACGAACGGGAATGTGTGCACGTTGTCGAGGTCGGGGATGCGGATCCGGCTGTTCCACCCGAACCCGGCGGCGACGGACGTCAGCCGAAACGCCGGGATGCCGACGCCGGGTGTGGCGCCGAGCGCGGCGAACCCGAACATGGACACCTGGGCACCGGATCCGGACGCCGGGAACACGACGGCGCCGGTTCCCATGCCGTACAGGCCGCGCCTGCCTTCGCCGGCACCGAAGCCGAATGTCAGCAGGCCGCCGACCACGGCCCGGTACGGCGCCTCGGCCGGGCCCGCCTGCAGCACGCCGCGTACCGTCAACGGCGGCGCGGACCAGTGCACTTCGAGTGCGTGCCGGCCGTCGAGCGGGCCGGTCAGCCGGAAACCCCTGCCTCCTCCGGGGCCGCTCGCGCGGGCGTTCCGGCCGAGGACGGCGAAGCCGTCGGCGGTAGGCACGGCGTAGGCGGGCGGCGGGGCAGACGCCGCGTCCTCGTCCGCGGGGTGTGTGATGTAGCGCGGGCGACCGAGACCGTCCCTGGCGCCGCCCGGGTCCGGGACACGGCGGACGGGGCGGCGGATCGGCACCACCTCGCCGCCGGGGACGGCGAACCACGCCCCGGCCGACAACGGCCGCCGTGCGGTGATCCCGACGTCCGCGAGCCGGTCGGCGGCAACCCCCGTGGGAGTCACCAGGACGAGTCCCCCGCCGCAGGGCACGACCAGCAGCCGGTCCACGGCGGAGGCGAGGATGCCGCCGTCGCCGTCGAGCCCGTCGAAGGCCACGGCGAACGTGTCCCGGTCGGCGCTCACCCGGAGTCCGGTGAGCGGTGGCGCCGACATCGCGGGAACGTCGAAGCCGTACGCGGCGGCGACGTCGTGGAGCGGGGTATCCGGCAGACGAACAGCCAGGCCCACGCCCTTGACCGGACCGTCGGGGCACAGGAACTCCAGGCGCACCGGCAGTGGTTCGTCGCCGAAGACGAGCTGGGCCCGCCCCTCGATCCACAGTGCGTCGGGATCGGCGCGGTCGCCGTCGACCCGTAACAGTCGGCCGGGCGCCAACGCGCCGAAGCCGGGCAGGAGACCGACCTTGTCCAGGGCCAGTTCCACGCCGCCGGGGTCATGCCGGGAAAAAGCCTCGTGAACGTCTGCTCTGTCCATACCGGTACACGCTCCCGACTATGTCCAACTGACTGGATGGATGCTCGAATGGGACCCGAGCGCGCATGAATACCCTTAGCAATCAAGCGAATCGATGTGGTATCGACCGCTCGATCTCGACCGAAAATCACGGCGCTTGGCGCATTCCCGGACACGGTGCGGTCCCGATCGCCCCGGACGCTCGGATCGCACCCCGCTCCACCGGCTCGCCCCCGTGGACGGGGGTGGGGTTCAATGGCGGGTCTTGTCGGTCGGGTCGGGAGGTGGCGGCGTGGAGATCTGGCTCAATCCGGCGTGTTCGAAGTGTCGGGCCGCCGTGGACGTGTTGGACGCGGAAGGTGCCTCCTACACCGTGCGGCGGTATCTGGAGGAGCCGCCGTCCGCGGCGGAGATCGAGGCGGTACTCGGGCGGTTGGGGCTGGAGCCGTGGGACATCACCCGCCTCGGGGAGGCGGTCGCCGGGGAGCTCGGCATCGCCGAGTGGGGGCGCGAGGCCGGGGATCGGGCGCGTTGGGTCGCGGCGTTGGCGGCGCATCCGGTCTTGATCCAGCGGCCGATCATCACCGCCGACGACGGTCACGCGGTGGTGGGACGCAGCCCCGACGCGGTGCGGTCCGTTCTCGGGGGAGGGGCGACGTTCGGCGGGGTGAGTGGAAAATAGGGGGACATGCGTTGGAAGTGGGGTGATTTGGGATGATCACGCCATAACGTAGCGTCATGATCCTCTCGGTGGCCTCGTACTTCGTGGTCGCGGCGATCGCTCCGTGGCTGGTCCGCCTCCTCGGGCGCAACGCCTTCGTGGTGCTCGCCGCGCTGCCGGTCGCGACCACCGGCTGGGCGCTCGCCCGGGCCGGCTCGGTGTTCGACGGCCGCGCCTTGGTCGAGTCGCGGGCGTGGATTCCCCGGCACGGGGTTTCGCTGGCCTTCCGGTGCGATGCCCTGGCGCTGCTGATGGTCTTCCTCGCGGCGGGTGTGGGCGTACTCGTACTCGTCTATTGCGCGCGCTACTTCGACGACGACGAGCCGGGGCTCGGCGTGTTCGCCGGGGTCCTGGTCGCCTTCGCCGGCGCGATGATCGGGCTGGTCACCACCGACGACCTGATCCTGCTGTACGTGTTCTGGGAGTTGACCACGGTCTTCTCCTACCTCCTGATCGGCCACCGCAGCGAGCACCGGGGTTCGCGCCGGGCCGCGATGCAGGCGCTGACCATCACCACCTTCGGCGGCCTGGCGATGCTGGTCGGGCTGATCCTGCTCGGCGAGCGGGCCGGCACCTACCGGCTCTCCGAGATCCTGGCCGATCCGCCCGGCGGCCCGCTCGTGACCACCTCGATCGTGCTGGTCCTGGTCGGCGCGCTGGCCAAGTCGGCGATCGTGCCGTTCGGATCCTGGCTGCCCGCCGCCATGGCGGCGCCCACCCCGGTCAGCGCCTACCTGCACGCGGCCGCGATGGTCAAGGCCGGCGTGTACCTGATCGCCCGGCTCGCCCCGGGATTCGCCGAACTCGCGCCCTGGCGGCCGATCGTCCTGATCACCGGCTGCGCCACGCTGCTCCTGGCCGGGTGGCGCGCGCTGCGCGAGAACGACCTGAAACGCGTCCTCGCCTACGGCACGGTCAGCCAACTCGGCCTGCTCACCGTGGTCACCGGTGCCGGCAACCGGGACGCGGCGCTCGCCGGCATCGCGATACTGGTCGCACACGCCCTGTTCAAGGCCACCCTTTTCCTCGTGGTCGGCATCATCGACCACGGCGCCGGCACCCGCGACCTGCGCCGACTCTCCGGCCTGGCCCGCGCCATGCCGATCACCTGCCTGGTCGCGGTGGTCGCGGCGCTGTCCATGGCCGGACTGCCGCCGATGGCCGGGTTCGTCGCCAAGGAGGCGGTGTACGAGGCGTTCCTGCACCGGGGCCGGGCGGACACCGTCGTGCTCGGTGCCCTGGTCGCCGGATCGGCGCTGACCGCCGGCTACAGCCTGCGCTTCGTGTGGGGCGCGTTCGCCCGCAAGCACGGCGTGCCCACCACCGCGTGCGCGCCCCTGGGCGGACTGCTCCTCGCCCCGGCCCTGGTGCTCGGCGCGAGCTGCCTCGGGCTCGGCTTCGCGGCGCGCTCGCTCGACCACTGGATCTCCTCGTACGCCGACCTGTTCCCGGCCGGCGGCACCGACTACCACCTGGCCGTGTGGCACGGCCCCGGCATCGCGCTGTACCTGTCCATCGCCGCGGTCTGCCTGGGCATCGCGCTGTTCCTGGCCCGCGAGCCGGTGACGCGGGTACAACTGCTCACCGCGCGAGTCGAGCCCTCGCGGCTGTACGACCTGCTCGTGCGCGGCGTCGACCGGGGCGCGTTGCAACTGACCGGCACCACGCAGCGCGGCTCGATGCCGGTCTACGTCGGGGTGATCCTGCTCAGCCTGATCGCCCTCACCGCCGGCGCCGCGCTCGGCCGACTCCCGCTGCCCCTCCCGGACACGCCACGCTGGTGGGACTCGGCCGCGCAGGTCGTGGTCGCCCTCCTGGTCGTGTCCGCCGCGCTGATCGCCGCCGGCACCCGGGGCAGGCTGCCCGCCGTGCTGCTCGTCGGCGTCACCGGCTACGGCTGCGCGACGTTGTTCGTCCTCCAGGGCGCCCCCGACCTCGCGCTCACCCAGGCCCTGGTGGAGACGGTCAGCCTGGTGGTGTTCCTGCTGGTGCTGCGCCGACTGCCCAGCCGCTTCCACGACACCACCCGGCCCGTGCGCCGCGCCGTGCACATCGTGATCGCGGTGCTGACCGGCGGCGTGCTCGCGAGCGTCGCGGTGTCGGCGTTCGCCGCGCGGACCCGGCCCCCGGTGTCCGACGTGTTCGCCGCCGCGGCCGAGGAGGCCGGGGGCAAGGAGATCGTCAGCGTGCTGCTCGTGGACATCCGGGCCTGGGACACGATGGGCGAGATCGCGGTGCTCGCGGTCGCCGCGATCGGGGTGACCAGTCTGATCTTCGTGCGCCGGACCCGGGAGTTGCCCCGACTCGCCGACCGCGCCCCCGACGCGCCGCCGCTGCCCGGAGGCGGCGACGACACGCATCCGGGGCACGAACCCGAGCCGGAGCCCGAACCGGCAGGCCGACTCGTCGCCGCCCGCACGCTCGCCCCCGGGCGGCGCACGGTCCTGTTCGAGGTGGTCGCCCGGGTGGCCTTCCCGACCGTACTCGTGCTCTCCCTCTACTTCCTGTTCAGCGGCCACTCCACGCCGGGCGGCGGCTTCGCGGGCGGGATCACCGCCGGACTCGCGCTCCTGGTGCGCTACCTCGCGGGCGGCCGGTACGAGCTGGCCGAAGCCGCGCCGCTGCCCGCCGGGCGGCTCCTGGGCACCGGCCTGGTGGTCTCCGCCGGCGCCGCCCTGATCGGCCTGATCGTCGGCGGCGCGCCGCTGCGCAGCACCGTGCTCGACGCCGATCTGCCGGTGTTCGGCGGCGTGCACATCGCGACCTCCGTGTTCTTCGACATCGGCGTCTACCTCCTCGTGGTCGGCCTCGTGCAGGACGTACTGAGCGCATTGGGCGCGGAGTTGGACCGGCGCATCGAACAGACCCGCGACCCCGACGCCGAACGGACGGTGATCGTATGAAAAGCCCCACCCTGATCCTGGTGCTCACCGCGGCGGTCCTGGTCGGCGTCGGGGTGTACCTGATCCTCGAACGCAGCCTCACCCGCGTACTCCTCGGCGTGGTGCTGATCGGCAACGGAGCCAACCTGATCGTGCTCTGCGGCGGCGGCCGCGCGGGCGGCGCGCCGGTGATCGGCGTGACGCCCCCGGGCCGGATGAACGACCCGCTGCCGCAGGCGATGGTGCTGACCGCGATCGTGATCACCCTCGCGGTGACCGCGTTCGTGTTGTCGATGGCGCATCGGCACTGGGAGTTGACCGGGACCGACGAGATCCAGGACGACGCCGAGGACCTGCGCGTGGTGCGCCGCGCCGAACGCGGCGACCTGCGGGCCGAACACCGGCGACTGCGGCGCGAGTTGCGCGAGCAGACGGCGGCGCGGCGGGCGGTGGTGCGCAGGCTCGCGGTCGAGGCGCGGGCCGGCTACGCGGCCGAGTGCCGGCGGCTCGGCGTGGACGAGCGCGGGCACGGCGGGCGGCCCGAGGAGCAGCGGATCGCCCGCGAGCGGCGCGCCGAGCTGCGCCTGCGGCTGCGGGGGATCGAGTCCGAACACCGGGTCCAGCAGCGCGAGTTGCGCAGCCGCTTCCGGGCCGCGCGGCGCGAGTTGAACCGGCAGGCGCGGGCCGAGCGGGCGGCCGTGGCGCGGGCGGACGGCGTGGTGGACGCGGTGCCGGACACCGAGTTTCCGCGCGGGGCCACCGCGATCGGGTCCGGCCACGGTGCGACGGCGTTCCGGGCGGGCGGGGGCGGCGACCAGGTCGGGAACGAGCCGCTCCGATGAATTCCCTGGTCCCGCTGCCCGTGCTGCTGCCGCTGTTCGGCGCGGGCCTCAAGCTGGCCATCGGCGGCCGGCTGCCGCGGGGCCAGCGGGTGATCAGCGTCGGCGTGTTGACCGCCGTACTCGGCGTGGCCGTCGCGCTGCTCGTGTCGGCCGACCGGAACGGTCCGGTGGTGGCGCGGATGGCCGGCTGGCCCGCGCCGACCGGCATCGTGCTGGTGGCGGACCGGCTCTCCGCGCTGATGCTGGGAGTCTCCTGCGCGGTCACCCTGGGCGTGCTGATCTACTCCATCGGCCAGGGACGCGCGGACGCGGACGAGGCCACGCCCCTGTCGGTGTTCCACCCCACCTACCTGATCCTGGTCGCCGGCGTGGCCGACGCGTTCCTGGCGGGCGACCTGTTCAACCTGTACGTGGGCTTCGAGGTGCTGCTCGCGGCCAGCTACGTGTTGTTGACCGTCGGCGGCACCGCCGCGCGGGTGCGCGCGGGCGCCGGCTATGTGGTGGTGGGCCTGCTGTCCTCGCTGGTGTTCCTGGCCGCGATCGCGATGGTGTACGCGGCCACGGGCACGGTCAATCTGGCCCAGCTGGCGATCCGGCTGCCCGAGGTGGACCCCGGGGTGCGGCTGGTCCTGGAATCGATACTGCTGATCGGATTCGGGGTCAAGGCGGCGGTGTTCCCGCTGTCCGCGTGGTTGCCCGACGCGTACCCGACCGCTCCCGCGCCGGTCACCGCGGTGTTCGCCGGACTGCTGACCAAGGTCGGGGTGTACGCGATCATCCGGGTGCAGACGCTGCTGTTCCCGGACGGGCGGATGCGCGAACTGCTGCTCGTGGTCGCCGCGGCGACGATGATCGTGGGCATCCTGGGCGCGATCGTGCAGAGCGACCTGAACCGGTTGTTGTCGTTCACGCTGATCAGCCACATCGGCTACATGGTGTTCGGGATCGCCCTCGCCAGTGCCGCGGGCCTGGCCGGGGCGGTGTTCTACGCGGTTCACCACATCACCGTGCAGACCTCGCTGTTCCTGGTCGCCGGGCTGATCGAGCGGCGCGGCGGAAGCACCGACCTGGGCCGGCTCGGCGGTCTGGCCCGGATGTCACCGGTGCTCGCGGTGTTGTTCTTCGTGCCCGCGATGAACCTCGGCGGGATTCCGCCGCTGTCCGGATTCCTGGGCAAGTGGCTGCTGTTGCGCGCGGGCGCGGAGTTCGGCACGGTCACTTCGTACGTGCTGATCGGCGCGGCGGTGGCGACCAGCCTGCTCACGCTGTACGCGATGGCCCGGGTGTGGGGGCAGGTGTTCGGCGGAACGAGCGACCACTCGGGGGCGACCGCCTACTCCTCGGGCGCGAGCCTGAGCGGGCGCGACGTCGCGGCGACCACGAGTGTGCTGCCGCGCGCGATGACGCTGGCGACGTTTGCGCTGGTCGCGGTGGGGGTGGCCTTCACCGTGTGGGCCGGCCCGCTGGTCGCGCTGGCCGATCGTACGGGGGCCGAACTGGTCGGCCGCACCGCCTATGTCGACGCCGTCCCGCTGCCGGGCGGCGTGCACCGCGGCGGAGGCCGATGAACGCCGGCCGGGTCGACGCCGTGCGCCGGCGGCGTATCCCACCGCTGCTCGTGCTGTGGCTGACCGCCGTGTGGGTGGCGCTGTGGGGCACCCTGACGGTGGCCAACGTGCTCACCGGGGTGGTGTCCGCGGTGCTCATGCTCGTTCTGCTGCCGCTGTCGCCGGCGCGGGATCGACTCGCCTTCCGGCCCTGGGGGTTGGTGCGCTTCGTGCTGCGCTTCGTGCTCGACCTCGTGGTGTCCTCGCTGCGGGTCGCGTGGCAGGCGCTGTGGCCGGGGAGGTTGCCGCGCAATTCGGTGCTCGCGGTGGAACTGGCGCCGCGCTCCGACCTGTTGCTCACCCTCACCGTGCTGGCCCTGAACGTGCTGCCGGGCAGCATCGTGATCGAGATCGGTCGGGGCCGGCAGACCACGCTGTTCATCCACGCGCTCGGCGCCGACACACCGGCGGCGGTGGCGGCGGCCCGCCGCGCGGTGGTGCGGTTGGCGGCCCGGGTGGTCGGCGCGTTCGGGACCCGCGCGGACCGCGCCGGCCTGGAGGATCCGTCCCTGTCCGCTCGAACTCCCGAGGAGCACCCATGAATCCACTCGTCGGCGGCGCCGTGCTCGTGCTGCTCGGCTCGGCCGCGCTGATGGCGCTGATCCGATTGGTGCGCGGGCCGTCCACGCTGGACCGGGCGGTGGCGGTGGACATGCTGCTCGCGGTGATGTTGGCCGCGATCGCGGCCGAGGCAACGCTGAACCGGCACACCACCACCGTCCCGGTGCTGCTCGCGCTCGCCCTGGTCGGCTTCCTGGGCTCGGTGTCGATCGTGCGCTTCTCCGCCCGGGAGAGGAACCGACGTGCGCGTGGGTGAGTTCGCCGACGGCGCGGCGGTGGGCTGCCTGCTCGCGGGCTGCGCGCTCGCCTTCGTCGCGGGAGTGGGCCTGTTGCGCTTCCCGGACACCCTGTCGCGGATGCACACCGTGGCCAAGCCGCAGGTGCTCGGGCTGCTCCTGGTCACCCTCGGACTCGGCCTGCGGCTGCGCAGCGGGATCGACGTCGGGATGCTGGTGATGGTGGCGTTCTTCCAACTGACCACGGTCCCGGTGGCCACCCACCTGGTGGGCCACGCGGTATACCGCCTGCCGCACCTGCCGACGGGCGACCTCGTCGTCGACGAACTGGCGGACCACCCCGACCCGGCGGGTTGATCCGGACGGTGCCCCGGCGGTGTCGTGCGGTCGGATGATCGACGGATGCTCGCGTTTCACTCCGATGGCCGGGGTTGGTGCGTCGGTTCGGTGGATACCCGGGACGAGACAACCGTGCCGGGCGCCGCCATCCGAGAAAGGAATCCACGATGAATCCCGAACCCCGCGAGGCAGCCGGCCGGTCCGGGTCCGATCCTGCCCCGAACGGCGGTTGAGTCGTGGCGGAGCGGGTGGCGGTGGTGGCGGTCGGCGGGCACGAGAGCGCGCACGGCGCGGCGTTGCCGGGACTGCTCGGCCCCGAGGTGACCTCGGTGGCCGTCGGCCGGCAGACGCACCGGGCGGTGTCGGCCCTGCTGGGCGGCGGGGCGGAGCGGGTGTGTGTGGTGCCGATGACGCTGGGCCGGGACGCCGGGCTGGTCGGGCAGACCGCGCGGACGCTGCGTGCGCTGCCGGCGGCGGAGCGCTCGCGGGTGGTGCTCGGCCGGCCGTTCGGCGCCGCCGGGCAGTTGATCGGGTGGTTGCGCGCGGCGGCGGCGCGGGTGCCCGCGCGGGCGGCGATCCTGGTCACCGCGCCGGCGGGGGAACCGGACGAGGACGCGGAACTGTACCGGCTGGCCCGGCTGGTGTGGCAGTACGGCACCCACCGGATCGTCGAGGTCGCGCTGATCGGCGGCGACCCGGACCTGGGCCGGGCCCTGGAGCGCTGCCGCGTGCTCGGCGCGGCCCGTACCGTCGCGATCCCCGCCTCGTTCGTGCTGCCGGCGGTGCCCGGCGTGGCCCCGCTGCTGTCGCAGGCGACAGCGGCCGGCATCCTCGCCGCCCGGGTCGGCCGGGCCCTGGAGCGCTTCGACACACACCCCGCCGACGGCCTCGTCGCCGCCGACCGGTGTCTCCTCGACGAGGCGCCCGATCACGAGGCGGTGTCCGCCGCCGCACGCTTCCCGGTGGCCTGACCGAGGGCGGTTACCGCGCCGATCCGGCCGAGGCGGAGTGGGTGCGGAAGAGGGCGAGGGTGGCCGGGCACTGGGAGTGCAGGGGGGTGGGCGGGGCGTCGGGGGAGAACCAGGCCAGGGCGTCGAACTTGTGGGGTTCGCCGATGATCGCCCGCTGCGGGTCGACGCGGACCGCGAAGACGACCGCGACCCAGTGCGACGCGATCGGGTCGCCGCGCAGGACGTTGCGGGCGCCCAGCGGCTCGATGGACAGCGGCTCGGTGCCGTACTCCTCGCGCACCTCGCGGGTGACCGCCTCCTCGAACGTCTCGCCCCACTCCAGCGCGCCGGCGCCGGTGTCCCACGTGCCCGGCTCGTCCCGGGCGGCGGCCGCCCGGCGGGCCAACAGCACCCGCCCGACGCCGTCGTGGCAGACGAAGACGCAGGACACCGAGGGCCCGGCGGGCCGGTCCCGGCTCCGGTCGGCGGCCATCAGAAGTACCGGAGCAGGTCGGGGAACGCCGCCAGGGTGAGCACCCGTTCGTCGTGCGGGTCCAGATCGCTCTGCTCCAGGACCCAGGTGTGCGCGTTCGGGATGAACACCGCGCCCAGGCCCGCGCCGCGCGCGGGCAGGATGTCCGACTTGGGGGAGTTGCCGATCATCCACGTGGTTTCCGGCATCAGCCCGTGGGCGCGCACCAGGTCGACGTACGTGTCGACGCCCTTCTCCGGCACGATGTGCGTGCTGCGGAAGTGGTGGGCCAGCGCGGAGGCGTCGATCTTGCGCTGCTGCTCCTCGGTGTCGCCCTTGGTCAGCAGCATCAGATCGTGCCGGGCGCCGAGCGCGGTGAGCGTCTCCACCACGCCGGGCACCAGTTCCATCCGGTCCTCCAGGAGTGCGACCGCCAACGTGTCGATGTGTCGCAGCTCCTCCTCGGTGGCGGAGCGCGCGTACAGCCGTTCCAGCGTCTCGCCCAGGCTCCGCAGGAACATCTTGCTGCCGTAGCCGTGGGTGATCGCGTTCGCGGCCTCCACGTCGTCGAGGATCGCCCGGATCTGGGTCCGGTCCAGGGTGGGATGGGCGACCCAGTCGAGGTAGTTCTCGATGACCCGCTCGAACAGGATGTTGTTCTCCCACAGGGTGTCGTCCGCATCGAAGATCAGGACCTGACGAGGGGAGTCCGCTGTGGTGTGCATGGTTCGATTCGTCTCTGTCCGGTCGGCGATACGGCGCCGATCATCCTAGAGCCGGACCCCGCGCACGATCATCGGGTTATCTCCTCGGCCGGCGGATTTCGGACAGTGCTCTCGTTCGGCTCCGCGAGCAGTTCCCGGGCCCGCTGTGCCGCCGCCGCGGCCAGCCGTTCCAGCTCGCCGGCCGGGATGCCCGGGGCGGGGGCGACGCGCAGCGGCGCGGCGGGTTCGCGCACCGGCGGCGGGTCGGCCGGGAGGGCGACGAGCGCACGGTACGCCGCGCGCGCCTCGATCCCGGCCGCGTCGCCCGGTTTCGCGGCCGGACGCGGCCGCCGCGCACGCAACCGCTCCAGCACGGCCGGCTCGTCCCGGCCGCGCATCAGCAACAACACGAACGGGTCCGCGTCCAGCAGCCAGGCCGTCTGATAGCCCAGTGCGGCGCCGTGCAGACACGGCAACTCCCAATCGGGGCAGTCGCATTCGTGATCCAGCTCGTCCATGCCCGGCAGCAGGGACACGTCCGCGTCCGCGGCGGCGGCCACCAACTCGCGCGACAACTCCCGCTCCAGGAGCGCGGCCAGGTGCCCGGCCTCGGCGGCCACCTGGTCGAGCAGGCGCTCCCAGCGCGCGTCGTCCAGCGGTTCGATCCGGACATCGGTGCGGTACGACGTGCCGTCGGCGTCGCACACGCGCGCGGTGATCCGGCCCGGTGCGATCGTGATCGGCCCGACCCGGCCGGAAACGGCGCACGCGCGGCCCTTGCGCAGCAGCCGGCCGTCCAGCGCGGCGTGTTCGAGGGCTTCCGTCCAGGCGCGGCCCCACCAGGTCCGGCCCGCGACGCCGTGGGCGGCGCGCGGGGCGAAGGCGGGGAAGGCGCGGGCCGACGCGGCGGCGGTCATCGGGCGCTCCTCAGCTGGACCAGGTCGGCGAGTTCGGTGTCGGAGAGTTCGGTCAGCGCGGTCTCGCCGTGGGCGAGCACGGAGTCGGCGAGCGCGCGCTTGTCCCGCAACATCTCGGCGATCCGGTCCTCGATGGTGCCCTCGGCGATGAACCGGTGCACCTGCACGGGTCGGGTCTGCCCGATCCGGTACGCCCGGTCGGTGGCCTGCTCCTCCACCGCCGGGTTCCACCAGCGGTCGTAGTGCACGACGTGGTCGGCGCGGGTGAGGTTGAGCCCGGTGCCCGCGGCCTTGAGGGAGAGCAGGAAGACCGGGACCCGACCCTCCTGGAAACGGGTGACCAGCGCGTCGCGGCGGGCCACCGAGGTCCCGCCGTGCAGGAGTTGGTTGCCGATGCCGCGGGCGGTCAGGTGGGTGCGCAGCAGTCGAGCCATGGCCACGTACTGGGTGAACACCAGCACCGAGCCGTCCTCGGCCAGGATGGTGTCCAGCAACTCGTCGAGCAGTTCGAGTTTGCCGGAGCGGCCCGCGAGGCGGGGCTCGGGCTCCTTGAGATATTGCGCCGGGTGGTTGCAGATCTGCTTCAGGCCCGTGAGCAGCTTGACGATGCGCCCGCGCCGGGCCATGTCGGAGCCGGCCGCGTCGAGTTCGGCCATCGCCTCGCGCACGGCCGCCTCGTACAGTCCGACCTGCTCGCGGGTGAGCGCGACCGGCTGGTCGGTCTCGGTCTTGGCGGGCAGTTCGGGTGCGATGCCCGGGTCGGACTTGCGGCGGCGGAGCAGGAACGGCGCGACCAGCCTGGCCAGTCGCTCGGCGGTGGGCCCGTCGCGGTCCGCCTCCACCGGCTTGGTCCAGCGCCGGCGGAAGGTGCTCGCGGTGCCGAGCAGGCCCGGGGTGGTCCAGTCCAGGATCGCCCACAGCTCGGTCAGCCGGTTCTCCACGGGCGTGCCGGTGAGCGCGATCCTGGCCCGCGCCGGGATGCGGCGCAGTGCCTTGGCGGTGGCGGAGGTGTGGTTCTTGACGTGTTGCGCCTCGTCGGCGACCACCAGGCCCCACGGCACCGCGGCCAGGCGGGCCGCGTCCAGGCGCATCGTGCCGTAGGTGGTGAGGACGAACCCGGTGGTGAGGTCGTCGAGGCTGCGGGCGCCGCCGTGGAAGCGGCGCACCGGTGTGCCCGGCGCGAAACGGGTGATCTCCCGCTCCCAGTTGCCGAGCAGCGACGCGGGGCACACCACCAGGGTCGGCGCGGCGCCGGCCGGGTCCTCGGGATCGGCCGCGCGGTGCAGGTGCAGCGCGATCAGGGTGATCGTCTTGCCCAGGCCCATGTCGTCGGCGAGGCAACCGCCCAGGCCCAGCGAGGTCATCCGGTCCAGCCAGCGCAGTCCGCGCAGCTGGTAGTCGCGCAGCGTCGCGGCGAGCGCGGCGGGCGCGCCGATCGGCTCGCCGCCGCCGTCCGGGTCGGCGATCCGCGCGCGCAGCTCGTCCAGCCACGCCGAGGTGCCCACCTCGATGCGCTTGCCGCCCACCTCGATGCCGCCGGTCAGTGCGCCGGTCAGGGCCTCGATCGGGGTGAGCGGCTTGATCGAACGATTGCGGGCCTTGGCCATCAGGGCGGGATCGACCAGTACCCAGCGGTCGCGCAGGCGCACCACCGGGCGGTGCGACTCGGCCAGTGCGTCCAGTTCGGCGGCGGTCAACGTGGCGTCGCCGAGCGCGAGTTGCCAGTCGAAGCCGAGCGGGGTGTCGCCGCCGAGGAAGGCGCGCAGGTCCCGGGGCGCGTGGTCGTGGGCGCCGATCACGGCCCGGGCGGTGAGGTCGCGGACGAGGTCGCGGGGCCAGTGCACCTCGACGCCGGCGGCGGCGAGTCGGGCGGTCGGGGCGCCGAGCAGGGTGCCCAGGTCGTCGTCGGCGACCACTACGCGGTCCGGGACGCTCGCGGTCAGCAGCGGCTCCAGGGCGGGCCAGATCCGGGCCGCCCGACGCAGCGCGATCAGTACGTCGGGCCGGGCCCCCTCGCCGAAGCGCGCGTCGGTGCCGGTCCACAGCGTGTCGGCGTCGACCACGGTGGTCGGATCGGCGAGCGAGTGCGCCTGGACGACCGCCACGAACGGCGCGCGCTCCACGTCGTTGCTCTCCAGCCGCAGCGAGATCCGGACGCCCCGGTCGTGTCCGGCCGCCACCCGGTCCGACCAGGGGCGCAGCGCGGGCAACTTCCGCACGGCGGGAGCGGCGAACGCGCCGTCCCCCGCGTGCGGCCCGGCGGCGGTGCGCGGCATGGTGTCGGCGACCGCGTCCAGGAAGGCCCGGACCAGCGGCGTCGCCGCCGGGAGCAGGGTGCCGCCGTCGGTCGGGATCGCCCGCGCCGCGCCGGGCATCGCGTCGGCCAGCGCCCGCACCCGCTCGACGTCGGCGGCATCCAGCGGACCGGCTCGCCACGCGTCGTGGTCGGCGGCGGAGAGTCCGGGCAACATGCGTCCGCGCGCCACCAGTTGCAGGGCGAGCACGGTGGCCGCGCCCCAGAACGCGGCGGCCGGATGCGCGTCGGGGACGCGTCGGGCCCGGGAGAGCACCCGGATCGCGTCGGTGACGGGCAGCCGTACGGCGGGGTGGGTGTGGGCCGCGCCGTCGGCGTCGAGCACGGTGATCGTGTCCGGGCCGTCCTCGTGCGGCCAGAACACGACGGTGCCGGCGCGGGGTGGATCGGCGGGCGCGAAGGTGGCCGCGTGGCGGGTCGGGTCGAGCGGGGGGTGCGGGGTGCGGGTGGCGATGTCCGTTACTCCTGGGGTGCCGGGGGTGCGGCGGCGGGTCGCCGCGAGCGGATCAGGTTCTCGATGCCGTCCAGGACCAAGCGCAGGCCCAACTCGAAGCCCGCGTCGGGGGCCTGGTCGTAGACGCCGGCCTCCCACACCCGGGTGAGGGTGGGGAAGCGGGTGGGCCGGATCAGTTGTTCCAGATAGGGGGTGCTCTCCGCCCACCAGTCGTCGTAGCCGGCGCCGCCGGCGAGCGCGTCCCGACCGACGTCGACGGTCACCTGGGCGACACCTCGCACGTAGGCGTCGACGAGGCCGACGACGTGCGCCATCTCGGCGTCGGACAACCCGAGGTCGGCGACCGTGCGCAGTCCCGCCTCGCCCCGGGCGGTGAGTCGCGGGCCCATCAGCAGCAGCCCGGGTCCCCACAGGCGCACCACCCACGGATGTCGGTGGGCCAACTCCCGGTCGGCGCGGGCGCGCTGTTCGAGCGCCGCGCGCCAGCCGATCCCGGTCGCGTCGGGCAGGGCGGACTCGCCCAGCACGGTGTCGAACATGACGTGCAGCAGCTCGGCCTTGCCCGGCACGTAGGTGTAGAGCGACATGGTGCCGACGCCGAGGCGTTCGGCGACCGCGCGCATCGACAACGCGTCGAGCCCGTCGGCGTCGGCGAGCTCGATCGCGGCGCGGACGACACGATCCACGGTCAGCCCCTGCTTCGGCCCCCGGGTGGGCCCGTCGCCCGTGCGCCACAACAGCGCGAGCGTACGCGCGGGATCCGCGCGCCCACCCCGTTCGCGTGCCACTCGTACGCCCTTCGCCGGAAACTCCGTATGGCGTACCGTACGCTATGCGGAGTGGTTCCGTACAGCGTACCGAGTTATTTTTTTCGGTCGGCGGTCGGCGGTCGGCGGTCGGCGGTCGGCGGTCGGCGCTCGCCCCGTCCCGGTCAGGCCGGGCCGTCACCCCGCTCGACGACCTCCCAGGCGTGGGCGAACAGTTCCGGCAGTGTCAATCGCCAGGTGTGCCGCCCCCAGACCCGGTCACCGATCACTTGCACGCCGAGCAGCCTCGCCTTCCACATCTCCATCGGCCACAGCCACTTGTGCGTCGCCCTGGCCCAGTCGCCCGGCAGGAAGATGCCGCGCCCCGCTCGTGCGCGCTTGTCCGCGACCACCACACCGGCCGTTTCCAGCGCGGCGACCGCCCGCTTGTGGCGTGCGGCGTTCCAGCCGTTCCAGCGGCGCACCCGGCGATCGCTCGGGCGTTCGAGGACGAGGATTTGCAGGTACAGGGCCGCCGCGTCGGTGTCCACGGACAGCGCCTTGGCGACCCGGGCCACCGTCTCGGGCGCGGCGACGGCCGGATCGCACTCGTACCCGCCCACCGGTAGCGCGCCGTCGGCGATGCGATCCGCCGCCCGCCTGCTCCAGTCGCCCCGGATCAGGTCGACCACGTCGCGGGTGTACGCGCCGCCGGAGGCCACCTCGCGCAGCAGCGTCGAGCGTTCGTCGTCGGTGTAGTACGCGGGTCGGAAGTACAGGCGGGTGCTCGGGTCCGGGTGGCGCTCGGTGGGCTCGGCGATCGAGGCGATGGTCAGGCCGTCGTCGAAGGTCGCCGTGGTGAGCGGGATCGGGCCGACGTAGGGGCGATCGCCGAACAACTCGCGCAGCCGGTCGACGGAGTCGCGCATCCGCGCCGTGTAGCCGGCTCCGAGAAGCAGGCCCGGATGATCGAACCGGGCGCGCAACTCTTCGAGCAGGGCGGGCAGTCCGGCCCGGACCGGGTCCCCGGCGGGCAACTCGGCGTAGATCACGGGCAGCGCGCCGGACAGCGACTTCAAGAACTCCTCGAACCAGCGCACCCCCTGCTCCTCGCTGGTGCAGTACACCCCGCCGAGGCCCTCGGCCAGCCAGGGATCGTGGTCCACGCTGCTCAGCGGGTGGGTGTCCGGGGCCAGGAACGCGCCGCAGATCTGCGCGGCCGGGGTGTGCAGGGTGACGTGGTCGAGTTCGGCCAGCACCGCCAGCGTCTCCTCCGGAACCGGGATCGTGCGCCCGAACCTGGCCACCCACGCGGCGCCGATCCGCTCCGCGAGTGCGTCCGGTCCGGTCGGCTCCCACAGATCGGCCGGATCGTCCGGCAGCACACCCGCGAACACCTCCAGCCGATCGATCTCGGTGAGGCGGCGCAACTCGTCGAAACCGGCCTCGAGTTCGGCCGCGCCGAGGCCCAACTCCCGGCGCTCGTCCGGTTCCATCCGCGGCAGGGTGTTGATCCCCCCGGCGTTGCCGATCAGCAGCAGTGCCGACGCCGCGCGGGAGACCCCGGTCGCCTCGGCCAGTCGGCCGCCCGCGTCGGCGCGCCACGGCATCGGCCCGCGGGCGCGCACCGTCTCGACCAATCGGCGCAACTGCCCCGCGTCGCCCCAGCCGCGCGGCGCGTCGACCCACTCGACCGGACCGCCGAACTCGGGCGGCGCGGCGTCGCCGGTCCAGACCTGGAGCACGCCGCAGCGGCCGTCCCGGGGCCACGAGGTCGCGATGGTGGCCCCTCGGGCGTCGCGCACCGCCGTCGCCTCGGCGCGCGCGTCGCCGACGCGGATCCGCGCGGTCGGGTCGGCGAACACCGTGTCCGCCCACAGTTCGAGCAGCGCGAGCAGCGCCTCGCGCCGCTCGGGCCGGGTCGACGGTGCCGCGGCGCGCAGCGCGACCGCCTCGATCCGGCCGATCAGCGCCGGCCAGGACCCGTCGCCGACACAACCCGGCCCGTCGGATTCGGCGGGCGGGGTCCAGGTGCCGCCGAGGTAGCCGCCGACCCGGGTGAAGCCCGCCAGGATCCCGTGGTACCACATGCCCGAGCCGGTGACGAGGCCGCCGAGCGCGGAGGAGAACCACTGGTCATGGGGGTCGACAGTCGTGTTTGCCATCCGACATGCCTATCGTGTCGCCCCGACGCCGGCCCCGGCGGCCCGCGCCCCGAGGGGCGCCGGGGCCGGCGTCGGGTCAGCCCACCCGCGCCCGCTCGGCCGAGGCCAACGCGGCCCGCAGGAACTCGCCCGTCGCCGAGTGCTCCGCCTTGACCAACTCGGCCGGGGTGCCCTCGAACACGACCGTGCCGCCGTGCTTGCCGCCGCCCGGGCCCAGGTCGAGCACATGGTCGGCGCGCCGGACCACGTCCAGGTTGTGCTCGACCACCACGACCGTGTTGCCCGCGTCCACGAGCCGGTCGAGCAGCCCGACCAGGGTGTCCACGTCGGCCATGTGCAGGCCGGTGGTCGGCTCGTCGAGGATGTACACGCTGCCCGTCTTGTGCAACTCGCTCGCCAGCTTGAGCCGCTGCGCCTCGCCCCCGGACAACGAGGACAACGGTTGCCCCAGGGTCAGATAGCCGAGTCCCACCTCGACCAGCGCGGTCACCCGGGCGCGCAACTCCGGTTCGGTGAACCAGTGCACCGCCTCGTCCGCGGTCAGCGCCAGCACGTCCACGATCGACTTGCCGCGCAGGGTGTACGCCAACACCTCGTTGCGGAACCGCCGTCCCTCGCACACTTCGCAGCGGGTGGTCACCGGGTCCATGAACGCCATGTCGGTGCGGACCACGCCGCGCCCCTCGCACTCGGGGCACGCGCCGGTCGAGTTGAAGGTGAACCACCCCGGGTCCACGTCGTTGGCCTTGGCGAACAACCGGCGCAGCCGGTCGAGGACGCCCACGTAGGTGATCGGCGTCGAGCGCGAGGTGGTGCCCACGCCCGACTGGTCGACCACCACCGCCTCCGGGTGTGCGGCGACCAGGACGTCCGAGATCAGCGTGCTCTTGCCGGAGCCCGCGACGCCGGTGACCACGGTGAGCACTCCGGTGGGGATGTCCGCGTCGACGTCGCGCAGGTTGTGCAGGTTCGCGCCGCGGATGGGCAGCACGCCGGTCGCGGTGCGCACGATCGGCTTGAGCGCGGCCGGCCGGCGCAGCGCCCGCCCGGTCGGCGAATCGGCCGTACGCAGGTCGGCGAACGAGCCCTCGAACACTACGGTCCCGCCGTGTACGCCCGCACCGGGGCCGACGTCGACGACGTGGTCCGCGATCGCGATCACGTCCGGGTCGTGCTCGACCACGAGCACGGTGTTGCCCTTGTCCCGCAACCGGGTGAGCAGATCGTTGAGCCGGACCACGTCGCGCGGATGCAGGCCCACGCTCGGCTCGTCGAAGATGTACGTCATGCCGGTCAGGCTCGACCCGAGGTGGCGCACCATCTTCAGGCGCTGCCCCTCGCCGCCGGACACCGTCGAGGTGGGCCGGTCCAGGTGCAGGTAACCGAGCCCGATGGCGACGATCCGCTCCAACGCCACGGCGGCCGGCCGGGCCACCCCACGGGCGACCGGATCGGTCAGCCCGGTCAGCACCGGCACCAGGTCGGCGATCTCCATCGCCGCGTAGTCCGGCAACGAGCGCCCCTCGATCAGCGACGCCCGCGCCGCCGCGTTCAACCTGGCCCCCGCGCAGTCCGGGCACGGCCCGTCCGTGACGAAGCGGGACAGCGTCTCGCGACTCTTCTCGGCCAGAGCCGAGGTGTCCCGCTTGAGATAGAGCCGATTGAACCGGTCGACCAGGCCCTCGTAGTCGATGTGGTGCCGGCCGTTGCTGTTGACGATCTCCACCTTGGCGCCGGTGCCGTGCAGGAACAACCGCCACTGCTCGTCGGTGAACTCGCGCACGGGCACGTCGGTGGGATACAGGCCGTGATGCGCGTACAGCTGCCACTGCCAGCCGCCGACGGAGAACCCCGGGTGGCGGATCGCGCCCTCCCGGATCGACCGGGACGGGTCGATCAGCGCGTCCAGATCCAGCCGTACCGTCCGGCCGAGGCCCTCGCAGGTCGGACACATGCCGCCGGGCGCGTTGAACGAATAGGAGTTGGCCGGCCCCGCCGAGGGAGTGCCGTGCCGGGAGAACAACACCCGAAGCAGCGGATGGATGTCGGTCATCGTGCCCACCGTCGACCGCGAGTTGCCGCCGATCGGGCGCTGGTCGACGACGATCGCCGTGGACAGGTGCTCGATCGAGTCGGCCCGGGGCCGCTCGTGCTTGGGCAGCCGGTTGCGGACGAACGCCGGGAACGTCTCGGCGAGTTGCCGTTGCGACTCGATGGCGATGGTGTCGAACACGATCGACGACTTGCCCGATCCGGAGACCCCGGTGAACACCACGATCCGGTTCTTGGGGATGCGGAGCGAGACATTCCTGAGATTGTGTTCCCGGGCGCCGATGATCACGATGTCGTCGTGGTTCATGCCGCCACGGTAGGGAGGGGTCCCTGACAGGTGGTGTCAAGGATTCGCCGGCGATCCCGAGTCGGGCCGGGGGAGCGCCGGCGCTCTGTTGCAGGTGATGTGCATATACCCCGGAGTGGCAACTAGGCTCGGCGCATGAGCGCATCACCCATCGTCCTCGGCATCGAATCGTCCTGCGACGAGACCGGGGTCGGCCTGGTCCGCGACGGCCGGCTGCTCGGCCACGCCGTGTCCACGAGCATGGCCGAACACGTGCGCTTCGGCGGCGTGGTGCCGGAGATCGCGGCCCGCGCGCACGTGCACGCGGTGACCCCGACGGTCCGGGCCGCGCTGGAGTCGGCGGGCCTGCGTCGCGGCGACATCGGCGCGGTCGCGGTGACCACCGGGCCGGGCCTGGCCACCGCGCTCCAGGTCGGCGTAGCCGCCGCCAAGGGCTTCGCGCTCGCCCTGGACGTGCCGCTGTACGGCGTGCACCACCTGGCCGGACACGTCGCCGCCGACACCCTCGAACACGGGCCGCTGCCCGATTCGAGCGTGGTGCTGATCGTCTCCGGCGGACACACCTCGCTGCTGCTGGTGCGCGACCTCGCCCGCGATCCGATCGTGCACCTCGGCGACACCCTCGACGACGCGGCGGGGGAGTGCTTCGACAAGGTGGCCCGGGTGTTCGGCCTGCCCTACCCGGGCGGCCCGGCCATCGACCGGGCGGCGCGCGACGGCGACCCCGATTCGGTGGCCTTCCCGCGCGGACTCACCGGCCCGCGCGACGACCCGTACGCGTTCTCCTTCTCCGGCCTGAAGTCCGCCGCCGCCCGCTGGGCCGAGCGCGTGCGGGCGCAGGGCGCCGAACTCCCGGTCGCGGACGGCGCCGCCGCGCTCCAGGAGGCGGTGGCGGACGTGCTGACCCGCAAGGCGGTCGCGGCCTGCCGCGCCCACGACGTACGCACCCTGGTCGTGGTCGGCGGCGTCGCGGCCAACTCGCGGGTGCGCTCGCTCGCGGCGGAACGATGCGCCGCGGCGGGTATCGAACTGCGGGTACCGCCGCCGCGTCTGTGCACCGACAACGGCGCGATGATCGCGGCCGTCGGCGACCTGCTGATCCGCGCCGGCGCCGCCCCGGCCCCCCTCGACGTCTCGATCGACCCGTCGGCGCCGCTGGAATACGCGTCGCTGCACCCGACGGCACCGGCCGCGCGCCGGGCCGCCGGGTAGTCCCCGGCGCCCGGCGCCCGGCCCGTCAGGGGGTGTAGCGCAGGAGCCAGTCGCGGTCCGGGTCGCGACCGAAGTCGGGGTCGTTGGGCGGATCGGCCGGCTTCTCCTCGACCAGGTCGGCCGATGCCACCCGCTCGGGCAGGTGCCCCCAACGCGCGGCCCGGGCGGCCTGATCGGCGTCCGGGCCGGCCGCCGTGGACGCCCCGGTCGGCGGCTCCGGGTGGTCGTGGCCACCCTCGGCGTCGGGCCGTTGTTCGATATCGGGTCGTGCTTCGCCGTCCGGCTGTCGTTCGAGGTCGGACCGTCGTTCGTTGCCCATGAGTACCCCTGCCCTGTTCAGGCCGTGCCCGCTTGACGGCTCAACCGTACCTCCGGCGGCGCGGGGACAATGGGGCCGTGTACCTCGAACGTCGTTCCCACCTGGCTCCGCTGATCGTCTGGACCCGAACCGTCGAGGCGGACGGATCCGCGCGGGTGCTCCCGGACGGCTGCATCGACCTGATCTGGTCCGGCGACGAACTGGTCGTGGCCGGTCCCGACACGCTGGCCCACGTGGTGGAGGACCGGGTCGGGGCGCGCTACGCGGCGGTGCGCTGCGCCCCCGGGGTCGGGCCCGCGCTGCTCGGGACGCCCGCGGACGCGCTGCGCGATCGACGGATCCCGCTGGCCGACGTGTGGGGCGAGCGCGACGTGCGGATCCTGAGCGAACGCATCGCCGCCGCCCCCGACCCGGCGGTGTTCCTGGAGGAACTGGCCGCCGCGCGGCTGCGCGACCGCGACCCCGAGGCGGCCCGCTTCGCCGGCACGGTGGTCGGCGAGTTGCGGGCCGGCGCCGATGTCGCGACGGTCGCCGCCGGCGTGCGACTGAGCGAGCGCCAACTGCACCGCCGCTCGCTGGCCGCCTTCGGCTACGGCCCCAAGACGCTGGCCCGGGTGCTGCGCCTGGAACGCGCGCTCGACCTGGCCCGCACCGGGATGCCGCCGGCCCGGGTCGCGGCGGGCACCGGCTATGCCGACCAGGCCCACTTCGCCCGCGACGTCAAGGCACTGGCGGGCGTGCCGCTGCGCACCCTGCTGGGCTGAGCGCGCGACTGGCGCCGGCTACGCGGTCGGCGACCGCGGTGCGAGCAGATCCACGCCGTTGCCGTCCGGGTCGTGCAGCACGGCGTAGCGCTGACCCCAGAACGCGTCCCACGGCTCCCGGTATCCGGTGAACCCGGCCGCGACCAACTCGGCGTACTTCTTGTCGACCTCCGCCGGATCGGCGAACGCGAAGGCCAGCGAGGCCCGGTGGCCACCCGTGGGCGGGGTCCAGTCCGGGGCGAACGAGCGGACCGTGGCGATCGTGTCGAGGACCAGCAGCGGGCCGTCCGGCAGCGGCACCTCGACGTGCGGCTCGGCGTCGGCGTCGGCCGGGACGGCCAGGCCCAGGGCCCGGTAGAACGCGAGCGAGGCGGCCATGTCGGCGACCACGAGCCCGATGAAGTGGAAGCGCGGGGCGGGAGAAGTCATGCCCGCACGCTAGCCGGCCGCGGCGGTCGTGGTCTTGAACGAATCGGACGTGTCGCCGAGCCGGCCCGAGGCCGGGCGGACCCGGCTCAGCGCCCGGCACGCCGGCCCCACACCAGCGCGAGCAGCGTGGTCGCCGCGGCCAGGGCGGCGCCGAACCACAACACGCTCGACGTGGCCACCGCGTCCACCGCGACCCCGCCGAGCAGCGACCCCAGCGAAATGGCCAGCTGGAACCCGGTGACGAAGACCGCCGAGGCGGCCTCGGGCGCGTCCGGCGCCACCCGCGACAGCCACCCCTGCAACGCGACCGGCACCGCGCCGTACGCCAACCCCCACACGAGCATCGCCGCCGCGGTCCCCGGGGTCCACGCCCCCGACACCGCGAGCGCCACGACCGCCGCGACGAGCAGCCCGGCCGCCATCGAGAGCGTGCGGTGCGGCGGGTGGGCGGCGTACGCCCCGGCCAGCACGTTGCCGACCACCCCGGCCACGCCATAGCCCAGCAGGAGCGCGCCGATCGGCCCCGGGCCCAGGCCGCCCGATTCCTCCAGGATCGGTCGTACGTAGGTGTACGCGCCGAAGTGCCCGGCGATGACCAGGACCAGCGCCGACGCACCGGCCACGACCCCGCCGCGCCGCAGCAGCGCCGGGATCTCGCGCAGCCGCACCGCCCGTTCGGCGGGCAGCGGCGGGAGCAGGACGAGCAGGGCGACCAGCACCGCCGCGCTGAGCCCGGCCATCGCCGCGAAGGCGACCCGCCAGCCCGCCCGCTCGCCGATCAGCGTGCCCACCGGCACGCCGACGACCGAGGCCACCGACACGCCGCCGAAGATCACCGCCGAGGCCCGACCGACCGAGCCGGCCGGCACCAGCCGTACCGGCAGGCTCGCGCCGATCGCCCAGAAGCCGCCGATGCTGACGCCCACCAGGACGCGGGCCACCAGGAACATGGCGAAGTTCTGCGCGAGGGCGGCGATCGTGTTGGCGGCGACCAGCACGGTCATCATCGCGGCCAATACGATCCGCCGATCCACCCGCCCGGCGGCGACCAACACCGTCGGGGCGGCGAATCCGGCAACCACCGCGGCCAGGGTCATCGCCAGGCCCGTGGTGCCGTCGGAGACGTGCAGGCCGTGCGAGATCGGGGTGAGCAGGCCGACCGGCAACATCTCGGTACCGACCACGGCGAAGGTGCCCACGGCGATGGCGACCACGGCGAGCCGGGCGCGCAACGACGCGGTCTCGGGCGCGGGATCGGCGAGGGCGGGTTCGGCGGGGCGAGGCTGGGGCGCGTCGGTGTCGACAACGGGGTTGGACATGCCCTCCACCCTGGGCACGGCCCCGATCCCGAACAACGGCGAAGATCGCATGCGAGCATAGGGGCCGCTTATGCTCGCAGGTCGGAACGTGGGAGGCGGCCCACTCGGGCCCGGTGCCCGGTACCCGGGGCCGCGTGCGGGAGGGGAACGGGATGAGCGTGGAATTCCGGGAGTTGGAGTGCTTCGTCGTGCTGAGCGAGGAACTGCACTTCACCCGTACCGCCGCCAGGCTCTACACCTCGCAGGCTCGGGTCAGCCAACTGCTGCGGCAACTGGAGGACCGGATCGGCGCACGACTGTTCGAGCGCAGCAGTCGCCGGGTTCGACTCACCCCGCAGGGCGAACTGTTCCTGGCCGAGGTACGACCCGCCTACGCCGGCCTCACCGGCGCGGTCGACCGGGCCAAGGCCCGCGCCCGGGGCATCGAGGGCGTGCTGCGGATCGGCTTCGTCGGCACCCCGTACGGCGCCCTGCTCGACCTGGTCGGCGACTTCCGCGCCCGGCATCCGCAGGCCCGCGCCGACCTGGCCGAAACGCCGCTGTCGGACCCGTTCGGCCCGGTGCTGCGCGGCGAGATCGACGCCGCGTTCGTGACCCTGCCCGTGAGTGATCCCACGCTGCGCACCGGTCCGGTGATCGCCGCCGACCCGCTGGTGCTCGGCGTCTCGACGCGGCACGCCTTCGCGCGGCGCGCGCGGGTGGACGCGGAGGAGTTGGCGGACTGTGTGTTCGTGGAGATCGCCGGACCCGCGCCCGCGCCCTGGCGTGAGCTCCAGTCGCCGACGGTCACCCCGGGCGGGCGGCCGATCCCGCGTGGACCGGGCGCCGGCACTCTCCAGGAGGTGCTGTCGCTGATCGCCGGCAACCACGGTGTGCTGCTGTTCTGCGCCCAGTTCGCCGCGTACAACGGCCGTCCCGACGTGGCGTTCGTGCCGGTGACCGGGCTGACCGAGTCGGCGGTGACGCTCACCTGGCGGCGCGGGGGCGAGACCACCCTGCTGCGCGCGTTCGTGGCCGCCTCGGGGCGGCAGATCGTACCGGCGTAGCCGCGCACGGTGAGCCCCCGGCCGGGCCGGGCGCCGTCGGGCCCTACCGTGGGGGCGTCCGACGATCCCGTACCGAAGGCCCCGGTCATGCCGCTGCTCACGATCAAGTCCGAAGGTGAGGTGGAGATCGAGGTTCGGCGTTCCCGCTTCGTGTGCGCCCTCGCCCGGGTGTCCGACGACGCGCAGGCCCAGGCGTTCCTGGCCCGCCGCCGGGCGCTGCACGCGTTCGCGCGGCACAACTGCTCGGCCTGGATCGCTGGCGGGCAGGAGAAGGCGCACGACGACGGCGAACCGTCGGGCACGGCCGGTGCGCCGATGCTCCAGGTGTTGCGGCGCCGCGAGCTGACCGAGACGGTCGCGGTGGTGACCCGCTACTTCGGCGGCGTCATGCTCGGCGCCGGCGGCCTGATCCGCGCCTACGGCTCGGCGGTGACCGAGGCGGTGGACGCGGTCGGCGTGGTCGAACTGCGTCCGATGCTGGTGCTGACCGTGGATGTCGACCACGCGCACGCCGGGCGGCTGGAGAACGACCTGCGAGGGCTCGGCCACGAGGTGCGCGACATCCGCTACGGCGCCGAGGTGGCGATCGACGTGTGCGTGCCGGAGCCGGACCGGGACCGCTTCGTGGCGCGGCTGACCGACCTGACCGGCGGCCGGGCGGGCGCCCGCGAGACCGGGCGCACGTTCGTCGAGGTGGACGCCTCCCCGCACACTTCCTGACGCACTTCTCGCGCCCGTACGCCCCCATGCCGGTTGAAACCCGTCTCAGGTCGGAACACCAATGGGTGTACGGGTACTCGCACGGGGCCGCGGGAAATGAGGAAGTGATGACGGCTGGATACGACGAGAAGTCGGCCATCGACCAGGCCGAGGTCGTCCGGGCGGTACGCGAGCGGGTGATCCGGGCCCGTTCCGTGCTGGCGGAGGCGAGTGACGCGCACGACACGAACGCCCTGCCGCCGGCGCTCGACGAGTTGGAGGACGCGCTGCACGAGGCGCGGGAATACGGCGTGAACATTCCACCGGCGGGCGGGGTCTGAGCGGTCGCCGGCCGGATGCGGGGTGCCAAACTCGGGGCTGCCTGGTTCCGGGTGCTTGGTTCAGGCTGCTCGGTTCAGGGGTTTTCGTGCAGGCCCGCGTCGGCGGGGCCGAGGACGAAGCGGGTGAAACGTACCCGCAGGCCCGCGCGCTCCGGTGAGCAGCAGAACGGCCCGGCAGTGGCCGACGCGTCCGGGGACAGCGGAGCGAGTCGGATGGTCCGCCAGGGCCCGTCGGCAGGCCTCGCCCGGATGGTGAGCGCGTCGCCGGCCCGGCTGACCCGGACGGTGACCGGCCCGCCGGCCCATTCGGGCACCGGGGCGATCGACCAGTCGGAGACACCACGCGTGACCACGGCTCCGACGTGCAGCGCGCCGTCGGTGACCTCGACGCCGGCCTTGACCCAGGTGCGCTCGTCCACCCGGACGAACACCCCGGCCTGGTCGTAGAGCGTGTCGAAGTCCGCTTCGAAGGTGACCTCCACCGCCGTGCCCGACGGCAGGTCGGTGAGCAGCGCACTGCCGGTGTCGCGGGTGAAGCCGTAGGACGTCTGTCGCCAGAAGTCGGCGCCCGGCACCGGGGTCACCACCAGCGCGTCCTCGTCCCGCTCGGCGCCGGCCGGCGGGTTGAGCCAGTGCGCGTCGTCCCAGTCCACCGCCACGGAATCCATCCGCCGAGCCTATCCGGGCCCGTCCGGGCACTTCTCACGGTGACGTCAGTTCGGGCGGCTCGCCGTCAGGGCCTTGTCCAGCAGTTCGCGCGCGTCGGCGATCGCGGTGGACAGGGTGGACGCGGTCAGTCGGCCGGCGATCTCGTCGACGTCGCGCAGGCCCGTACGGTCGAGCAGGGTCTTCTCGTTGGTCACCCACTCGCCGCGACCGGCCGCCACGGCGTGTGCCGCCTCGCAGGCCGCCCGGCCGATCGCCCCCGCGACGTCGGTGACATGCCCGTGTGCGGCGTGCGCCCGGTCCGCGTAGGTGAGGGTCAGGCGCGCGTCCTCGCTCCACCGGGCGTGCGCCGCGCGGCGCAGCGCCGACGGGTAGGACGGTCGCGGCAGGTCGCCGAACAGCACCCGGTTGACCGCCAGTTCGGCGATCACGAGGTAGGTGGGCACGCCGGCGAGGTGGAACATCAACCGCTCGACCTCGAAGCGGCCCTCCCGCGCCTCGGCCAGCCTGCGCTCCACGTCCGCGAGTTCGCGATAGTGGAGGTCGATCGGCCGGTCCTCCACGGTGAGCCGGGCGCCGCCGTTGAAGACCCCGCCGCCCCAGGCGCCGAACTCCGACACCTCGCCCGGCCAGCCCAGTCCCCGGATCGCGTCGGGGGTGAAGCCGTCGCGGTAGTAGACCGCGAAGTCCCAGTCGCTGTCGGGTCGGTGGGTGCCCTGGGCACGAGACCCGCCGAGCACCACGGCGGCCACCCCGGGCAGCGCGGCGAGACGTTGGGTGACGTGTGTGGTGAAGGATGCGTCACTGGTCATGTCCGGCAGCGTATCCCGGCGCCGGCGGAACGGTTGGCCGGGCCGGACCCTTGGGCGGAGCCGGACGGTCAGGGCTTGAGGTAGCCGCGCCGCACCGCTTCGTCGATCAATTCCAGGGTGTACGCCCACAACGACGGGGAACCGTCCTCGATCGTGCTGCCCTGCTTGGCCAGCACCTCGGTGCGGGTGAGGTCGTACTCGCGCCAGGTGCCGCCCTCGGTGTGGAAGTTGAGCAGGCACGGCTGGAACCGGTCGATCGCCTTCGCGAAGCGCGCGTCGGGCGTCTCGCGGGCCTCGAACTCCTCCCACAAATCCCGGAGTTCGCCGCCCTGCGCGGCCGGAAGCAAGCCGAATATGCGGTCCGCGCCGCGCTGCTCGCGCTCGGCCTGGTCGACCTCGGCGACGCTGTCGTAGTAGAAGGTGTCGCCCGCGTCGATCTCGACCAGGTCGTGGACCAACAACATCCGGGTCACCCGGGCCACGTCGACATCGGTCGCGGCGTGCTCGGCCAGCGTGCCGGCCAGCATGGCCAGGTGCCACGAGTGCTCGGCGGTGTTCTCGCGCCGCGAGGCGTCCGCGATCAGGTTGCGCCGCACCACACCCTTGAGTCGGTCGATCTCCAGGATGAAGCCGACCTGCGCGGCCAGGCGCGGGTCGGTGGGCGGGAACAGTGGAACTCCGGACAAGACGACTCCTGGTTGGAACGAGCACGCGGTATCCGATTGCACCACCGTTTTGCGAGCGCGGTCACCGGCGGGTGGGTGTCGGTACGCGGCACGGTCGGGATCACGGACGCGTTCACGATATGCAATCCGCGCGGATGCCGGACCACGGGGGCGGATCGATCGCCGGCGGGCCCGCGTCGTGGGCCGCGCCGAGCCTCCCGACCGCGTGCGGGGGCTATCCGCGTTGCTCGGGCGGCGTGGTGCCCTCCGGGACGATGTAGTCGCGGATGAGGCGTTCGGCGTCGCGGACCAGGGGGCGGAAGACCTTGTAGCGGGACAGGGTGATCACTCGCTCCACCATCGGGGTGGTGCGGGCCACGAAGGCGCGGGACTTGGCGCGCTCGGGGGAGCGGTCGTACACCCAGAAGAGCACGATGCCCATCAGGTGCAGCCACAACAACTCCGGCAGCAGTTCGGCGAGTTCGTCGTCGATGCGGAGCGAGGAGCCGCGCAGCACGTCGGCGAACAGCTCGGTGACCTGTTCGCGGATCGGGTAGGACTCCGCGGAGAACGGGCTGAGCGGGCTCTCCGGGTCGGCGGCGTTGCGGAAGAACTGGACCGCGAACGCGTGATACGGCTCGGCCACCTCCAGCCACACCGACAACACCACCTGGAGCCGGTCGCCGAAGTCGCGGACACCGCGCAGCTCCTGCCGGCTGCGGGTGATGTGCTCGTGGGTGAGGCGGTCGTAGAAGCCGTGGATCAGGTGCTCTTTGGAGCCGAAGTAGTAGTAGGCGTTGCCGACCGAGACGCCGGACTCCTGGGCGATGGCCCGCATGGTCGTCTTGTCGTAGCCGCGCTCCCGGAAGAGCCGCAGCGCGGTCTCCAGGATCAGGGACCGCGTCTGCTCGCTCTTGCCGGGGCGCCCGCCCGGGTCCGGCCTGTCGCCGCCGTCGGTCGGGTTCGCTGCGTCGGTGCCTGCCACGTGCTCCACGAGAGGCAAGGTTAGTGGGCGAGCTCGCAGGCATCGTCACACTCGACGACCGTCCAGGGCTCTCGGTAGGGGTCCCCGTCCGGATCCGGCGGCAGCGGGCCCCGGTGTGTGGCCGAGCGGATCCGGGCCGCGCCCAGCACGGCGGCCCGGGCCATCGGCATCCCGAGCGGCGTGCCGAGCCGGAAGGACAGGCCGCGGTACGCGCGCAGCGCCCACAACACGGTGACCCACGCGGCGGCGCCGGACCACACCTCGCCCGAGCCGCCCACCACGGTGAGTTCGCGCAGGGTGGCCTCGTGGTCCAGGTCGGGATAGCGGTTGCGGGCCCGCGGCGAGCCGGCCGGCACCAGATCGACCGCGATCAGGGTCGGCTGCCGGGCGATCCAGCCGGACAGCGCGGCGCACAGCGGGCAGTCGGCGTCGAAGAGGATGGTGATCCGGCGGACCGGGGGAGGCGGGGCGGGGATACCGCGCCGGGCCGTCCCCTCCGATCGGCCCGGCGCGGTGTTCCCCTGGGAGATGGTCATCGGGATCAGACCCCGGGAGCCGGGTGGGTGGAGCCCTGGGGCGCGATCGGCGGACCGTAGGCCCGGCCGGACAACTTCCGGGCGCGCTGGGGGGCGTGCGCACCCGGGTCGGTCGCCTCGTCCAGGCCGCGCCGCCGGATCCGGCTCAGCACGTAGACGTTGAGCAGGTGCAGCCCGCCCAGAACCAGCGAGACGGTGCCGAGCTTGACGGACAGCGCCTCGACCGAGCCGCGTGCGTCGTCGACGGTGTCGCCGACCTTGAGGTAGAGCGCGACGAAGCCGAGGTTGACGAGGTAGAAGCCGACCACCAGGAGGTGGTTGACGGCGGCCGCGAGTTCTTCGCGGCCGCGCAGGACGTCCTGCAGGAAGATCTGTCCGTTGCGGCTCAGCGTGCGTGCCACCCACACGGTGAGCGCGATGCTGATGGCCAGGTAGATGGCATAGGTCAACACGGTCATATCCATGGACCGACTCCTTTTTGAACGTGTTCAAACCGGCCGACGCCGGGAACTCTAGACCTGTTTTTGAACACGTTCAAGTCGTCGGTCGGGGTGGGTGCGCGAGACGGGTCGGAACGCGCGAAACCCGTCGATCGCCCCGCGAAGGCGAGGCGATCGACGGGCGTTGGGGGTGTTTGGGTGGGGCGGGGGTGGGAGTGGGGGTGGTCAGGCGGCGGCCGGCGCGGACCAGTCGATGTGGTGGCGCTGCGCCTCGCCGAACATCTTCTCCGGGGTCAGCACGGTGCGCGTCATGATCGGCATCAGCAGGGCCATGACGGCCTTGGCGAGCGGGCCCGCGGCCTTGCTGTTGTTGGTCTTGGCGGCAGCGGCGGCGATCTTCTCGACCCGGGGTCGGCGCATCGCCTCGTACGCGGCGAACGCGGCGGTCGGGTCGGGGAGGTCGCGCAGGCAGCGGGCGAGTTGGATGCCGCTTTCCATCGCGAGTGAGGCGCCCTGGCCGGAACTGGCCGAGGGGGCGTGCGCGGAGTCGCCGACCAGGACCAGTCGATCGCGGTGCCAGTGCGGCAGCGGGGGCATCAGTTCGAGCGGACCGGCGACCAGGAGGTCGTCGGCGGAGGCCGCGCGCAGCACGGCCTCGGCGGGGACGTCGCCCGCGTGCGCCTCGCGCAGCAGGCCGAGCCACCGCTCGGCGGGGACCGCCCGGGCCTCGGCGGTGGTCATCGGCGGGTGCGGCAGATTGCTGAACAGGGCCACGCTGCCGTCGGAGTGGGTCCAGTAGCCGAAGAAGGCTCGCTTGCCGAAGGCGAAGTGCATGGCGCCGGGGGCGGGCCGGGCGGCGCCGTCGCCCGGGATGGAGGCGCCGACGCCGAAGCCGAGCAGGCCGACGTATTCCGGGGCGGGCGCGGCGGGGTCGATCAGGGTCCGGACCGTGGAGCGGATGCCGTCCGCGCCGATCACGATGTCGGCGGTCGCGGTGCTCCCGTCGGCGAACTCGGCGGTGACGCCGTCGGGTTCCTCCCGCACCCCGACGAGGCGCCGGCCGTGTTCGGTGCGGATGTCGTGGTCGCGGGCGTGCTCACGCAACACCCGGTGCAGGTCGGCGCGCAGTACGGTGCGGGTCGGGGGCAGGCCGGGCAGGCCGGCGGCGCTGCCGAGGCGTCGGCCGCGACCGTTCTCGAAGACCATGTCGGTGGTCGGCTGCCCGATCGCGCACACCGCCTCCTCGGCGCCGATCACCCGCAGCGCGTCGAGCCCGTTGGGCGCGATGCCGAGCGCGCCGCCCGACGCGTCGCCGGGCGCGAGATCGGCATATGCCTCGTACACGGTGGCCTCGATGCCGGCCCTGCGCAGCGCGCATGCCGTCACCGGCCCGGCGATGCCGCCACCGATGATCATCGCGGTCCTGACGCGGTTCATGTCTTCGCTCCGGGGTGAGGGCGGCGCGGGGCTGGTGCGGCCCGGCCCGCGCCGACGTCGGGAATCGTGGGGTTCGAGGGCGGGGGTCAGGGGGTGTGCGCGGGGTCGGCCACCGTGGGCGTGGCGCCCTCGCGGCGGGCGCGTCGTACGTCCTCGACGAATTCGCGGCTGAACATCGCGGACAACACCGCGACGCCGCTGCGGTGGATCCGGACCTCGCCGTGGTCGATCGTGCCGACCAGGCGGATCACCCGGCCCTTGGCGGCGGTCGGCGCGGCGTAGTCCTTGACCCGGCCGCGACCGGTCCAGCGCAGCCCGCTCTGCTCGATTGCCGCGTCGTCGGGGACCAGGAGCTTGAGCATCGCGTGGTCCAGGTCGACCCGGATCTCGATGTCGCCCTGCTCGATCCGCGGCGAGCGCAGGTCGAGCACGGCCGCGGCCCGGCGTTCGCGGACCTCGAAGGCGGTCGCGGTGGTCCAGTGGCCCAGGTGCTTGGTCGTGGCGTGGTCGGCGTGGATGCGGACCGGGGTGGTGGTGGTCATCGGGAGGCTCCTCGATATGGGTGCGGCTTCGATGGATCAATAGTTGCATGGCGACTAGTGTTCTGGCAACTAGTTCCGCTGCGGCTAGTTGCCAAGAATCCAGTAGGGTGGGCCGTATGACGACGACTTTCCGCAGGTCACCGCTGGCTCTGGCGCTGCTGGGTCTGCTCTACCGCGACCCGATGCACCCGTATGCGATCCAGCAGCGGATCAAGCAGTGGGGCAAGGACAAGGTCGTCAACGTGGGCCAGCGGGCGTCGTTGTACAAGACGATCAATCGGCTGCGCGAGGCCGAGTTGATCTCGGTGCGCGAGACCGAGCGCGATCAGCAGTACCCGGAGCGGACCGTCTACGAGATCACCGAGGCGGGGCGCGTCGCGTGCCACGCCTGGATGGCGGAGATGGTGGCCACGCCGCGCAACGAGTTCCCCGAATTCCCGGCGGCGCTGTCCTTTCTGGCGCTGGTCACCCCGGAGACGGCACGCGAGTTGTTGACCCGGCGTCGGGAGGCGCTGGTCGCCCGGCTCGCCGATCTGGACGCGGAGGCGGCGCAGACCACGCGGATGAACCTGCCGCGTGTGGTGTTGCTGGAGGACGAATACCTGCGCGCGATGACCGACGCGGAACTGCGCTGGGTCGACGCGGTGTCGGGCGACCTGACGACGGGCCGGCTGGCCTGGGACGAGGCGTCGTTGGCCGCCTTCACCGAAGCGGCGGCGGAGTAGCCGCCGTCCGCGCTACCGCCGGCGCCTCCCCGGGCCGCTCGCGTGGCGGCCGTATCATCCACGTGATCGACAACTCGGTGACCGCGCTCGGCCCGGGCGCGCCGGGTGGCGACGACCCGGGAGCGACCATGTCCGACGCACTGGAATACCACGTCCTGCACATCGCGGTGGAGACCGAGAGCGAGGGGCGCGCCATCCTCGACGAACTGGCCCGGGACCCCGGCCGGTTCGGTGAACTCGCGCGCAAACGCTCGAAGGACCCGCTGTCCGCGGCCAAGGGCGGCGACCTGGGGTGGGGGCAGGAGGACGACTACGCCGACGCGTTCGCCGAGGCCCTGGTGGCGCTGCGCCCCGGGCGGGTGAGCGACCTGGTTCCGGCCCAGTACGGCTTCCACATCATCAAGCTGGTGGACACCCGACCGGCCCGCCACGTCGACGAGGACTGAGCGGCGGCGCCCGTTCGGGTGACGTTTCCCGGCGGATGCATCCGGGTGACGGCGGTGTGCGTCCAAGGGGAAAGAGCGTCGTCGTTCGGCGGGAATCCCCGTCGCGCGGGCGTGCGATCGAAAGGGATACCCGGGACATGACTCGTACTCGGCACACGTCGGAGACCCGCCGGCCCGGCGCGGCGAAGGTGTTCGGCGCGGCGGTCGTCGCCCTGGCCGCCGTCGGACTCTGCGCGCCGTCCGCCTCGGCGGTGCGCAACGGTACCGACGCGCCGGTGGGAGCCGCGCCGTACACCGTCGCGCTGTACACCGCCGACGGTGAACTGCTGTGCGGCGGAACGCTGGTGGCCCCGACCAAGGTGCTCACCGCGGCGCACTGCGCCACGGCGGTGGACGACCCGACCGGCATCACCGTGGTCGCCGGCAAGGTGGAGTTGACCGCGCCCGGCGGGCGGACCCGGAAGGTGACCGGCGCGCGCGTGCACTCGAAGTACGCTCAGGGCACGCTCACCTACGACGCCGCCGTACTGACGCTCGACCGGTCGCTTCAGGACCCGACGCTGCCGATCGCCGGCGCCAAGGACGGCGCGCTCTACACCCTCGGGAAGTCCGCGACCGTCTACGGCTGGGGTAAGCGCGACGGCGGAGTGCCCACCACGCGGCAGCAGCGGACCACGCTGGTGTTGTCGCCGGTGGCGTCCTGCGACCCGTACACCTTCCCCGGGGACACCACGGCCACCAAGGTGTGCGGTCTGCCGCCGGCCGCCAATCCCGGAACCAGCATCTGCCGGGGCGACTCGGGCGGACCGCTGGTGGCCGGCGGCAAGCTGATCGGCATCGTGTCGTCGGGCAACAAGTACTGCGACGGCGCCCAGCCCCGCTCGGTCTTCACCCGCGCGAGCGCGGTCACCAAGGACCTGGGGCTCTAGCCTTTCTTGCCCCGTGAGCCCGCCACCGCACGCGGTGGCGGGCTCACGGGGCCCCGCTATACACACGGGGTATACCTGGTGCGTATAGTGCTCGGCATGTCAATCGGCCACACCCTGCTCGGGCTCCTGGAGTCCGGTCCCTGCCACGGCTACGACCTCAAGCGCAGCTTCGACGAGCGCTTCGGACGCGACCGTACCCTCGCCTACGGCCAGGTCTACTCGACCATGTCGCGGCTGTTGAAGAACGGCCTCGTCGAGATAGACGGGCTCGAATCGGGCGGTGGTCCCGAGCGCAAGCGCTACGCGATCACCGATGCCGGTGTCACCGACGTCGAACAGTGGCTCGGCCGGCCGGAGACGCCGGAGCCCTATCTCCAGTCGACGCTCTACACCAAGGTCGTCCTCGCGCTGCTGACCGGCCGGGACGCCGCGGACATCCTCGACATCCAGCGTGCCGAGCACCTGACCATGATGCGCGAGTTGACCCGGCGCAAGCTCGACGGCGATCTCGGTGACCGACTGATCTGCGACCACGCGCTGTTCCATCTCGAGGCGGACCTGCGCTGGCTCGAACTCACCGCCGCCCGGCTCGGCGAACTCACCCTGGAGATCCGCAAGTGACCGACTCCCTGCTCAGCGGCCACGACCTGCACAAGGCCTACGGATCGACACCCGCCCTCGCCGGCGCGGAGTTCACCATCCGGTCGGGCGAGGTGGTGGCCATCATGGGCCCGTCCGGATCGGGCAAGTCGACCCTGCTGCACTGCCTGGCCGGCATCGTGCGCCCCGACTCCGGCACCATCCGCTACGACGGCCGCGACCTGACCGCCATGTCGGACGGCGGGCGCAGCGCGCTGCGCCGCAGCGACTTCGGCTTCGTCTTCCAGTTCGGCCAACTCGTCCCCGAACTGACCTGCCTGGAGAATGTCGCGCTGCCGCTGCGGCTGAACGCGGTCAGGCGCAAGGAGGCCGAGGCCCGGGCACGGGAGTGGATGGAGCGCCTGGAGGTGGCCGACCTCGCGCGCAAGCGGCCCGGCGAGATCTCCGGCGGCCAGGGCCAACGCATCGCGGTGGCCCGTGCGCTGGTGATCCGTCCCCGGGTGGTCTTCGCGGACGAGCCGACCGGCGCGCTGGACTCGCTCAACGGCGAACGGGTGATGCAACTGCTGATCGGGGCGGCCCGATCCACCGACGCCGCGATTGTCCTGGTCACCCACGAGTCGCGGATCGCCGCCTACTCCGACCGGGAGATCGTCGTGCGCGACGGCCGGTCCCGAGACATGGCGCGCGCCGCGTGAACGTGCTTCGGAATCTCCGGATGGGCGCCGGATTCGCGGTCACCGGCGGCCGGGAGGGCTGGATCCGCACGCTGTTGACCGCGATCGGCGTGGGCCTCGGGGTGGCGCTGCTGCTGCTGACCACCGCGATTCCGGGCGCGTTGTCCGCGCGGGACGAGCGGGGCCGCGATCGCAACGAACAGCGCGGGCAGGCGGCGCAGGCAGGCGACCACACGCTGCTGATCGCCACCGTCGACACCAGCTACAAGGGCGAGGAGATCCGCGGTCGGCTCCTGCGGGCGGAGGGCCCGAAGGCGCCGATCCCGCCGGGGCTGGCCAAGGTGCCCGGACCGGGCGAGATGGTCGTCTCGCCCGCGCTGGCCGACCTGCTCGATACGAGCCGGGGGCGGCTGCTCCGGGAGCGGTTTCCCTACCGCACGGTCGGCACCATCGGCGACAAGGGCCTGATCGGCCCGGACGAACTGGCGTTCTACGCCGGGAACGACACCGTGACCGCGGGCGACAGGTGGAGTTCGGTACTGCGGATCACCGCGTTCGGCAGCCCGTTTCCCGCCGATCCGATGGATCCCCGGCTGGTGTTGCTGGTCGTGGTGATGTTCGTGGTGCTGCTGATGCCGGTCGCGGTGTTGATCGCCACGGCCGTGCGGTTCGGCGGCGAGCGGCGGGACCGGCGGCTCGCGGCGCTGCGGCTGGTCGGCGCCGACGCGCGGACGACCCGGTGGATCGCGGCGGGGGAGGCGCTCGCGGGATCACTGTTCGGCTTGCTGTTCGGGCTCGGCTTCTTTCTGATCGGGCGGCAACTGACCGGCGTGGCCGCCGCGTTCGACCTGAGCATCTTCCCGGCCGACCTGGACCCGAGCGTGCCGCTCGCGGTGCTCGTGGCGCTGGCGGTGCCGTTGTCGGCGGTCGCGGTGACCCTGTTCGCGCTGCGTGCCGTGGTGATCGAACCGCTGGGCGTGGTCCGTGCCGGCACACCCCCTCGGCGCCGGGTGTGGTGGCGCCTGCTGCTGCCGCTCGCGGGGCTGGCCGCGCTGTACCCGCTGATCCGCCGGGGGTCGGAGAGCGGGGAGTTCAACCGGGGGCAGGTCGTGCTCGGCGTGGTGCTGCTCCTGCTCGGTGTCACCGCGATGTTGCCCTGGGTCGTGGAGGCGGTGGTGGCCCGGCTCGGTGCCGGTCGGGTGCCGTGGCAACTGGCGGTCCGGCGGCTCCAGGTGGGCAGTACGGCGGCGGCCCGGGCGGTCAACGGCATCGCGGTCGCGGTGGCGGGGGCGATCGCGCTCCAGATGCTCTTCCTGGGGATCGAGAACGACTACGTCAAGGAGACCGGCGCGGATACGACGCGGGCCCAACTCTCGGTGAGCTCCGACGCGCCGGTGGGCACCGAGGGGATCGCGCGGATCACCGGGCAGCTCCGGGAGACGAAGGGGGTGCGCAGCGTCTTCGGGCGATCCACCACCCGCCTGGCCGAGCCGGGCGAGGATCCCGGTCCGGGCGCGTCGCTGACGATCGGGACGTGTGACACGTTGCGCGAGTTGGCCCGGATCGAGGGATGCGCGGACGGGGACACGTTCGTCGTCGACCCGCGCACGTCGAGTTCCGTCGGGGGCATGCGGCCGGTGCCCGGGAAGAACGTGGTCATCGACACGGGCCACGGTCCGCGTGCGTCCGCCGCGCCCACGCCGTGGGTGATTCCCAAGGCCGCGCGCACGGTCCCGGGTCGATCGGACGGGAGCGGGATCATGCCGGACGGCGTGTTGGCGACGCCCGGCGCGGTGCCGGCGGCGGTGAACCGGCAGTTGACGTACTCGATGACCGTGGCGCTCGACCCGGCGGTGCCGGACGCGAGCGACCTGGCGCGCAACGCCATGGCCCGGGTGGATCCGTTGGCGCAGGTGTACACGCTGAACGAGACCCAGGAATCGCGGCGGTTCGCGAACGTCCGCACCGCGCTGTTCATCGGCTCGACGGTGGTGCTGCTGATGATCGGCGCGAGCCTGCTGGTGACCATGCTGGAACAGCTGCGCGAGCGGCGGAAGTTGTTGTCGGTCCTGGTCGCGTTCGGCACCAGGCGCGGCACGTTGAGCTGGTCGATCCTGTACCAGACGGCGATCCCGGTGGTGCTCGGCCTGATCCTCGCGGCCGGCACCGGGGTGGCGTTGGGCGCGGCGCTGCTCGGCATGGCGCAACGTCCGTTCGGCGTGGACTGGACCGGGCTGGCGTCGATGACCGGGATCGGCGCGGGTGTGGTGCTGTTGGTCACGGCACTGAGTCTGCCGCCGCTGTGGCGGATGATGCGGCCGGACGGGCTGCGGACGGAGTAGCCGGACGCGAAGACGGACGGTACGGCCGAACGCGCGGCGGCGTCGGGCCCGGGGACTTCGGGCCCGGCGCCGCCGCGGTGTGTGCGGAAGCCGTGCGGTCGGGACCGCATGGCCTTGCCCGTGAAGGGGTCAGGGCTTGCGGGCGACCGCGCCGAACTGCGGGACGATCGGCGGGAGTCGACCGTCGACGGAGGTGGCTCGCCAGCGGGCGCACGAGACGATGCCCGGGTCGAGCAGGTCCAGGCCGGTGAAGAAGCGGGTGAATTCGGCGAGCCCGCGGGCGGTGATCGGCGGGGTGGCGTTCTCGTTCCAGAACCGCATGGCCTCGACGTTGCCCTCGCCGCCGAGTTCGGTGGTCGGGTGGGTGATCACCAGGTGGCTGCCGGACGGTACGGCGGCCATCAGCCGCCCGACGATGTCCACGGCCGTGTCGGTGTCGAGGATGAAGTTGAGGCTGCCGAGCAGCATCACCGCGACCGGGCGGTCGAAGTCCAGCGTCGCCTTGGCGTCCCGGACGATGGCGTCGGGGTGGTGCGCGTCGGCGTGGATGTAGTCGGTGGCGCCCTCGGGGGTGCTGGTGAGCAGCGCGCGGGCGTGCGCCAGGACCAGCGGGTCGTTGTCCACGTAGACGATCCGCGCGGCGGGGTTCACCCGCTGGGCGACCTCGTGCGTGTTGTCGGCGGTGGGCAGCCCGGTGCCGATGTCGAGGAACTGGTCCATCCCCGCCTCGCCGGCCAGGAAGCGCACCGCGCGACCCAGGAACTCCCGGTCCGCGCGGGCGACTTCGCCGATGCTCGGGAACATGCTCGTGACGTGGTCGCCGACCTTGCGGTCGATCGGGTAGTTGTCCTTGCCGCCCAGCCAGTGATTCCAGACCCGGGCGTTGTGCGCGACGTCGGGCCCCGGGATCGGCTGGCCCTCGGACGGTCGATTCTCGCTCACGGCGGTGGTTCCTTTTCCTGTCCGCCGTTCACCCGGTGTGTCCCGAACGAAAGGCTGCGCGCACGAGCGCCTTCGAACCCGTTCGCGAACCATTGTGCCAGGCACCGACCGATCGGTTCGGTGCGGTGTCGGGCGTGTCGGCGTGTCGGCGTGTGTGTGTGGGGGGATGTGGCGCGTGGCGTGCATGTCCCGCGTGTCGTGCCTGTCGTGCGGGTCGCGCGGTTCCATGGAGAATCGGCCGGTGTCCGCGCTCGATGGGAGATTCCGTGGGTGTCGGTGCGGGGCGAGGGATTCGTTCGAGGCGATTTGCGGGTGACATCCGCTTCCGATTCCTTTGCATATGCAATTGCATGGGTGTCACCCGCAGGGGTGGATTCGCGGCCGGAGCCGGTTTCGACGCGGTCGATCGGAGAAATCGGGAGGTTCCTCCGCGGTGACGCCTTCCGATCGGGTCGCTGCCGCCCGTGGCCGGTTTGTGGCATCCGACCTGCGCTTCTTTGCCCGCCGTGGGATCGTTGTCGGCGGGCCCGACGGAGTCCGAGCGAGGCTTCGAAGCGTTGGGGCGACCGGCCGTGCATTTGCATTTCTCGGGTTTCCTTGGCGTTTCGGAAACTCTGGGAGTAGCTTCCGGAGCGTCGAACGATCCGGATCGACGGTCGTCGCCCCGGAGCGCCGGGGAACAACGATCAAGGAATCGAGCATGGTGGACGACTTATCCGCCGGAGGACTCTCGGACGATCTCCGGCGATTCCCGAGAACGGCATTCCCCGCTTTGCGTTCGGGGAAAGCATTCGGCATGCGGAGGCGGCGGCCGGCCGGCTCCGGTCGAGCGCCTCGGCCTCGGCCGTGAGGCGCGCGCGCACCGGGGACGGTGCCGGGACCACGCCCGGGACCGGAGGGAGAGACACGGGATGAACGCCCGCAGGGGCATCACCACGTGCGCCGCGTGCGGTCGACGCTTCGCGCGGCGCGACACGGGCGACCGCAAGCGGCGCTACTGCGACCCCGGTTGCCGGCGGCGGGCACGCACGGCACGGGAGCGCGAGGCGCCGCCGGCCGTCGACCCCCGGGGGCTGGAGGCGGGCATCGTCGCGATCCTGCGCCGGGTGGCCTGCGCGCTGGAGGAGGCCGAACGTACGTGCGAGCCGCTGCGGGTCCGGCTGGCCTACGCGGACCGGCTGAGCGGGGAGACCCAGCGATATCGCGCGGCGGTGGGGGAGGTCCGGCCCGGCACGACGGTAGGGCTGCGCCCGGAGTGGTCCGCGCAGTTGGCCGCGCGTCTGGGGGCCCGGGCGCATCCGGGCGAGGACGCGCGTGGGGACGCGGACCTGTCGGCGTCCCAGCACGCCGGCGAGCGGCTGGCGACCGCGTTGCGCGAACTGCGCCGTACCGCCGGGGTCACCGTCGCCGACCTGGCCTGGCAGGCCGGGATCGGCGAGGAGTTCCTGGCCCGCATCCTGGCCGGGGAGGTGTTCGCTTCCTGGCCGGTGGTGGAGACCCTGGCCGGGAAGCTGGGCGGCGAGGCGGCGGATCTGCGTGCCCTGTGGGAGTGCTCGCGCGGGGTCGACCACGGCATCCGGCGCGAACTGCCGGACCTGGCCGCGTTGTTGACCGCCATGGTGCGCGGCCTGTGGCTGGCCGCCGGGCGTCCCGCGCCGGATCGCATCGGCGGCGAACCGTTGCGCCCCGGTACGGTCGAGCGGGTCCTGGCCGGCGAGCTGATTTTGGACCGGGCCGGTGCCGAGCTGCTGGTGGAGCGGCTGGGCGCGCATCCGGACGTGATCCGGCGGTTGTGGAAGCAGGTGCACTACGGCGTGCTGATCCGCTTGGGCGACGCCGGATTCCCGGCCGGGGGACTGCCGTTCGCCGCCCTGCCGGGACCCGGGTCGCGGCCGGCCCGGGTGACCGGGACGCACACCGGCGACGGCGATGTCGGCTGACCGGGGTGCGACGGCGCGCACGGCCGTCCGGACGTGCGCGGAGGCGCCGATGTCCGCCGCGTGGTGCCCGGCGGCGCCCACGGCCGACGTACCGCGGTCGGATCGAACCGACGGCGAGCCGGCCGGCTCCGGTGGGCCGGCCGGGGCGCCGATCGACTTCGCCGCGTTTTGTCTGCTGCATCGGGCGCGGTGGGCGCAGTACGCCCGGCACCGGACGGGCGATCCCCTCCGGGGCGAGCGGGCCGTGCAGTCGGCCGTGGCCGAACTGGCCGGCACCTGGGCCGACATGCTGCGCGGGCCCAATCCGACCGCCGGGGCCTGGCGCATCCTGGGCCGGGCCGTCACCGCCTCGCACACCCCCGCCCGAGGCACCCTGCACGACGCCCTGCCGTGGCCGCAGGCGGACGCGGTCGTGCTGCACTACCGGCTCGGCATGACCTTGACCGCCGCGGCCGACCTCATGGGCACCGATCCGCCCGAGGTGGCCGCCCAGCTGGTCCTGGCCGAGCGCAGCCTGCCCACCGCCGTGGTCAGGACCCTCGAACGCCGTCCCGACGCCGCGCCGCGTCCGGACGGCCGGGACGCCCCGATCCACGCCCGCGGTCCCGACGGCCCGGGCGGCGGATGAGGGCGTGCGGGTCGTGCGCAACCCGTGCCGCGCGACCCGCTTCTCCCCCCACCGTGCCGTTTCGCGCCGCGTGCGGACTCCCGACTTCCCGGCCGGAGCGCCTGCCCCGACACACGTCACACATCTAGCATGGTGCGCGCACGGGCGGCGACCGGAAGACCGCGGTGGGTTCCGGCGAGCGCGGACGCACGAGGGGGCGCGATGGGGAACGCGGACGGACCGATGCCCGAGATCGACGTGGACACACCGAGTGCCGCACGGATGTACGACTGGTATCTCGGCGGCACCGACAACTACCCGGCCGATCGCGAGGCATGCGAGAAACTGCTCGAGATCGTGCCCAGCACGCGCGAGCTGGCACTGAACAACCGGGCGTTCCTGCGCCGCGTGGTCCGGGTGCTGGCCGCCGAGTACGGGGTACGGCAGTTCCTGGACCACGGATCCGGGCTGCCCACCCGGGACAACGTGCATCAGGTGGCGCAGCGCGTGGACCCCGCGTCCCGGGTGGTCTACGTCGACAACGACCCCATCGTGCTGGCGCACGGTCGGATGTTGCTGGAGGAGAACGAGAACACCGCCGTCGTCCAGGCCGACATGACCGACACCGACGGCATCTTCGGGCGCCCCGAGGTCCAGCGGCTGATCCGGCCGGACGAACCGGTCGCGGCGCTGTTCGTCTCGGTCCTGCACTGCCTGCCCGAGTCCGCCGGGCCGGGGGCGATGATTCGCCGGGTCGCCGACCGGCTGCCGCCGGGCAGCTTCATGGTGATCTGCCAACTGGTCAGCGAGGACCCGGCGATCCGGGACGGGGTGAGCGACTTCATGGCCCAGGCCACCGGCGGCAACTGGGGTCGGGTACGCGATCGTGCCCAGGTGGACGGCTACTTCACCGGGCTGACCGTTCTCGACCCCGGGCTGGTGGAAGTCTCCACGTGGCGCCCCGACTCGCAGGTCGCCGCGCGCCAACAGACCGAGGAGTGGATCGAGTACGGCGGCCTGGCCCGGGTGAGCTGACCCGGGAGCCCGGGCGGAGCACGACCCGGCGGGTCAGCTTTCGGCGGCCGCGGTGAAGTGGCGTTCGGCGTCGCGCAACATACCTTCGCTGGAGGCCCGATTCTCGGCCGCCGCCCACAGGCGGAGCAGGATCTCCCGATAGGCGTCGATGTCCGCGCGCCTGCTCAGGTACGTCGCGCTGTTGGCCTGCTCCAGGTAGACCATCTCGCTCGGGCCGCCCGAGGCGAAGCGGAGATAGGTCATCGGCGACGGCGGGGCGACACCGGCGGCGCGATCGAAGCGCACCACGCGGATGTTGATCCGCTCCCGCGCCGACTCGGCCAACAGGTGCCGCATCTGCGCGGCCATCACCGCCGGGCCCCCGACGGGTCGGCGCAGGATGCCCTCGTCCAGCAGCGCGGTCAGATCCGGGCGGTGCTCGTCCGCGAGCAACGCCTGGCGCTGGAGCCGCAGTTCGATGCGCCGTTCGACCTCCTCGGGCGCGGCGCGGGGCAGGCCGGAGCGCACCACGGCGCGGATGTACTCGGGCACCTGGAGCAGGCCGGGCACCACGTGCACCTCGTAGGTGTCGATCTTGGTCGCCGAGTCCTCCATCCCGATCAGCCGGGCCAGCCAGCCCGGCATCACATCGCTGTAGTGGCTCCACCAGGCCCGCTCCAGCGCCTTCTTCAGCAACTCCTCTATCTCGGAGAGGGATTCCTCGTCCCGGACGCCGTAGTAGCGGACCAGGTCGAAGACGTCCCGCGGGCGCGGCGGGCTCTCGCCGCGCTCCAGTCGGCTGATCTTGGACATCGACGCCCGGATCGCCTCGGCCGCGTCCTTCAGCCCCCGGCCGTTGTCCAGCCGCAACTTGCGCAGCGTCGCGCCGAGCACCTTGACGGCCGCGGCCGGACTGGTCTGCTGGGTGAGGGACACCACCGGTGCGATCGACGGCGCACGGGCCGGGTGTTCGGCGGACATGGGAACTCCAAGGGGCAGACGGACGCCCATCATTATCCCGGCACGGCATCCCGCGTGTCCGTCGATTGGGCGACCGCGATGCGGTCCCGGTCAGCCGATCGGCCCGGCGCACCCCCCGAGTCCGGTGTTCCCGACGAAGCCGGCCAGGCTCGCCCGGGAGTAGACCAGGGCCGGTCCCCGCGCCCGCCGCGAGTCGCGGACCGCGATCGCGCCGCCGGGCAGCAGCGCCACCTCCACACAGTTGCCCTCGGCCGTACTCGCACTGCTCTTCACCCAGGTCACCGACCCGAACGAGTCCGCCGCATCCCCGTTGCCGGCACGCATCGTCATCACCTTCCCGCTTCCGTCCGATCGCTGCCCCGTGTGGCGCGACCTCGGACGGCTCCGCCGTTCGTGCAAAACCAGGTGCATTCGCATCATGGAACCGATGGCGGGCGCAGTCACGGGAATCGCCGAACCCGGTGGGCCCAATTCCCGGCGTCAAGGGGCGATTTCGGCCCGGATCGGCGGGTTTTCCGCCGTGTCGGATCGGGTTGAAATCCGTTCAACGAACGGGCACAAGATCCTTGCGTCGAGTTGGAGATCGGGTCTTGTGGCACGCCACCGCAATGGCGTAACAAGGAACCCGCTGCTGGAGACACAGCTGATCGGCGTGCCCCACATCCCGATTTCGGGCCGCCGTGCGCCGCGTCGGACCGGGGGGCCCGCGCGGTGGGAACGGAACCGCAAGCGCACGACCGGCCCCGGGGGGACGGTGGTCGAGAACGTACGTGTCCTACCGCTGCGGCCCCGCGGGGAGCCGTCGGCGGCGTTCCCGACGACAATCGGGCTGCCCGGTCTCCCCGCAGGGTGTCGCGGTGCGGGCCGCGCTGGGGGGAAGGGATCGCTTCAGTGGAACCGGAGCGGGTATCCGAACTTTCCGATCTGCTGGCGCACGCACGCGCCTCGCGAACCGGAGCCGGCGGACGCGCCGTGATCATCCGTACCGCGTCGGGGATGTGGTGCCGTGAACTGCTCGTCGAGTTCACCGAGCGCCAACGCCGCGCCGGCGCCGCTCCCGTGCTGGTTTCGTGCCAGCACCGAGACGCCCGCGAACCCTTCGCCGCGCTGCGCCAGTTGCTCACCGGACTCGGTGACGCGACGCAGCCGGCCGGGGACGACCGGTTCGACGAACTGCGCCGCGCGCTCCCGCACACCGCGCCCGAGGACCACGGGCGGCCGCTGTTCGACGAGTTGTACGAGGTGCTGCTGCCGGCCGTCCGGCGCTGCCCCCGGGTGATCGTCGTCGACCACGCGCAGTGGATGGACGACGCCTCGCTGCGGTGGTTCGCACACCTGGTGCGCCGGTTGACCCGACTGCCGCTGCTCGTGGTGCTCGGCGTGCGCGTGGACGACGACCTGCCCGCGCGCGACGCGCTCGACGACATCGGCGCGCAGGCCGCCTGCCACGAGAGCACGCTGCGCCCGCTGTCCGTGCACAGCGCGGGGGAGTTGGTGCAACGCGCCTACGCCGGCCGGGTTCCCGAGGACCCGTTCGTGCGGCTGTGCCACCACGTCACCGGCGGGGTGCCGGCGTATCTGGCGCGGTTGATCGACACCCAGCTCCAGGCCGGGCTGCCGCCGGAACTGGGTCCGATCCGCTCCGGCGTCCACCTCGACGGACGGCCCCGACAGACCCGGGCCGACCACATCCGCCGCATCGCCGCCCGGATCGAGGCGGCGGCGGTGACCACACGACTGGCCCGACAACCCGAGCGGGTCCGCGCGTTGGCGCAGACGACCGCCCTGTTCGGCGACGGCGCCGACCTGGACATCGTGGCCGACCTGATGGGCACCGGGCCGGACCGGCTGGACGGGCCGCTGGCCGAACTCGTCCGCGTCGGCGTGCTGCGCGGCACACCCCCCGGCGGCCGGTTGTCGTTCCGCACCCCCGAACTGCGCGACGCCGTGCACGACACCATCCCCGAGACGCTGCTGCGCGATCGGCATGTGCGGGCCGCCCGCCGGCTCGGCGACTACGGCGCGCCGCCGACGCGCGTCGCCGAACACCTGCTGCGCATCGACACGTTGCACGTGGACGACCACGCGTGGGCCGGCGCGGTGCTCTACGAGGCGGGCCGGGCCGCGCTGGCGGCGGGCGCGACGTTGCGCTGCGCCGAGTACGCCCGGCGCGCGCTGCGCGACGACCCGGCCGCCGAACACCGGGCGCGCCTGCTCGTGCTGCTGGGCCGGGCCGAGGTGCCCACCGCGCCCGAGGCGGCCGCACGGCACCTGGAGGAGGCGCTGCGGCTGCTCACCGATCCGGCCGAACGCGCCGAGGCGGTCCTGGAGTTGTGCCACGCGCACGTGCTGCGCCAGGGGGACAGCGTGGAGGCGGTGATGCGGCCCGCCCGGGACGCGGCGGCGCGGCTCGGCGAACTGGTCGAGCGGGACTGTCCCGACCCGGACGTGCGGCTGCGACTGCGGGCCATCGCGCACCTGGGCGGACCGGCCGCCGGCACCGAGGTCCGATCCGAGCGGGCGGCACGGTCCGGCCTCGACCACGCCGCCGCCGAGGTGACCGGGGTCACCGCGGGCGAGCGCGAACTGCTGGCCGCGTTCGCGTCGGACAGCGCGTGCCGGGCCGAGCCCAGCGGCATCGCGCTGGACCTGATCGAGCGCGCGTTGGCGGGCGAACCGCCCCGGGGCAGCGCGTCGGCGCTGCTCCTGCTGCGCAGCGTGGTGGTGCTGGCGTGGGCCGGCCGGTTGGACGAGGCCCGGGCGTGGGCGGGCAGCCTGACCGCGGCGATTCCGATCGGCCCGGCCCACTCGCGGATCGGACTGCCCGCCGTGGTCGCGCACTGCCTGTGCGCGGACATCGCGCTGCGCGCCGGGAACCTGGCCGAGGCGCTGGCCGAGGCGCGCACCGCCGGCCGGCTCGCGCGCGGTCCCGAACTGTCCGCGCTCACCCAACTGACCCGGGTGCAACTGGCCCGCATTCGAGTGGTGTTGGGCCAGTACGACGCGGCGACCACGATGTTGCGCGGCGCCCTGGGCGTGCCGCGCGCACGGGCCACCGCGCTGGGTGTGCGGGCCCGATGTAGGCACGCGGCCGGGGACCCGCGCGGGGCGCTGGCCGACCACCTCGAATGCGGCCGACGGCTGACCGAACTGGGCATCGCCAACCCGGCGCTGAGCGACTGGCGCGGCGGCGCCGGGCTGGCCCTGGTGGACCTGGATCGGCGGACCGAGGCGGCGCCGCTGTTCGAGGAGGGCTTGGAACTCGCCCGCCGCTGGGGCGCGCCCGCCCCGATCGGCGAGGCGCTGCGCAACCGGGCGCGGATCGAGGGTCCGCGCGGCGCCATCCGGCTCCTGGAGGAGTCGGTGGCGGTCCTGGAGCAGTCCGGCGCCCGGCTGCAACTGGCCGAGTCCCTGGTCGAGTCGGGCCGGGTGTACGCGCTGGCCGGTCAACCGGCCGCGGCCCGCCTGGCGTTGCGGCGCGGCATGGGGCTGGCGCAGGAGTGCGGCTGGGACCTGCTGGTGGAGCGGGCGCACAAGGATCTGCTCGCCTGCGGCGGCCGGTTGCGCCGGACCAGCCTGTCCGGCCCCGGCTCGCTGACCCCCTCGGAGCGGCAGATCGCGGAACTGGCCGCGGCCGGGCACACCAACCGGGCGATCGCCGAGTCGTTGTGCGTCACGCGCGGCACGGTGGAGGTGCATCTGACGCACGTCTACCGGAAGCTGGGCATCTCGGGCCGTACCGCGCTGTCCACGAGACTGGCGTCGACGCAGTGACGGTGACGCGCGTCGACGGCACGCGCCACCGCCGCCCGGGCCTGCCCGACCTCCGCTACGGCACGGGTACTCGGCCGACGACCGCGAAGCCCAGGATCAGGGTGAAGCCGTCGGCGGCGACGAAGCGTTCCCACGCCGCCATCGCCCGGGCGTACGTCCCCAGGCCCAGGGCGCCGCGCTCGACCAGCGGAAGCAGGCGTTCGGGGGACAACTGGGGGGCGAGCGCGGCCGCGCCGCCGACCTCGTCGCCGGTGTAGGCGAACGGACGCACGCCGACCTCGGTCAGGCCCGCGCGGCGCAGGATCCGGGGCAGCCGGCGGGCCACCAGGCGATCCCCGCCGTCGGCGGCCTGGGCCGTGCCGAGGGCGCGGTAGGCGTCGGCGCACAGGGCCGACAGGTCCGGATCCGCGCAGCCCCACAGCCCGGCGTCCACGTCGATCACCGCCAACGTGCCGCCGGGGCGCAGCAGCGCGGCCAGCGCCCGGGCGGCGCCCACCGGATCGGCCAGGTGCTGGAACACGTAGCGGGCCAGCACCAGGTCGAACGAGCGGGCCGGCAGCGGCGGTTCGGTCAGATCGCCGGCCACGTAGTCGATTCCCGCCGCGGGCGCCTCGGCCCGGGCCACCGCCAGCAGCCGTTCGTCCGCGTCCAGGCCCACCAACCGGGTTCGCGGATCGGCCAGTTCGGTCCGCAGCCGACGGGTGACCGCCCCGGTTCCGCAACCGGCGTCCAGCACCGCGCCGGCGACCGCGGGGGCGGTGTCCCGCACCACCCGCCACTCGTGTGCCCAGCTCAGCTCGGCCTGGATCTCCAGCCGGCGCACCTCGGCCGGCACTCCGCCGAGTTCGGCCTGCGGCCGATAGCTGCCGCCGGGGTGGGCCGGGCCGATCACGGTCGACCGCCCGCGGCGAGCGGGTGCGCGGTCATCAGCAGGCCGTCCCTGGGGCGCAGGGTCACCAGCGCCTCGGGCACCACGGAATGCCCGGCCACACCGCGCAACTCCAGCCGCTGCAACACCGTGGCCAGCACCAGGACCGCCTCGGTCAGGGCGAACGACTGGCCGATGCACACCCGCGGCCCGCCGCCGAACGGCACGTAGGCGTGCGCGGGCCGGGCCGCCCGGGCGGTCGCGGCGAAGCGTTCCGGACGGAAGAGTTCGGGGTCCTCCCACACCGCCGGGTGCCGGTGCAGGGTCCACGGACTGATGCACACGAGGGTGCCCTCGGGCACGTGGCGGCCGTCGAGCACGTCGTCCGCCGCGGCCCGCCGGGAGATCAGCCACACCGGCGGATACAGCCGGATCGCCTCCTCCAGGCAGCGCCGGGTCAGCTCCAGGCGGGGCAGGTCCGCGGCCCGGGGCGGTCGGCCGGCCAGTACCTCGGCCAACTCGCCCCGAACCGCCGCCGCGGCCTGCGGATGGCGGTCGAGCAGGTGCACGGTCCAACTCAGCGCCTTGGCCGTGGTCTCGTGCCCGGCCATCACCATGGTCAGCACCTGGTCGTGCAGTTCGCGGTCGTCGAGCGCGTCCCCGTGCGGGTCCCGGGCGCCGAGCATCGCGTCGAGCAGGTCGGCCGGCCGATCCGTCGGCGGCCCGGTGTAGCGCCGGGCCGCGACGAGCATGCCGACGACGCGGGCCAGGAAGGTCTGCGCGGCGGTGTACCGCCGGCGGAGCAGGGCCAGGTCCGCGTCCGCGACGGTCGGCGTGCCCGGTTCGCCGTCGAAGTGGCCGATGAAGCGGTTGATGTCGTCGACCGCGCGGCCGAACCCCCGCCCCGCCGCGGCCAGATCGGCGCCGAGCAGCGCGTCCGCGACGATGCCCAGGGTGAGCGCGGTGAAGTCGTGGTCGACGCGGATGGTCCGCCCCTCCTCGGCGGCCCGCTCCCACGCGTCGGCCAGGTCGACGGCCGCGTCGGTCATCAGCGTGTCGAACCGCTCCACCCGCCGAGGCCGGAACGCCGGCGCGCACAACCGGCGTTGCCGCTCCCAGGCGGGACCGTCGCTGGTCAGCAGGCCCTTGCCGAGCAGCGGGGTGAGCATGAAGTCGTCCGGGGTGCCGGCCTTCGTCCACGCCGTGTAGTTGTCCTTGAGGATGTGCCGGACCAGATCGGGGCGATTGACGAACCACACCACCTCGCCGCGCGTGCGATGGCTGCACAGGTCGCCGAACTCGGCGGCGAGCGTGGTGAGGAAGGCGAGCGGGTCGACGCGGATGTCGGCCAGGTCGAGGTCGTCGGCGGGGCCCGGCGGACGGGCGCGGACGGGCGATCCGGGGGGACCGGAGTGGAGGGGCGATCCGGGCACGGGGGCCTCCTGGGTGCGGTAGCGGCCGAACTCGCGGGCGGTGGGTGCTGCGGCCGACGGGCCCTACGTCATCTGACGTTGGACCAGTTGGTGGAACAGGCCGTCCTCGTCGGCCAGCAACTGGTCCGGCGGCCCGGACTGGACCACCCGTCCGGCGTCGAGCACCACGATGCGGTCGGCCTGCATCACCGTGGACAAGCGGTGCGCGATGATGATCCGGGTGGCGTTCAGCCGGCGGGTGCTCTGGGTGACCACCTCCTGGGTGCGGTTGTCCAGCGCGCTGGTCGCCTCGTCGAAGAACAGGATGCGCGGCCGGCCGATCAGCGCCCGGGCGATCATCAGCCGTTGCCGCTGGCCGGCCGACAGGGTCACCGCGCCGTCGGAGAGCACGGTGTGCATGCCCATCGGCATCCGGCCCAGATCCTGGTCCAGACCGGCCATCTCGGCCGCCTCCCAGGCCTCGTCCAGGGTGTAGTTGCGCAGTCCGCAGATGTTGTGCAGCACGCTGCCGGCGAACAGCTGCCCGTTTTGCAACACCACGCCGAATTGCCGGCGCACCGCCGCCACGTCCAGCGACGCGAGGTCCTGGCCGTCGTAGAGCACCGAGCCGGTGGTCGGCTGCTCGAAACCGATCAGCAGGCGCAGCAGGGTGGACTTGCCGCAGCCCGTGGGTCCGACGATGGCGACGAACTCGCCGGGCCGGGCCCGCAGGTTCACGTCGTCCAGCACCGGCGGGGCGTCCGGCGCGTAGCGGAAGGACAGCCGGCTGACCTCGATGCCGCCGTACAGGTCGCCCGGCGGCTGCTTGGACTCCAACACCTCGGGCAACTCGGCGAGCACCGGCCGCACGCCCTCGAACAGCGGTACCGCCGCCGCCATCATGGTGATGCTCGCGGTCATCTGCAGCATCGAGCCCAGCATCAGGGCGTAGGCCACACTGAACGACAGGAACCCGCCGACGTCCAACTCCCCGTCGGCGGGGCCGGAGACCATCGCGAACAGCAGCAGCGTGCACAGCAGCAGATAGCCCGAGTTGAACACCGTGACCGTGTTCTGCAACCGACGGGTGCGCACCGACAACATCCGGCTGCGGGCGAAGCCCATCGCCCAGAACGCGAAGGCCCGGTCCTCGGCGGCGGCCACCCGCAACTTGGGCAGCCCGGTGAGCAGTTGGAACATGCGCCCCGACAACTCGTGTTCCTCGGCCATCAGCTCGCGCTGGCGCCGCATCTGGCGCAACCCGGCGACCGCGCACACCGCGCCGCCCAGGGCGGCCAGCAGCAGGGCGAGCAGCGCCAGCGGCACGCTGTAGAAGAACAGCAGTCCCAGGTTGACCAGGAAGATCAGACACGCCGGCACGAACAGCGCGGTGACTCCGCTGAGAATCTCGCGCAGCGCGCTGATGCCCAGCGCGGCGCTGCTCAGCGACCCGGAGGAGACGGACGCGAAGAACCCGGTGGGCAGGCGCAACAGCCGATCCCACACAGCGGCCTGGGCGATCGCCTCGAACCGCCCCTCCACCCGCAGCAGCGAGAGGTTCTGCACCGCGGACAACACCGCGGCCAACAGCGCGGAGGCGAGCAGCACCACGCACAGCTGGGTGACCAGGACCCGGTCGCCCTGCGGGACGAATACGCCGAGCACCTTCCCGGTCAACACCGGCACCGCCAGCCCGAGCAGCGCGGCGCCCAGGCCGCAGGCGAACAGCACGAGCACGTCGACGGTGCTGCCGCGCAGGCCGAAGCGCAGCAGGGTGCGGGCGCCGCCGGGGCTCTCCGGCAGGGCCGGATAGAACATGGTCGCGCGGTGTTCCAGGCGGGCCGCTCCGGCGCGGTCGACGGGCGTCCAGTCGGAGCCGGTGGAGTCGAGCACGTGATAGCGCCGACGCCGCCAGACCAGGGCCACCGGGCGGCGGGTGTCCGGATCCGCGTTCGCCACGCGGGTGTGCCCGACCAGCGGGCCGGAGTCGGTACGCCACCAGCGACCGGTGAGCGCCACGTCGCGCACCCGGAAGCCGGACGAGACGGCGATCCGCTCCAGCGGGTCCAGCCGGGCGTCGGCGGCCTCCGAGGTGCCGCCCCGGGTGATCGTCACCCCGCTCGCCTGCCCGACCACCCGGGCCACCGCGAGGTAGTCGTCCTGGTCGGCCGCGTCCAGGCCGACCCGGTGCACCGGCCGGTAGGGGTCCAGGACCGCGCCGAGGGCGCGCGAGGAACGGCGCAGCGCGTCGGCGTCGACCTCGCGCCGCGCGTCCAGTTCCCGACAGGCGTTGCCGCGCCGGCCGCGCAGGCGTTCGTCCACGCGCTGCATCAGGGTGTGCTGGTGGTGGGCCAGGTCGTGGGTGAACGGGGCCTCGGTAAGTACGTCCAGGGTGCGGACGACGTGTACGAGCGCGCCGCCGACCGAGTACAGCCAGTCGGCCGCGCCGATTGCCAGCCGGCCGCCGAAGCCGACCGTGGCGCCCGCCTCGGGGACGTCGTCGGCCGGGGCGTCGGCGTCGGCCTCGTCGGGCCCGCCGATGGCCACCGACCCGGACAACACGCGCACCCACAGCGTGCCGGCGACCGAGCGGGCCGAGCCGCCGGCGGGCAACTCGGCGCCCTCGCCCGCCTCCAGCGCGGTGAACGTCCGCGGTGGCAGGCCCATTCGCACCGCGTCGGCCAGCGCGCCCAGGCCCCGGTCCAGGCCTGCCGCGAAGCGGCCCGCGAACGCCGCGTCGGCCGCGGCGGCGGCCAGGACGTCGGCCAGCGGCGCGGCTCGCACCGTCCCGCCGGGCAGCGGTTTGCCCAACATCGCGGTACCGCCGGCCGGTGCTCCGCACAACACCGTGCCGGCCCCCACCCGGCACAGGAACTGCCAGCGCCCGCCCTCCTCCCGGGTGGTGGCGAACACGTCCACCATGCCGGCGGTGACGAACCAGACCTTGAGGGCGCCGTCGAGTGCGCAGGCCCCGGCGAGTTCGGGGCCGAGCGCGGCACCGAGCGCGTGCAGGTCCGGCGGCGCGTCGTCGGGCGGCTCGGCGGGCTCGAAGCCCTGCGTGGGCTCGGTCATCCTTCCTCCTCTTTTCCGTGGGGGACAACTCCGTGGGGACGGCGGACCGGGCGTGAGCGGCGGGGCGCCGGGTGCGCGCGGAGCGCGGCCGCTTCGGGTGTGGTCGGGTGGTCGGGGGCGGCGTGCGGGGCTACAGGTCGCGGATCAGTTCGGCGTACGGGCCGGGGATGCCCGCCAGGGTGTGGTGGTCGCCGCGCTGGGCGACCCGACCCTGTTCGAGCACCACGATCTCGTCGCTGTCGCGCACCGTGGACAGGCGGTGCGCGATGATCACGCACGCGCAGCCGCGACGGCGCAGGTTGTCGTCGATGGTCGCCTCGGTCTGCGCGTCCAGTGCGCTGGTGGCCTCGTCCAGGACCAGCACGCTGGGGTTGCGGACCAGGGCGCGGGCGATCTCCAGGCGCTGGCGCTGGCCGCCGGAGAAGTTCTTGCCGCTCTCCGCGACCGCGCTGTGGATGGTGCCGGGCCGGGCCGCGACCACGTCGTACACGGCGGCGTCGCGGAGCGCCGCGACCACCGTCTCGTCCGGGATCGAGTCGTCCCACAGCGTGACGTTGTCCCGTACGGTGCCCTCGAACAGGAAGATGTCCTGGTCCACGAACGCCACCGCGGTGCCCATCACGTCGCGCGGATAGTCCCGGCGCGGCCGGCCGTCGAACAGCAGTTCGCCGCTCCACGGTTCGTACAACCCGGCGATCAACCGGCTCACCGTCGACTTGCCGCTGCCCGAGCCGCCGACCAGGGCGACCCGCCGGCCGGGGCCCACCCGCAGCGAGAAGTCGTCGAGGAGCGGTTTGCCCAACGGACTGTAGCCGAAGGTGACATGGGACAACTCGACCCGACCGGCGAGCACCGCGGCCGGCTCCTCGGCGCCGGAGCGGGCGCGGCGGTCCCGCTCGTCGTCGAGGAACTCGGGCGCGGGCGGGAACTTCTCGATGTCCTTGAGCCGGCCCAGGTCGGCGGTCACGTCCTGCAACCTCGGTCCCAGGTTGGTCAGTTGCGCCACGGGGCGGCTGAACGAGTTGACCAGGGTCTGGAAGGCGACCAGCAGACCGATCGACATGTGCCCGTCGATCGCCCGCAGACCCCCGATCCACAGCAGCAGACCGCTGTCCACGGCGGCCAGCAGCGGCGGCACCACGGCCAGGATCGAGGTGGGCGCGCCCAGTGCCTGCTGTCCGGAGACCACCCGGGCCTGGAACCCGGCCCAGCGCTTGAAGTAGTCGCCCTCGGCCCCGGACGCCTTCAGCGTCTCGATCAACTGGAGGCCGTTGAACGACGCCGACACCAGGCCCGAGCGGTCCGCGCGCAGCCTGGCCACGGTGTCGGTGCGCATCCGCGAGACCAGTTTGAGGACCACGATGTTGAGCATCGCCACGCCGACCCCGACCAGGGTCAACTGCGCGTCGTAGGTCCACAGCAGGCCCGCGTAGACCACCACGAGCAGCATGCTGACCACCGTGGTGGCCACGTCGCGGGACAGGATCTGCGCGATGGTGTTGTTGGCGGAGACCCGCTTGCTGATCTCGGCCGGGTTGCGCTGGGTGAAGAACACCACGGGCAGGCGCAGCAGATGGCGCACCACGCGGACCGAACTGCGGATCGAGGACGCGGACTCGACCCGCAGCAGATGGGTCTGTTGCAGCATGGTCAGCGCGATGGTGACCGCCGCCGCCAGACCCATCGAGGCGAGCAGCGCGGGCAGGAACGAATGGTCCTCGCCGGTGAGCACCCGGTCGATGAAGACCCGGGTGAACGCGGGCGCGGCCAGGCCGGGCAGGATCAGCAGCAGGCTGGCCAGGAGGGCGAGCAGCAGCGCGCCGCCGCTGCTGCGATAGCGCGCGCGCAGGTCGGCGAGCAGCCGGGGCGGGTGCCCGCCGCGCCGGAACCGCGGACCCGGCTCGAAGGTGAGCACGATGCCGGTGAACGCGACGTCGAACTCCTCGGTGGTGACCGACCGGCGGCCCTGCGCGGGATCGTTGAGCCGCACCATCGGCCGCCCGAGTCGGCGGGTCATGCCCTCGTAGACGACGAAGTGGTTGAACTTCCAGAACAGGATGGCCGGCGGCCGGTTCCGGGCCAGCGCCGCGGTCTCCATCTGCATGCCGCGCGCGATCAGTCCGTACGAGCGCGCGGCGCGCAGCAGGTTCGCCGCCTTGGCGCCGTCCCGGGAGACCCCGCACGCGTGTCGCAACTCCTCCAGCGGGACGAACCGGCCGTGGTGGGCGAGCACCATGGCCAGCGCGGCGGCGCCGCACTCGACCCCCTCCAGCTGGATGACCGTGGGCGTGCGTACCGACATCCGGCGCTCGGCGGACTCGCGGCGGCGGCGACCGCGCTCGGGCGGGGCGGGCGGTGCCCCGGCGGGCGGTGGCGAACTGGTGGTGGTCATCCCGGAAGCAGCCAATCGAGCGGGCGCTCGCCGGGCAGGCGGGCGAAGCCGGTGATGGGGGTCTGCGAGTCGATCCGGAACGGCGGGCCCGACTTGTTGGTCCAGCGGTAGCCGCTGAGCGTGCGCGGGTCGGTCTCCAGATCGACGGTGACCCGGACCGCGCCGCCGGCGGACAGCAGGCGGCCGGCGGCCTGCTGGTCGCCGCCGAGGAAGTCGGCCACCTGCTGGGCGGTGTACGGGAACTGGTCGATCGCGGTGATCCGGCCGCGCAGCAGCCCGAACGCCTGGGAGGGCGCGGACTGTACGGACACGTCCACCTGGGTGCCCGGGCGCAACATGCCCGCGCTGCGCGGGGATACGAACAGCGTGGCCAGGAGCCGGTCGTCGTTGGCGTCGGTGCGCTCGACGGTCATGAAGGTGGTGCCGACGGAGATGTATTGGCCGCTGGAGACGAGCAGACCGATCACCCGGCCGGCGAACGGCGCCCGGACGATCTGGGTGGCGCCCTGGGCGTCGACCACGGAGAGCACCGGGGTGCCCTTGGGCACGAGTGTGGCCGAGTCGACGAACAAATTGGACACCAGCCCGGTCTGCGGGCTCTGCACGCGCGAGACGCCGAGCGGATGGGTGAGGATGCCGGGCACCTCGACCTTGCGCGGCAGGGTGCCGCCCGCCGACCAGGCGGCGGTGGCGCCGAGCAGCAGGGCCAGGGCGAGCAGCAGGGCCCAGGCGCGGGTGCGCACCAGGCGGATGGGCGCGTCGAGTTCCTCGGGGGCCTTCAGTCCCTCCAAGGCCTCGCGACGGAAGTTCATGGCCGTCCCCCTCCGGGCCCGCCCGGCACGGCGGTGTTCGGCTCCGGGCCGACCGTGCCGAGCAGGAACTCGCCGACGGTTCCCTCGCGTTCCCAGCGGTTGCCGGTGGCGAGGGCGAACAGGTCGGAGTCGCCGCCGCCGAGCCCGCACCCGCCAAGGCCCATCGCGGTCGCGACCAGGTACATCGTCTGGTAGAGCACCCCGACGTGTTTGAGGACGAGTGCGTAACCCATCGTCTGGTACTTCCACATCACCCGCCCGAAGCGCGCGCTCACCAGCAGGACGACCTGCGGTGGCGTGCTCATCAGCGCGGTGGCGCGGGCGATCTCGGACAACCGGCCGACCGCCGGTCCCGGCTCGGCGGCGCGTTCGAGGCGGTGGTCCCGCGGGTCGTAGTGGTACAGGCCCGGGGGCACTCCGACCACGTTGTTCACCAGCGGGTACAGCTCCAGTTCGTGACAGCGCCCGCCCGACGGGTAGGGCCGGTCGCCGACTTCCTGGCGGTCCTCGTGCAGGACGGCGCGATTGCGCGCGGTGCGGTACAGGAACTCGCCGAGCTGCGCGAGGGTCAGCGGCTTCGTGTCGTCGTGCGCGCGCACCGAGCGGCGGCCCTCCAGCACGTCGGTCAGCGGCGGATCGGCACGGCGTACCGCGTCGAGGTCGGGGCGGGGCAGATCGACGGTCGGTCCGTCGAACGACGGGCGGACCACCGGCAGGGGCGGCTCGGCGGCGGCCCGCCAATAGGTGCCGCCGTAGGGCAGGTCGTGCCGGCCGGCCCTGGTGCGCCCGTGGAACCACAATTCGTGCGGCGACCACTTGGCCCGGTCCGGATCGGCGTCCTCCTGCTCCGGGTCGACCAACAGGCCGTGTCGGGCCAGCAGTTCCAGGGCGCGCGCACCGCCGGGCGGCAGCGCGCCGACCTCGTGGTGCGGCAGCGCGGCCACCAGTGCGGCCAGCGCCGGGTCCAGCAGGTCGGCGGCGACCGCGGCCAACGGCGACTCCAGGACGGTGTGTTCGCCCTCGCGGCGGAGCACCGCGAAGCGGGACAACCGCCGGGTCGCCGGATCGGGGGCGGCCGTACCGCGGGCGAGGGGGGCCGGCGGGGCGAGCGGACGCAGCGCGAGGACGGGTCGGCCGGCCACCTCCAGGGTGGTGCCCAGCCACCCGCCGGCGCGCAAGCGCTGGAGCAGCGCGGGCAGTTTGAGCAGGGCGCCCTCCCCGTCGCGGTCGAGCACGGCCCGGTGCAGGTCGTCCTCGCTGCTCGGGCGGTCGGCGAGCAGCGCGACGGCCGCCGCGACGCCCGGGGTCAACACGCCCAGGGACAGTCCGCGCGGCCCGAGGAAGAGCAGGGTGGCGCCGGCGTCGTCGGTGTTCGCCCGCGCGTTCGGATGCAGGGCGATGCGTTCCACCGGCACCGTCGTCGCGGCGCCGGCCGCGGTCGGCGGGATACCGAGGCTGGTCATGGAACCTCCGGGGCAGGTCGGGCCGGGCCGGATCGGTTACGCGGCGGGAGCGGCCCGGGCGGAGCGGGGCCGGCCCGGCCGAGCCGACCGGGCGCCTGGAGAGCGCCGCCGGTCGGCCCGGACCCGGGCCATGGGCACGGGACATGCTCAGAAGAAGACGCTGTACGGGTTGAGGTCGGCCTCGGGCACCGGTTCGGCCAGCCAGCCGAGCCGCACGGGCGTGTCGTACATCCGCCCCGGGCCCAACCGGCGCCAGAAGTGCCGCAGCCCCGGGACCATCACCTTGGCCACGTTCAACTCCAGGTCGGGCAGCGTCTGGTCGAGCACGATCACCTCGAGGTCGACCGCGCGCAACCGCTCCACCGTGCCGCGGATGTCGCGCGCGATGTCGCCGCTGTGCAGGACGCCGTAGCCCTCCAGCGTGGTCTGCGGCAGATGCCGTGCGGGCAGCGCCCACGGCTCCTGCTCGGCGGTGGCGGTGTGCAGCCAGGCCAGGGTGTGCGGGTCGTCCTCCCAGTAGGCGGTGGTGCCGTCGGGGTTGCGGTTGATCACCGCGGGCAGGAACTGGTTGACCTCGGTCAGCGCGCGCAACACCGCGATGCGCACGTCCAGGTGGGCGCCGAAGCCGAGGAGGATGTCCTCCACCGGGTGGTCGGTGCGCCGGGAGACCGCGGCGAACGTGGGCACGCCCAGGTCGGTGGTGATGTCGACGACCTCCAGGGTGCGCTGCATCCCGGCGTAGAAGTCGCGCAGACTGTCCACGTACGGCTCGTGCAGCGAGTCCAGGTCGAAGCCCGGGCGCAGCGCCCGGTTGTACCACCACAGGCCGACCGCGTCCCGCTCGCAACTCTCGAACAGCCCCTGCATGATCGCCTCTTCGAGGGTGTTCCCGGAGGCGTTGCCGTTGCCGTCGCTGAAGCAGTAGAAGTGCTCGTTCAGGTCGGGGTGGCCGAACCAGGAGTAGCCGGCCGGCACCAGGCGGGGCCGGTCGTCGGTCAGCGACCAGGCCCGGGTCCAGTTCAGTCGGTGCTTCTCGTCGAATCGTTCCGGCACGATGTGCAGGCGTCCGGCCGACTCGCGGTTCCACTCCTCGCGCGTCTCGTACTGGGTCTCGGAGTAGAGCAGCAGATCGTACGGGTGCACGGCCAGGTCGGCGCCCAACTCCTCGAACGAACCCGGCTCGGTCCGGCGGTCGCCGCGCCACACCCCCGAGTAGCGCTCGATCGCCTCGCACACGCCGCTGACCCGGGCCTGGACGTCGCTGCGGCCCTTGCCGCCGCTCTGGCCGCGCAGATTGCGGCGCAACATGCCGATGTTGGGTCCGGGTACGGCGAAGTTGTGGCTGGCCGAGTAGCTGAAGGTGACGCCGTTGTCCACGTCGTTGAGCAGGCGCAGCGCGCTGACCGCGCCGAGCAGTCGGCTGATGTGCTTCTCCAGCCGCTTGAACGTGTCGTCCGGGCGCATCGTACGGTGCCCGCCCTCGTCGTCGAATCGCACCGCCTGGTCCACGAGTTCGACCCGGGGATCGCGGTTCAGGAGCAGCGCGGGATCGCCGCAGGCGGGGCACTGCGGCTGCCGGATCAACCGGTGTTGCTCCAGCCTCCGGCTGGGTACGTGCAGCGACACCAGCACCCCCTCGTAGCCGGAACGCCCCTCCGCCGCCAGGAGTTCGGCCGCCGCGGCGGCGACCAGGTGCGCGGACAGGCCCACCGACCAGGCGGTGGCGGCCAGGGAGGTGCGGATCGGCTCCTCGTCGACGGTGCCGTCGGGGCGCCGCCGCAGGAAGGTCTCCACCTGCTGGTTGCCCGCCAGGCGGTGGGCCAGACAGTGCCAACAGCCGGTGCGCCCGGGGACCAGGTAGGGGCCGGTCCACACATCCGCCCCGGTCGGCTTGGCCAGCAGCCAGGGCAGCCCGGCGGCCCGCAACCGGGCGTCCATCGCGGCCAGTCTCGGGTCGAGATAGTCGTCGGTGAGCACCACCGTCAGGTCCGGCCGGTGTCCGCCCTCGGTGGGCGCCGCGCCGGTCGCGGCCGAGGTCACCGGGGTCACCGCCGCGCCGATCTCGCGCAACGCCGCTACCACGGCGGCGGCGTCCACGGCGCCGAGCGCGGCCACCTCGATCCGAGCCCCTCGCAGCCGATGGGCCGCCTCGACGGCATCCAGGCCCAGGCTCTCCCAGGCCGCGGCCCCGGCCCGGTCGTCGCTCGCCGCGCCGTCCACGAGGTGGCCGAAGCGCTGGAACTTCGAGATCGCGAAGACCACTTCGCCCATCGTGAAGCGCTCGGCGAGCTTCTCGGTGATCTCGGCGATGGTGTGCGTGCCGTCGAGATACGGCAACACGGCCGCGACCGCCTTGCCCTGGACGAGGTAGTGGCCCTCCTCGCACAGGAGGAAGACCCGATCCGTGCCGAAGGGGCGAGGGACGAGATGTGCCTTGAGTCGAGGCAGGTCCACGAATTCTCTCCCGGCGTAGTCGAATTTCCGGCAGCTTTTCCGGCAGCGGTGCCCTGCGGCCGTCGCCCGGTAATTGTTAGCGGCGTCCCGGGCGCCGGGACAAGGTCGTTCCGGCGAAAATCCGCTGTTTCTCCGGTGTGTTCGTATTGGGCCAGGGGGTGCCCGGGTGAGTTCTATCGGAGGTGCCCGCCTAACGTTGGGGGGTCCCCCGTTTGTCCTGCCGGCAGGCGGTGTCGGGAGTGCGGGAGGCGGGGTGCAGGGCTTGGGGGAGGGGCGCCGAAATTTTGGGATCCACCCATTAGGAGTTCGGGCATTGACGGCTCCTCCGCGTGCTCCGCATGCTTCCGGTATTGCAGCCGAACCGATCCGGACCCGATCCGAACGTGCCTCGAATCCGAGGTGAATCCGAAGCCGAGCGGGCGGAATTCGCTGCAGATTTCGAAGTCGGACCCAACGAGGGAGACTCAGATGGAGCCCAGGGACAGGGCCGCGTTCGTCAGGTCCTACACGAAGGTGCTCACCGCCGCCTGGTCGGACGACGAGTTCGCGAGCCGGCTGGAGACCGACCCGCGCGCCGCGCTTGCCGAACACGGTCTCGAACTGCCCGCCGGCGCCTCGGTGCGCATCATCCGCAACGTCGAGGGCGAGCCCGACCTCGACGGTCAGGTCACCCTGTGGGAGGCCGGCACCGTCTCCGGCACCTACGAGCTGCGCGTGCCCAACTCGCCGCAGATCGAGCTGCGCGAACTGTCCGAGGCCGACCTCGAATCGGTCGCCGGCGGCACCATCGAAACGCGCGATGACACCACGTACTGCTGCTGCTGTTCCCCGTGCTGCTGCTGCACCTGACGGCGCGCCGCGGCACGGCGTAGGGAGAGGACGGCTCATGGAGCCCAGGGAAAGGGCCGCGTTCGTCAGTTTCTACGCCAAGGTGTTGACCGCGGCGTGGTCGGACGACGAGTACGCGGCCCGGTTGGAATCGGACCCGCGAGCCGCCCTCGCGGAGATGGGCTTCGAACTGCCCGCGGGTGCCACGGTGCGCATCACGCGTGAGGCCGGAGGGGAACCCGACCTCGAGGCGCAGGTGCACGCCTGGGCCGAGGGCATCAAGACCGGTCGCTACGAACTGTGGGTCCTGGACTCGCCGTTGCTGGAGACGCGCGAGCTGTCCGAAGCCGATCTCGACTCGGTGGCGGGCGGCGACGCGTACAGCTGCTCCTGTTCACCGTGCTGCACCAGCACCTGATCACCCCGGCCCGGCGGCTCCGGTGCGCGGGAGGCCCCCGTCCTCCCGCGCCACCGGAGCCGCGCCACGGGCCGGCCGGGGCGTCTCGCCACCCCGGAACTCGCCCCGGAATTCGACCGGCCACTGACCCGAGGTGGAGAACCATGCCCGGACCGACCGCGCCGGACGCGCGCGCACCGCACCCCATCGGGGCACGCGTGACCCACCCGCCCGTCGGCCCCCGCCGCCGGGCGACTTCGGCCGTTCGCCGCCGGGCGGCCACGCTCGCCTGCGCCCTGCTCGTGGCCGGCGCCGCACTGGCCGGCTGCGGAGAGGGCACCGCCGACCCCAAGCCCGCCGCGCCCCAGGCCGACGCGCCCCCGGTGGGCGTGGAACAGGCCACCCGCCTGCTCCAGGAGTACTCCGCGGCCAACACGCGGATCAACACCGCCCTGGACCCGACCGGGGTCGACGCGATCGAGATCCCGCCCGCCTCCACCGGCAGCAAGGCCGGCCTCCAGGTGGCCAAGACCCAGGCGGTCGCGGTGCCGACAACGGGATACGTGCATCCGCGCTTCGTCTTCCCGCGCCAGAGCGGATACCCGAAGTTCTTCGTGGCGATCACCCAACTGCTGCAATCCGACACGGTCTCCCCGTCGCCCAAATACCTGCTGTTCGTCCAGGAGCGCGACGGCGCGCCGTGGAAGGTCGCCTACTACCCGTTCGTCACCGACCGTTCGGAGATCCCGGACCTGGACCAGGACGCCGCCGGCGGCGCCCCGGCCGTTACCGACGGCGCCGGACTGCTCGCCGACCCCGCCGCCCTCGGCCGCGCCTACCAGGACTACGCCCAGGGCAAACGCGACCCCAAGGTGCCGCTGTCGCCCACCAAGACGCTCACCGGACAACTCACCGGCGGGTGGACCGCCGGCGTCCAGGCGCTGCGCGCCAAGGGCGGCATCCTGGAGCGCACCCTCGCGCCCGACGCACCGCAATACCCGACGTACCTGCTGCGCACCCGCGACGGCGGCGTGCTCGCCTTCACCGCCGTCCAGGTCCGCGACACGATGACCTCCTCGGGCGGCAAGGACGGGGTACCGCTGGACGCGGGCAGCCGGGAGGCCGCGCTCGCCGGCAGCCCCGAGGGGGCCCGGGCGGCGCAGTACGTGATCACCCGCCTGATCGTCTCGCTCAGCCACATCCCACCCGCCTCGGCGCCGGGCACCGGCGTGCAGCTGATCGCCTACGGCGACTACGCCCTGTCGGTCGCGGCCGGCTGAGCCCCGGCCCGGACCCGCAACCCCCGCCCCGCACGCCGCGGAGCACCCCGGCCGCCACGCCGCGGAGCACGCCCGTCCACCACGCCGCAGAGAGGACCCCGGATGCCGTCGCTCGCCGCACCGGCCCGCCGCCGTGAGGTCCACCTCGTCGAGCTGACCGTGATGCCGGGGGTGCGCTACAGCGCCGTGCTCGGCCAACTGCACGCGGCGGCGCGGGCGGTCCCGGAGCTGGCCGCCGCGCTGACCTTCCACAAGCACGTACACCTCCAGCGCGGCGCCGGCGATCGGGACCGCGTCGCGCACGCGGTCCTGGACCGGCTCGACGACCCGCTCGTGGTCGCCTTCACCGTCTACTTCTGGAACCGGGCGCGCACCCTGGAACTGGCCCGCCGGGTCAAGGAGCGCTGGCCGCGCTGCCGGGTCGTGGTCGGCGGCAACGACGTCACCCACCAGCAGCGCGCGCTGTTCGCCGAGGCGCCGTGGGTGGACGCACTGGTGCACGGTGAGGGCGAGTTGCGCTTCCGAGACCTCCTGCGCCACTTCGTCGCACACCCCGACGCCCCGCTCACCGACCCCGCCCTGCGGGCCGCGCTGGCCGAGGTGCCCGGGATCAGCCTGCGCGGCCCCGACGGCGCGCCGATCGACACCGCCGACGCGCCGCGCGTGAGCGACCTGGACGCGCTGCCGTCCCCGCTCCTCGACCCCGAGGTGTGGTCGAATGAGGACCTGGCCGCCTCGCGGATGATCGTCTACGAGACCAACCGCGGCTGCCCGTACTCCTGCGCGTTCTGCTACTGGGGCGGCGCCACCAACTCCAAGGTGCGCCAGTACTCCCTGGACCGCATCCGGGCCGAACTGGAACGGATCGTCACACACGCCGGCAACGGCACCCAACTGTTCATCGCCGACGCCAACTTCGGCATCCTGCCGCGCGACACCGAAATCGCCCGGCTCCTGGTCGAGTTGTGCGCGAGCCGGCGCAAACGCCTGCTGGTGATGACCAACTGGGCCAAGAACACCAACGGCCGCGTGGTCGAGATCGCCTCGATCCTGCACCGGGCCGGTCTGACCGGCGCGATCACGCTGTCGGCGCAGTCCTTCGACGCCGAGGTGTTGCAACTCGCCAACCGCACCAACATCCGGGTGGACAACTACCGCCGCATGCAACGGCAGTTCCGCGACCGCGGGATCCCCACCTACACCGATCTGATCTGGGGCATGCCCGGCGAATCGCTGGCCACTCACCTGGACGGCGTCGAGGAGGCGGTCGCCTCCGGCGGGTCACCGGTGGTGTATCCGCTCCTGTTGCTGAACAACACCGACTACACCCACGCGCGCTTTCGCGACGAACACGCGCTGACCACCCGCCGCATGCCGTGCGATCCGGGCAACACCGACCTGATCGCCGACGTGGTCACCGGCCACTCGCGGATGGACTTCGCCGACTGGCTGCGCGGCATGGAACTGCGCATCCCGCTCACGCTGTTCCACAAGTGCCTGCTCCGCTGCACACTGCGGGTGCTGGCCCGGGCCGCCGGCGCCCGGACCGTCGACCTGGTCGCCACGCTCGGCGAACACCTGCGCGCGGGCGGCCCGGACCCGATCGCCGCGTTCTGGTACGTCGACTACACCCGCACGTGGCGCGAGCCGGACCGATTCCCGCGCGAGGCGCTGTACGCCGAACTGGGCACCGAGCCGATCCACGAGGAGGTGCACTACCAGGTGATCCTGCACCGGATGGTGCGCACCCCCGAACGCGCCCGCCGGCACGCGCACGCCGCCGTCGACGTGCTGTACGAACACCTGGGCGCCGCCGCGCTGCCCGACCGGGCCGACCTGGACGCGGTGATCGAACTCGACCTCGCCGCCGCCTCGGTCTTCCGGGCCGGCATCCACCAGGTGGCCGAGACACACGAGTTCGCGGTGCCCGCCGCGCTGTGGGCGATCCTGCGCGAATACGGCGACGTGCCCGAGGCGGCCGGCGAGGACAGCGCCGGCGACCTCGCGGCGGCCGTGGTCCGCGGCACCGTCACCGTCCCGGCGTTTCGCACCCACTACCCGTTCAGCCCCTACGCCCTGTCGGTCTGGCACGGCAGCGGCCGCCCGATCCACGACTGCGCGACCACCGCCGTCACCACCCCCGCCGAGGCCGTCGAGCCCGCGCGCCACTGAGGGATCGCCATGACTCGCAACGTCCGCGCCGCCGTCCCGATGATCTACGCCGTCGCCATCGTGGTCGGCTTCCTGATCGACACCCGGGTCGGGATCGCCGTCTGCATCGTCGGCGGCATGCTCGTCGGCCTCGCCTACACCATGCTGCGCCGTTCCTGAACCCTGACCGGCCCCCGACCCGGGGTCCGTGGCACGCGACCACCGGAATGCCGTCGCGCGCACCACCGCGTCCCCTATCCTCGTCCCGGACACGGGGGTGGGCACGGTGACAGTGGACGAGACGAAGCGGCCCGCGGTGCTGCTGGCCGACGACGACGTCGCCATCACCGCACAACTGGGGCCGCTGTTGGAACGCTCCGGATTCGACGTCCGGATCGTGCACGACGGTGCGGCGGCGCTCACCGCCGCCGGCACCGCGCCGACCCCGGACGTGATCGTCCTGGACGTGCTGATGCCGCTCCTCGACGGGCGCGAGGTGCTGCGCCGCATCCGGCGCTCCGGCGCGTGGATCCCGGTCATCCTGCTGACCCAGGTCGGCGAGTCCACCGAGCGTGCCATGGCCCTGGAGGAGGGGGCCGACGACTACCTCAACAAACCGTTCGACCCGTACGAACTGGTGGCCCGCATGCGGGCGTTGTTGCGCCGCTCCGGACGCGGACTGCCGCCCCTCGCCGGCGCGCGTACGCTCCGGGCCGGTGATCTGCGGGTGGACCGGACCGCCCGCCGGGCCTGGCTGGGCGAGCGGGAGTTGACGCTCACCCCCAAGGCCGGCGCACTGCTGGACTACCTGGTCACCCACCCCGACGAACTGCTCTCCCGCGAACGGCTGATGGAGGTGCTGTGGGGGTGGGAGTCGGCCAGCACGACGCGGGCGGTGGACAATCGGGTGGCGGAACTGCGCCGGGTGCTCGGCGACGACACCGCGGCGCCGCGCTGGATCGAGACGGTCACCGGCGAGGGATACCGCTTCGTCGCGCGCGTCGAGGCGGCCGAGTGAACCGCCGCCGACGCATCGTCCTGCTCGGCGCGGCGGTGGCGGCCTACCCGGCCGCCGTGACGGCCGCCGCCGTCTTCGCCGACGACCTGCGCGTCTACGTACGCTTCGCCCCCGCCCTGGGCGTGGCCGTGCTCGGCCTGCTCGCCGCCGGCACCGTCGTGCTGGTGATCGGGGCACGCCGACGGGTTGCCGAGGCCGCGGAGAGCGCCCGCGCCGCCGCGGCGGCCGAACACCACCGCTTCCTGCGCCGGCTGGACCACGAGCTGAAGAACCCGCTCACCGCGATGCGCCTGGGCCTGGCGAATCTCGCCGCCGACGGGGACACCGGCCCCGACGGTCCGCTCGCCGGCGTGGGGGAGCAGGTCGCCCGGCTCGCCCGGATCACCGGCGACCTGCGCAAGCTCGCCGACATCGAATCCCGCCCGCTGGAACGGGTGGCGGTGGACGTGGCCGTACTCCTCGACGCCGCCGGCGAGACCGGCCGCGACCTGCCCGGCGGGGCCGACCGGCGGATCACCGTCTCGGTCCCGCGTGTGCCGTGGCCGCTGCCCACCCTGGCCGGCGACCCCGACCTGCTCGAACTGGCGTTGGAGAACCTGGTCGGCAACGCGGTCAAGTACAGCGACCCGGGCTGTGCGATCGAACTGCGCGCGTTCGAGGAGGACGGCTACGTGGTGGTCGAGGTCGCGGACACCGGACGCGGTATCCGTGCCGACGAACTCCCGTCCGTATGGGAGGAGTTGGTTCGAGGCAGCGACGCGCGCGGCACTGCGGGCAGCGGCCTGGGGCTGGCCCTGGTGCAGGCCGTCGTGCTGCGCCACGGCGGTCGTACCGAACTGCGCAGCCTGCCCGAGTCGGGCACCGTGGTGCGCCTTCGGCTGCCCACGTCGTGAGGGTGTGCCGGAACCGGGTACCCGTGTCGCAGATCCGGTAGATGGTTGCCACACCGTAGCGACGAACGTTCCCTAACGTAGTGGGCACAGGCCGAACCGGCCCTTCGGAACCGGCCTTTCCACATGGGGGAGAGAACAGAGATGCGTATTCGTACCGTGCTGCCCGCGATCGTGCTGACCGCCGGCGTCGTCGTCGGCGCCACCGCCTGCGAGGCGGGCGTGGAGAAGAAGGACAAGACCGCGCCCGCCACCACCGCGCAGGGCACCGGGACGCCGGCGCCGTCCTCGGCGAGCGAGCGGCCGAGCACTTCGACCACGGCGAGCACGCCGGTGGCGCCCAAGCCCGGCAAGACCGGCAAGGCCGACACCTCCACGCCGGCCGCGCCGATCACGCCCAAGGGGAACGACACGATCGTGATCTCCGGCAGCGGCGAGAAGCCGACCACCGATTGCACGGGCCGTGACGTGCGGATCGAGGGCACCACGATCGCACTCACGCTCACCGGCTTCTGCAAGAGCCTGACCGTGGTGGGCGGCGAGGGCGACAGCATCGAGGTGGCCTGGTTCGACAAGATCACCGTCTCCGGCACGAACCACCTGGTGATGTACGGCGTGAAGTCGGACGGCACCGTGCCGCAGATCAACGACAACGGGCTGAGCAACCGGATCACCAGCAGGTGAGGGGAGCGGGCGGCCGCGATGGTGGGGGGCGGCCGCCCGCCCGGGAAGGCGTTCGGCTCGACGTATTCGGCGTTCTCTCTTCGGAGGGACGCCGTTTCGTCTTTTCCGGGGATTTCGCTTTCTGATTTCCTGGAGAAAAGACGAGGAAACGTTTCTCTCAGGAATTGATACAGGCGGTAGATGTTTGTTCGTGCTCGATTATGATCGAGTGTGATCGTCGGGTCAAGGTCGTGAGCTGGTGTAATACCGCACAGTCAGAGATCGAACACATACAGCTACGCTGGATCCGGGCCGTCGGTGTCGGAACCGAACGGCTCTGCCCTGTGTACGTTCCGGATGGGTTCCGTTCACGGACGGTTCATTCCGTCGATTCCGCTCCCCTGCGGTTTTCAATTCCGCCGCGGCGATATCCCGGCCGGAAAAAACGTCACCGCACGATGATCCACGCTCCACCGAAAGGAACGACCCGCGATGCGTAGCCTTCACACCGGTCACCCCCGAGTACGCCGTCGCCGCCTGGCGACCCTCACCGCGTTACTCGTGTGCGTGGCCACTGCCTGGATCGCCTCTCCGGCCGCCACGGCGGCCCCCGCCGCCGGGCCGGTGAGCCCGGCCCTGGTGACCACGACCGCCCACCCCGGCAACCAGGTGGCGCTCACCTTCGACGACGGGCCCAGTCCGCAATTCACCCCCCAACTGCTCCAAGTGCTGAGGAAGCACCAGGTCAAGGCGGTGTTCTGCCTGGTCGGCGAGCAGGTCGAATGGCAGCAGGCGCAGGTGCGCGCGATCGTCGCCGACGGCCACACCCTGTGCAACCACACCTACCGCCACCGCGACCTCACCACGGTCCCCCCGGCCGAGATCGAGGCGGACATCAAGCAGACCAACGCGCAGATCCGCGCCGCGGTGCCCGGTGTGGACATCCCGTACTTCCGTGCGCCGTACGGCAATTGGGGCCAGTCGCCGGCCGTGGCCGCGAACCTCGGCCTGCGTCCGCTGAGTTGGACCCTGATGCCCGGCGACTGGGAACTGCCCGGCGCCGACGTGCTGCTCCAGCGCCTGCGGGACGGCATCACCCCGACCGGGGTGGTCACCCTCCACGATGCGGGCGGTGACCGGCAGCAGACGGTGGACGCGGTGGACCGACTGATCCCCGAATTCAAGGCCAAGGGCTGGAACTTCGACCTGCCGGCGCGCTGATCGCCACCCTTGCGAAGGTCCGGTTCGGCGCCGAGCGTGAGCGGGCACGCTCGGCGCCGAACCGCCGCCGGCCGGCGGTCCCAAGGCTCAACGCGCGGCGCGCTCCGCCGTCGCCCGGATCCGCAGCGCCGTCGGGACGGCGATCAGCGCGAGCAGGGCGGTGAGGCCGAACGTGACGCCGAGGGCCGTGCCCAGGCCCGCGCCGTGCGCGTGGGCGACGGCGACCGCGCCGCCGCCGAGGCCGCTGAGCACGGCGATGGCGAACGTCTGGGACAACTGCAACGCCGCGCCGGTGCGACCCTGTTGGTCCGCCGGGGCCTGGGCGAGCACCGCGGCGGACGACGCGTTGTACGCCACGCCCATGCCGAACCCGCCGATCGCCCAGCCCAGTACGGCCACCAGCGGCGGGATCCGGTCCACCAGGACGGCGCTCGCCAACACCGCGATGCCCGCGCACAACACGAAGCTGCCCAGCACGGCGTGGGTCGGGCGCAGCCGGGCACCGTGCCGGTCGTCCCAGCGGGCCTGGAGGGCCGATCCGGCGACCCAGGTCAGCGCGCCCGCCGACAGCCCCAGGCCCGCCTCGATGGTGCCCAGTCCGCGCAACTCGGTCAGCCCGAGCGGCAGGAAGGTGTCGGCGCCGAAGTAGGCCCCCGCCAGCAACCAGCGCATGGCGACGCCCGCCGGCAGCCCGCGTCCGGCACGGATGGTCCCCGGCGGGGTGAGCGCGCGATAGGCGAGCACGGCGACGACCGCGCCGAGTACCGCGAGCACGATCACCGGAACCAACGCCGTGAACTCGAACGCCGCGATCATCACCCCGGTCCCGGCCGCGAGCACCAGGCTCAGGGCGAGATCGGGCAGCCGCCGCAATCCGCGCCCGCGCGCCGCGTCGCCGGCCGCATCCGCGCTCTCGGCCGGTTCGTTCCCGGATCCGCCCAACCCGCGCAGCGCCGGCAGGGTGAGCAGGGCGGCGAATACGACGGGAATCGGCAGCAGCAGGAACAGCGCGCGCCACGAGAGCCGATCGGCCAGCGCGCCGGCCACGACCGGGCCGACCAGCGCGGGCAGGGTCCAGGCGGAGGAGGTCAGCGCGACCATGCGGGCCTGGAGATGGTCGCCGTAGGCCAGGCCGATCACCAGATACGCCAGACCCATCACGGCGCCGACGCCCAAGCCCTGGACGAATCGACCGGCGACGAAGACCCACCAGGTGGGTGCGGCCCCGGCCAGTACGCAGCCTGCGGCGAGGAGCGCGAGGGCCACCGCGAGGGGGCGCCGGGGGCCGAGTCGGTCGCCCGCCCCGCCCGCGACGACCGCGCCGAGCACGCCGGCCAGCATCAAGGCGGACAGGCCCCAGCCGTAGGACTCCAGACCGTCGAGGCCGCGGGCGATGCGGGGCATGATCGCGACGACGCCCATCGCCTCGAAGGCCACCAGACCCACCGAGATCAGCAGACCCAGGGACAACGCGCGGTGGTCGCGGTCCCAGATCCCGGCCCGACCCGGGGACTCCGGGGGAGGAGCGGTCTTCACCGGGGGTTCGGGGGTGCGATCCGCGTCGATACCCGCCGGGTGCCGGCCCGTGTGGGGATGCGGTTCGAGTTCGCGTTGCCGTTCGGCTGCCAAGGTCGGCTCCCGGGTCGAGTCCATTTATGTTCCGTTCCGGAACAGAACGATATTAGACCCGATCTATACTCGTGACCATGGCCACCTTCGATGTGCGATCGATTCCGACCGGTCGCGGTCGCCCCCGCGACCACCGCATCGACGAGGCGGTCCTCGCGGCCACCATGCGATTGCTCGAGGAGGGCGGCTACGCCGACTTCACCCTCGAAGGTGTCGCCCTGCGGGCCGGCACCACCAAACCGGCGATCCGCCGCCGCTGGCCGTCCCGCCGGCACCTGGTGATCGACGCCCTGGTGACCGCGATGGGCGAGGCCCCCACACCCGACACGGGATGCACCCACTGTGATCTGATCGTCGGGATCGCCACCCTCACCACGGCATTCGCCGGACCGGGCACCCGGCGGGTGTGGCCCGCCCTCGTCGCGGACCTGGCCGCCGATCCGGCGCTGGCCGAGACGTTCTTCGCCCGACTGTTCGATCCGCGCCGCGCCGCGACGGCGGCGGCACTGCGGCGGGGGATCGCGCGCGGCGACATCCGGCCGGACACGGACCTGGACCTGCTCCTGGACCTGCTGGCCTCCACCACCTACTACCGGGCGCTGTTCGGCCACCTGCCGATCACCGACACACTGGCCGAGGACATCGTGATGATCGTGATGTCCGGCGTGGCCACGGACACCTGGCGGGCGGAACACGAGCGTCCGCACACGCACGGCTGAACGCCCGGGCGCGGCGGGCGGTGTGTGTATCGGATTGCGTGGTGGGCGACGAGCCGCCGCTACGCGGACTTCTCGTGCGGGGGTTGCCGCAGGACCACGATCGGCTCGGCGCCGTCGGTCACCGTGCGCTCGTTGATCACGACCTTGGCCACGTCCGTGCGTCCGGGGATGTCGTACATGATCGGACGCAGGACCAGCTCCATGATCGCCCGCAGTCCCCGGGCGCCGGTGCCGCGCACGATGGTCCGGTCCACGATGGCCTCCAACGCCGAGCGGCTGAACTCCAGTTCGACGTCGTCCATCAGGAACGACTTCCGATACTGCTTCACCAGCGCGTTGCTCGGCTCGGTGAGGGTGCGCAGCAACGCGCTCCGGTCCAGGCCGGTCACCCGCGCGACGATCGGCAGCCGGCCGACGAACTCGGGGATGAGGCCGAACGCGATCAGGTCGGCCGGCATGACGCCGGCGAACACGTCGCCGTCGGGGACGGCGGACCGGATGGGCCCGGCGGGCGGTTCGGCGGCGAAGCCCATACCGCGTTTGCCCACCCGTTCGTCGATGATGCGCTCCAGGCCGGCGAACGCGCCCGCCACGACGAACAGTACGTTCGTCGTGTCGATGTGGATGAACTCCTGGTTGGGGTGCTTGCGTCCGCCCTGGGGCGGCACCGCGGCGACGGTGCCCTCCAGGATCTTCAGCAGCGCCTGCTGCACGCCCTCGCCCGAGACGTCGCGGGTGATCGAGGTGTTCTCGCCCTTGCGGGCGATCTTGTCGATCTCGTCGATGTAGACGATGCCGGTCTCGGCGCGCGGAACGTCGTAGTCGGCCGCGCGCAGCAGTTTGAGCAGGATGTTCTCGACGTCTTCGCCGACGTAGCCGGCCTCGGTGAGGGTGGTCGCGTCGGCGATGGCGAACGGCACGTCCAGCATCTTCGCCAGGGTCTGGGCGAGGTAGGTCTTGCCACAACCGGTGGGCCCGAGCAGGAGGACGTTGGACTTGGCCACCTCGACCGCGCCCGCGCGGTGGTCGCCGGCCCGGACCCGCTTGTAGTGGTTGTAGACGGCGACCGCCAACGTGCGCTTGGCGGCGTCCTGTCCGATCACGTAACGGCCGAGGAAACGGTGGATCTCGGCCGGGACCGGCAGGTCGCCGTTTCGCGGCGGGTCGGGGTCCGGGACCGGCTCCTCGTCGATCAACTCGTTGCACAGGCCCACACATTCGTCGCAGATGTACAGGCCGGCGGGTCCGGCGACGAGTTTGCGCACCTGCTTTCGGGTCTTCGCGCAGAAGGAGCACTTCATCAAGAATTCACCGTCGCCGATGCGTGCCATGACCTCGGACCCGTCCCCTCCGGCGCGCGGCCGAATGTGCGCCGTGCCGGCGTTCGGACCCGGCCGGCGTACGTCAAGTGGTCGCAACAGATGGTCTCACCATCCGGATAGTACGATACTTTGACCGTCGGGGAACGGCGGAACGCTTGGGCGGGGGCGTCCGGACAGGGAGAGCGATGGCCCGGCTGAGCAGGGCGCAGACGCAACAGCGCACGCGGGCCCGGGTATTGGCCGCCGCTCGCGCCGAATTCGCCGAATTCGGCTTCCGCGCCGCCCGGATCGACGCCATCGCCGAACGCGCGGCCCTCACCCGCGGCGCCGTCTACTCCAACTTCCCCGGCAAACGTGCGCTCTACCTGGCAGTGTTGGCCGAACTCGCCGAACGTCCCGGCGAGTTCGCGTCGGCATCGCCGGACACGACCATGCGCGAGGCGTTGGGCGCGCTCGCCCGGACCTGGGTGGCGCGGCTGCCGCACGCCGACACCGATCCGCACGACCTCGCCCGGCTCGGCTCGGACCTGATCCCCGAGGTGCTGGCCGACGAGCGCATGCGTCTGCCGTACTCCCAACTGATGAACCTGGACGCGCTGTTGGTGGCGCTCGCGCTGGAGGGCCTGGACCCGCCCGAGACGGTACCCGGGGCGCCGCCGGCCCGGCGGGTGCGATTGGCCGAGACGGTGCTCACCGCGCTGCACGGGGCGAGCCAAATGGCCGCCGTGGCACCGGGGTTCGTCGAGCCGTTCGACATCGTCACGGCCTGCGAGCGGTTGGCCGGGCTGCGCCTCGGCGACTGGTGGTCGCCGCCGGCCGTGGTCGCGCCCGCGCATCGGGTGGACGAACGTTGGGCGCCGCCGCCGGCGTTCGACCTGGTTCGGGCCGCGCCCGCCGACCTGCTCGACGACGGTCTGGTGGCGATCCTGGGCCTGCACCGACTCGCCGCTGCCGAGCAGTCGGTACGCGCCACGCCGCCCGGCGCGGCGGTGACCGTCGTCATGGTCACCGGGGACCCGCGGGAGTTGACCCCGCTGGCCCGGCTGATCCTCGCCGAGTTGTGCGACTGCCTGCGGCGGGCGTTCCCGCGCTCGGCCTGGCCGCGGCTGCGGGTGGTATGCGACGAGTCGGGCGCGGTCGCGGCGGCGGCCGGGGTGTCCGCGGTCAGCGACGCGACCGAGACGGCGATCCGCATCGGAGCCGGCCGGATCCTCGCCCGGGCCGAGGGCTCCGGCGCCTGCCACGCGGCGGCATCGGCGGTACCCGCGCCGACCCCGTCCGCCACGGGCTGACCCCCGGCCCGGTCGCCCCGAACGACCCGGCGCCGCCGGAGGGTCAGCGCGGGCCGTGCGTGTGCAGGTACAGCACCGCACCGTCGCCGAGGTCGCCGCGTGCGTTCATGTCGCGCAGGGCCGCCAACGCCTTGGCGGTGTAGACCGGTTCCAGCTCCGGGCCGCCGATGGTCCGACTGTCGCGGATGACGCGTTCGGCCTCCGGTGTCGGATGCCCGTATCCGGTGCCCAGCCAGTCGCGGGTCGTCGTCACGTCCTCGGGACGCGGACCCGCGACCCTGAAGTCGCCGGTCCGCTTGCGCAGCAGCCGCGCGGTCTTGTTCGCCATCCTGGCGATCCGCTCGGAATCCGCGCGCAGTTGGTCGTTCACCACGACTCCCGTCACGCGGGTGCGCAGGCCGGCCAGGCGCAGTCCGAGGGCGAGCCCGGCGGCCGTGCCCCCGCTGCCGACCGGGAGCACGACGTGCGACGGCTCGGGCAGTTCGCCCGCACCGACCTGCGCGGCGATCTCCAGGCCGCACTCGACGTACCCGAGCATCCCGACCGGTGACGAGCCGCCGGGCGGCAGGACGTACGCGGGCCTGAACCGCCCGCCGACGAAGCGGCCGTGACGCAGGATCAGCCACGGCGCCGACAGGCGGGTGCGGCCCTTGGTGCGGGTGCGGTGAATCGTCGCACCGCAGGCCTCGAGTTGCTCCGACCGCAGGCGCGCATGCTCGTCGAGCGGCTGGTCCGCCAGGGCGAGCGCGACGCCGAGCCCGTGCGCGCGGGCGAACCGCGCCGTCGCCAACCCGTGGTCGGTGCCGAGCGCCCCGAAGGTGAGGACGGTCGGCGAGCGCCGCGCCAGTGCCTCGGCGATCACCCACTCCAGCTTGCGGACCTTGTTGCCGCCCCAGAGATCGCCGAACCCGCTCTCGTCCTTGATCCACACCTCGGCCGCGCCGTCCGCGAGCCCGGTGAGCCGGCCGACGGGGGTGGGCCGCTCGCCGAGCGGGAGGTGGCGGAAGAACGGCGCATCGGGGTCGTGCGAGGGAAAACGCTCGTACAGCAGCGGGGTGTTCACGGTGTCCAGCCTACGGATCACCGGGCGCCGCGATCGGCGTGTGGATCTCGGGGAGGGGTGCATAAAGGGGCAGTCCGGGGGTTAGCTTAGGCTGTCCTAACAAGCACGAGATCTTCGGGCTGTACGACACTGCTCTCGCTCGGTGATGCTGCGTAGTTCGTTCGTTACCGACTGTATGGTTGGCAAGAAAGAGGTCATCGATGTCTCTCCGGTTCGAGGGCAGGATTCGCCGCCGATTCGTGGCGCCCGTCGCGGCGGTTGCCATGGCGCTCGTGCTGGGTGCCTGTGGATCGAAGGACGACAAGGACGACAAGTCCGCCGGGACCGACCGTCCCGCCGGCTCCGCGGGAGCGCCCGCCGCCGACGTTCCCGGGGCCTTCCCGGTCAGCATCAAAAGTGCCCTGGGCACCGCCACGATTCCCAAGAGGCCCGAGCGGGTCGTGACGCTGGGGCAGGGCTCGGCGGAGACCTCGATCGCGTTGGGACGGGTCCCCGTCGGCATCGAGAGCTACGCCTGGGGCAGCGACGGATCCGGCTATCTGCCGTGGATCCACGAGGCGGTCACCAAGTCCGGCGGCAAGCTGCCGAAGCAGTTCAAGGGCGGCGAGGAACTCGACATCGAGGCCGTCGCCGCGCTGGAACCGGACGTCATCCTCGCGCCCTGGTCCGGCATCACGCAGAAGCAGTACGACCTGCTGAAGGACATCGCGCCCACGGTCGCGTACCCGGACAAGGCCTGGAGCACCGACTGGGACCAGCAGATCGACATCGTCGGCAAGGCGCTCGGCCAACCGGACCGGGCCAAGGAGGCGACCGCCAAGATCAAGCAGCAGTTGGCGGACGCGGCGGCGACCCGGCCGAACTACAAGAACGTCACCTTCTCCTACATCTACACCACCGGCCCCGGCACGCTCGGTGTCTTCAAGCCCGAGGAGCAGCGGGTCTCCGTGGTCTCCTCGCTCGGGCTCAAGGTCGACCCGATCGTGAACACGTTCCCGGAGACCGACGGCACCGACTCGGCGGTCATCGGCCTGGAGAACGCCGACAAACTCGCCGCCAGCGATGTCGTCTTCACCTTCTACACGGACGACAAGACGCGCCGTGAGATCGAGGCCCAGCCGCTCTACGCGTCGATACCGGCGGTCAAGCGCGGCGCCGTCGTGGCGAGCAACGACAACCCGTTCGTCACCGCGTCGTCGATGATCAACCCGCTGACCGTGCCGTGGAGCATCCAGCGCTACCTGCCACAGATCGACGCCGCGGTCGCCAAGGCCGGCAAGTAGCCCCGACCCGACCGACGCGCATGAAAGCCCACAGCGCAGTCGCCGACGGCGGCTCCGGAACCGACACGGCAACGGGCCACGCCGCCGCCGCCGCGACCACCGGCGTCACCCGGCGCGGCGGCGGGACGCCGCGGACCACCACCCTCCTTGCCGGGTGCCTCGTCCTGCTGCTCGTCGCGCTTTTCGCGAGCGTGATGTTCGGCAGCAAGACGACGTCCTTCGGGGACGTGATCGACGTGCTCACCGGCAACGGCGACCCGTACCTGACGACAGTGGTCGAGAGCCGCTACCCCCGGACCGCGCTCGGCGTACTCGCCGGCGCGAGTCTGGCCGTCGCCGGCACCCTGATGCAGGGCGTCACCCGAAATCCCCTGGCCGACCCGGGACTTCTGGGCATCAACGCCGGTGCGGCGGCCGGCATCGTGACCGGCACCGCCTTCGCCGGCGCCACCGGCAGCTGGGCGGCCCTGTGGTGGGCGCTGCCCGGCGCGCTGCTCGCCGGCGGATTCGTGCACGTCCTGGGCGGGGGCGGCACGGGCGGCGGCACCGTGCGCCTCGTGCTGGCCGGCGCCGTGTTGTCCGCGGTGCTCGGCGCGTACATCCAGGCGGTCGCGCTCAGCAAGCCCAAGGTGTTCGACAGCTACCGCTACTGGGTCGTGGGCGCACTGGGCGGGCGCGGGTGGGACGTGTTCTGGTCGGTGTTGCCGCCGGCCGGCCTCGGGCTGGCCGCCGCGCTCCTGCTCGGCTCCGGGCTGAACGCCCTTGCCCTGGGCGACGAGTCGGCCGCCGCGCTCGGCGCCAATCCGGCCCTGTTGCGTGCGGGCGGCCTGGCCGCGGCCACCGTCGCGAGCGCCGCGGCGACCGCCGCCGTCGGGCCGATCGCCTTCGTCGGCCTGGGGGTTCCGCACATCGTGCGAGCGATGGTGGGCACCGACTTCCGGCGCCAGATCGCCTTCTCGGCCCTGCTCGGACCGGCCCTGCTGCTCCTCGCCGACGTGCTGGGCCGGATCCTGCTCCGCCCCCAGGAGTTGATGGTCGGCGTGGTCACGGCCTTCGTGGGCGCGCCGGCGCTCCTGGTCGCGGTACGGCGGATGCGGGTGGCGGCATGAGCACGGTCGAGACCGAACCCGACGGTGGTGCGGCCACGTCGGGCGAGGTGCGTCGCCCGCGCGGCTACCTGCGGATCGGGAACGCGGTCGCGCTGCCCGTGCGCGGCGTCACCGTGCTCGCGGCGATCGTCGTGCTGGTCCTGACCGTCGCGGCGGCCGTCGCCACGCTGACCCTGGGCCGACTCGGGATCGCGCCGGACGACCTGCTGCCGGCGATCTTCGGCGGTGCGGAGGGCAGGGAGAAGTTCGTCCTGAACCGGCTGCGCGGGCCCCGGCTCGTGGTCTGTCTGGGTGCGGGAGCGGCGTTCGGGCTCTCGGGCGCACTGTTCCAGACGGCCACCCGCAATCCGCTGGCCAGCCCGGACGTGATCGGGCTCGCAAGCGGCGCGGGCGCGGGTGCGGCGATCTTCGCGCTGGCCATGCCCGGCGGCGCGCCCGTGTGGCTCGGCGCGCTCCTGGGCGCGACCGGCGCGATGGGCATCGTGCACCTGGCCACCGGCACCGGCTTTCGCGATCCGGGGCGGCTGGTCGTCGCCGGGATCGGGGTGGCCGCGATCGGTACCGCGATCACCCAATACGTGGTCTACGTCGTCGAGCGGGACAAGGCGAGCGCGCTGAGCGCGTACGTCAACGGCAGCGTCGCGGCCCGCTCCTGGGACGACGCCTCGACCATCGGCCTGGTCCTGCTCGTGGTGGCCGTCCCGGCCGTGGTCCTGTCCCGGCACCTGGATCTCGGCGAGATGGGCGACGACGTGGCCCGCTCGCTCGGCGGCAACCCCGGCCGGGCCCGAACCTGTGCGGTGGTCCTGGCCATCGTGCTGTCCGCGGGTGCCGTCACCGTGGCCGGCCCGGTCGCGTTCATCGCACTCACCGCGCCGCAGATCGCCCGCAGGCTGACCCGCGGATCCGGCCCGCACCTGGTGCTCTCCACCCTGGTCGGGATGCTGCTGCTGACCGTCGCCGACCTGGCCGCCCAGCAACTGCCCTATGTCGAACCGCTTCCCGTCGGCATCTACACCCTCGCCTTCGGCGGGGCCTACCTCGGATTCCTGCTGACCCGCGAGTGGAGGAGTGGTCGACTGTGACCGCCGAACCGGCCCCCGCGCCCGTCGGGCTGAGCGCCCGCGACGTGACCCTGTCGTACGGCCGGACCCCGGTGGTCGAGGGCGTCGACCTCGACCTCCCCGACGGGGGCCTCACCGTGATCGTGGGCCCCAACGGCTGCGGGAAGTCCACGCTGCTCAAGTCGTTCGCCCGGGTGCTGCGTCCCGTCGGGGGCACGATCACCCTCGCCGGTCGGGACGTACACGCGCACCGGGGGCGGGAGTTCGCCCGCAAGGTGGCGCTGCTGCCGCAGAGCCCGATCGCCCCCGAGGGCATCACGGTGCGCGGCCTGGTCCGCCGCGGCCGGCACCCGCACCACACCCTGCTGCGCCAGTGGTCCCCGGACGACGACCGCGCGATCGCCTTCGCCCTCGACCGCACCGGCCTCGCCGACCTGGCGGACACCCCGGTGGGCGACCTGTCCGGCGGGCAGCGGCAACGTGCGTGGATCGCGATGGTGCTCGCCCAGCAGACCCCGGTGATCCTGCTCGACGAGCCGACCACCTTCCTGGACATCGCGCATCAGTACGAACTCCTGGAGCTGTGCGCCGAGTTGAACCGCGAGGGCCGCACGATCGCGGCCGTCCTGCACGACCTCGACCAGGCCGCCCGCTTCGCCTCGAACCTGGTCGTGATGAAGTCCGGCCGCATCGTCGCCGAGGGCCCGCCCGACGCGGTCCTGACCGCCGAACGTGTCCACGACGTCTTCGCCCTCCCCTGCGACATCACCCGGGACCCGATCACCGGAACACCCAAGGTCATTCCGCACACCCGCACCCAGCGCAGCGGTCCGGGCGTCATGCCGAACGGCGGTACAGCCGCACGGCCTTGACCATGGCGACGGCGCCATCCGGCCGCCGTCTTCACGGGGCCGCGAAACGCCGTATGGCCCGCCGAGGATCTCGGCGGGCCATACGGCGTTTCGGTGGGTGGGCGGGAGGTGCGACCGCAGCCTCCCTCCCGGGTGTTCAGCCGCGCCTCGTGCGCCACATGGCCAGGGAGGTCAGCGCGGTCAGGACGGCGCCGGAGAGCAGGATGCCGGTGGGGGAGATGGCGTCGACCACGATGCCGCCGAGCAGGGCGCCGAGCGCGATGGCCAGGTTGAACATCGAGGTGTTGAGGGCGGTCGCGGCCTCGGTGTCCTCGGCGGCCGAGGAGCGAAGGATCCAGGTCTGCACGCTCACCGGCACACCGCCGAAGGCCAGGCCCCACAGCAGGAGCATTCCCGCGCCGCTGACCGGGGTGGTGCCCAGGAGCGGGAACAGGGCCAGGACACCGGCCAGTACCGCGCTGATCGCCACGATCGTGCCGCGCAGGTTGCGGGCCGCGGCGGTGCCGGCGAGGAAGTTCCCGGCGATGCCGGCGATGCCGAAGCCGAGCAGCAGCGGGCCGACCATGCCCTTGTCCAGGCCGGAGACGTCCTCGAGGACGGGGCCGACGAAGGTGAAGGCGGCGAAGTGCCCGCTGACCAGGAGGAAGGTGGCCAGCACGCTGGTACGCACGGCCGGGTTGCGGAACTGGGCGGGCAGCGCGCGCAGTCGGACCGGTTCGCCGGCCGGGATCGGCGGGACCAGGAAGACCAGTGCGGTGATCACGAGCAGGCCGAGCGCGGCGACGGACAGGAAGGCCACCCGCCAGCCGGCGACGTTGCCGATCAGGGTTCCGGCCGGCACGCCGAGGACGTTGGCGGCGGTGGCGCCGCCGAAGGTGATCGCGACGGCACGGGGGATGTGCGCCTCGGGCACGAGGCGGACGGCGAGGCCGGCCGCCAGGGCCCAGAACCCGCCGATGCCGATGCCGACGAGGAACCGGGTGACCAGCAGGACGGCGAAGTTCGGGGCGAACGCCGAGCCGAGGGTGGCCACGACCATCAGGGTGATCAGCGCGAGGAGGACCAGGCGGCGGTCGAGCCTGCCGATCAGGACGGGAAGTATCGGCGCGGTCGCGGCGGCGACCAGGCCCGGGATGGTGACCATGAGGCCGGCCAGGCCCTCGGACACCCCGAGCGATCCGCCGACGGAGGTCAGCAGGCCGACCGGGAGTTGTTCGACGGTCACCACGGAGAACGTGCCGACCGCGAGGGCCACCACGGCGAGCCAACGCTTGAGTGAAACCGTCGAGGTGGTGGTGGCGGCCGAGTTCCCGTGCGGGTCGGTGTGGGCGGTGGTCATGACGGGCTCCCTCTGAGCGCCTGGTGTGTCTTAGCGCTAAGAGAAAACCAGAAAACTCGATGAACGTCAACTAAATGAACGTTGAGATAAATCGGCCCGCCGGCGCCCCCGCGAGTGGCCCGCCCGGGACCGACCGGCGGACCCCCCACGGGGCGCGCCGATTTCGCCTGCGGCGGACAACGCGGAAACGGCGCGGGGTCGCGGCCTACGATGAACCATGGCCGAGACCGCTCCCCCGCTTTCGCCCCGCACCGACGACGAGGCGCGCCTCGCGCCGGCGCCCGCGCCCGGCGCGCCGGTGCCCGTCGCGCCCGCGCCGACGGCCGCGCCTCGCCGCCCGGCCCCCGCGCCGGCCCGCGAGCCGCTGTGGAGACACGTGCTCGGCGAACACCTGCGATCGCTGCGCCACGAACGCGGCGAAACCCTCGCCGAGACGGCGGGCCGGGCGGGTCTGTCACCCCAATACCTCTCCGAGGTGGAGCGGGGCATCAAGGAGCCGTCCAGCGAGATGATCGCGGCCCTCGGCGGCGCGCTCGACGTGACCCTCGGCGATCTGACGATCGCCGTCGCCGACATCCTCACGCGCGCCCGCCCGACCGGCCGTTCCGCCCCGGTGTGCCGCGCCGCGCTCGGCCTGGCGGCCTGACCGCACACCGTCACCGGGAGAGCGGGGGCGCGCGGGGCCGAGCACGTCGGTGTCAGCGCGTCACCGCTCCTCCAACACCATGTCGATCAGGCCGTACTCCTTCGCGCCCTCGGCGGTGAAGACCCGATCGTGGTCGGTGTCCGCGCGCAGGGTGGCCGTGCTGTTGCCGGTGTGCCGGGACAGGATCTGCTCGATGTCCGCCCGCACCCGCACCACTTCGTCGGCCTGCAGGATCAGATCCGGGATGGCGCCACGACCCTGCGCGGCGGGCTGGTGCAGCACCACCCGCGCGTGCGGCAGCGCGGCGCGCTTGCCCGGTGCGCCGGCCGCCAGCAACACCGCGCCGACCGCGACCGCCTGGCCGACGCACGTGGTGGCGATCTCGGAACGCACGTACCGCATCGTGTCGTAGACCGCCAACATCGCGCTGGGGTCGCCGCCCTCGCAGTTGATGTAGAACTGGATCTCGCGATCGTGGTTGTCCGCCTCCAGGAACAACAACTGCGCCACGAGCGCGTTGGCCACACCCGCGTCGATCGCGGTGCCGAGGTAGACGACGCGCTCCGCGAGCAGATGCGAATACACGTCCATGATGCGTTCGCCGCGCGAGTCGCGGGTGATCACGTTCGGAATGGCGTAGGTGCTCATGCCAGGGCCCCCTGGAATCCGGCGTTGGTGGTGAGGCGGCGCGGACCGCGCGGCGCGATCTCGGCGAAGTCCGCCACGATCGCGTCGATGAAGCCGTAGTCGAGCGCTTCGCGCGCGGTGTACCAGCGGTCGTGCAGCGAGTCCTCGAAGATGCGTTCGCCCGGCTGTCCGGTGTCCTCCGCGATCAGGCCGAGCACCGTGTCGCGGGTGTGCCGAAGGTCGTTGGCCTGCAACTCGATGTCGACGGCCGTGCCGCCGATGCCCGCGGAACCCTGGTGCATCAGCACCCGGGCGTGCGGGAGCGCCCGGCGCTTGCCGCGCGTGCCCGCCGAGAGCAGGAACTGGCCCGCGCTGTACGCGATTCCGAGCACCAGCGTGGACACGTCGCACGGGATCACCCGCATGACGTCGCGGATCGCGAGCATCGCCGGCACCGAGCCGCCCGGCGAATGGATCCACAGGGCGATGTCGGCTTTCGGGTCCTCTGCCGCCAGGGTCAACAACTGCGTGGTGAGCAGCGTGCCGTTGTCGTCGTCCAACGGTCCGTCGAGCAGCAGCACGCGCTGCGTGTACAGGTCGCGTCGGGTGTGTTCGAGGAGGATGGGGCTCTTCGGGTCATCGCTCATGTCTCCACCCTGAGCCCTCGGCCCGGGCGGCGGCGACCGGATCTGCCGTGGGCGGATCCGCTCACAGCAGATCCCCGAGGCTCGCCCGCGCACGACCCGAACGCGCCGCGCTATCGCGGCAGTCGGATGGTGAAGGTCGAACCCTCGCCGAGGGTGCTGTGGGCGGTGATCTCGCCGTCGTGCGCCCGGGTGAGGCGCTGGACGATCGCCAGGCCCAGGCCGGTGCCACCGGTGCGGCGGTTACGGGACTTGTCCGCGCGCCAGAACCGGTCGAACACGTGCGGCAGGTCGTCACGGGCGATGCCCGTCCCGGTGTCCGCCACCTCGAACACGACCGCCGACCCGTCGTCGCGGACCCGCACCGTCACCCGTCCACCCGCCGGCGTGTGGCGTACCGCGTTGGACACCAGATTGCCCACCATCTGCCGCAGCCGCACCGGGTCGGCCCGCAGCACCGCCCCCGGCTCGCCGCGCACCACCAACGCGACGCCGGCCGCCGTGGCCCGGGCCAGATGCGCCGCGACCACCTGCTGCGCCACGTCGTACGACGACACCGATTCCAACCGCAACCCGAGCCGGCCCGCGTCGGCCTCGGCGAGGTCCTGGAGGTCGTCGATCACGTGCTGGAGCAACAGCGCCTCCTCCAGCAGCGACGCCGTCCACGCGCGGTCCGGCACCGCGACGCCGTCCTCGACCGCCTCCAGCCGGCCGCGGATGTTGCTCAGCGGCGTGCGCAACTCGTGCGCCACGTCGCCGACCATCTGCTTGCGCTGCTCCTCCAGTCGGCTCCTGTGCTCGGCCATGTCGTTGAACGCCTGGGCGAGTCGGCCGATCTCGTGATCGGCGGCGAGGTCCACCCGGGTGGCGTCGTCGCCGTCGCGCATGCGGCCGGCCGCGTCGGTGAGTGCGCGCAGCGGCCGGATCAACCGGGCCGCGACCAGGCCGGTGACGGCCGCGGTGAGCAGCAGGATCAGCGCGGCGACGGCGGCGATGCGTACCGTGTCGGCGCGGTCCAGGTCGAACGCGGGAGCGGTGGAGCCGTCGTGGTCGCCGACGAACAGCAGCGTCGCGGGGACCACGTACGGGGTCAGCTGCTCGCGCCGCGCGGTGTCCACGCACGCGGCGACGTCCCGGGCGCCGGGCGGCGCGGCGTCGTGGTCCCAGGTCAGGTCTGGGCCCAGGGTGAGCGGCGGCAGGCGCCTGCGGTCCAGGCAGGCCGCGAGCAGTGCGTTGAGTTCGGCCAGGGCCCGCTGCTCGGTCGCGGTCGGGGTGTTCAGCCGGCCGAGGCCGCACCGTTCGCCGACCGCGGCGTCGTCGGCTCCCGGACGCACGCCCGGCGGGCCGGTCGCCACACTCGGACGCGGCCGCGAGGCCGAGTCGGTCGCGGGCGCGGGTGCGGGCTCGGTCACCGAGGCCCCGGAGGGTGTGCCGCCGCCGCCCGTGAGGGTGACCGTCGAGCGCCCGTTCGGCCGCTGTCCGACCTCCCCGGTCCGATCCGCCGCGGCCAGGCACTGCACGACCAGGTCGGCGTCCGTGCGCGACTGCGCGCGTTCGGCGTCGGTGAGTCGAAACGGTCCCACCGCCTCGGGGTCGATCCGGTCCGATCCGGTGGTCGGCACCAAGGCCGCGTCGACCGCGAGCGGATCGACCACCGCCGACGGCCGGGCGAACGGCGGCGGCGAGGCCGGCCCCGCGTCCGAGTCGGCGATCGGCGCACCCTCGCGCGTGCTCAGCGCGATGCGGCGACCGGTGTCCCGGGACAACGCGCGCAACACCGGCTCGACCCCGGCCCACTGCGCGTGGGTCGCCGCATACGTGGACAGGGTGCGGTAGATCCGGGTGTCGTCGGCCAGCACCCGGCTCTGCCCGTCCCGGATCGCCCCCTCGGTGGTCTGCGCCGCCAGCCACGCGGTCGCCGCCACCGCGCAGGCCGCGACCAGGATCGAGGAGGCGAGCAAACGCACGAGCAGACTGCGGTGCAGCGGAACCCTACGCGCCACCGGGGCACTCCCCACGCGGGTTCGCGGCGGGCTCGGCCGGCTTGTAGCCGACGCCGAACACCGTCACCAGATACGCCGGGCGTTGCGGGTCGGCCTCGACCTTGCGCCGCAGGTTCATGATGTGCACGTCGACCGTACGCACCGTGACATAGCGGTCGAACCCGTGTGCCCGGTCGAGCAGCTGCTGTCGGGTGTACACCCGACCCGGCTCGGTGATCAGCGCCTCCAGGATCCGGAACTCGCCGGGCGTACAGTCCACCCGCCGGCCGTCGACGGCCACCTCGTGGCGTACCGGGTCCACCGACAGCCCGCCGACCCGCAACACCGGATCCGGCGGCGGCACCGGGCGCGCGCCGCGGCGCAACAGGGTGCGTACCCGCGCCATCAGCTCGCGCGGGCTGTACGGCTTGGTCAGGTAGTCGTCCGCGCCCAGGTCCAGGCCGAGCAGCAGATCGTCCTCGGTCGAGCGGGCGGTGAGCATCAGGATCGGCAGTTCGCTCTCGCGGCGCAGTACGCGGGTAACGTCCAGCCCGTCGACGCGCGGCATCATCACGTCCAGGACGAGGATGTCGGGTCGCCCGGTACGGGCCGCGTCGATCGCGTCCCGACCGTCGTGGACGACGGTGACCACGTGTCCCTCTCGCTCCAGGTACAGGCGGACCAGTTCGGCCTGCTTCTCGTCGTCCTCGGCCACCAAAACGTGCGCACACATGCGCCGATGGTAGGTGTCGCAATCACATCCGATCGCAATCGGGACCGGGTCGTCCCGATTCGGATCGCATCCTGACCACGACCTGACAGGTTCCTGACATCCGGTCGGCAGCATCACCGCCATGCCTCGATCCATCCCTCGACACACGTCGCGTTTCGACGTGTGTTCCACCCCCGCCCGCCGCCGCTCGAACTCGATCGGCCTGCCCGCGATCGGCCTCGCGGCCCTGCTCGTGTCGACCGGGTGCGGCGGCGGCGATTCCGACGAATCCACCACGCAGGTCGCCTCGCTGCCCACGACCGCCGCCTCGGCCCCGACCGCGGGGCAGGGCGCCGCCCCGGGGGATGCCGCGCCCGCCACGAGTGCGGCGGGTACGTCGTCCGACGCGCCCGCCGGCGCCCGTCCGCAGCGCCGCCTCGACACCTCGGAGGAGGAGGAGAAGCGCATGTGGGCCGCGTACGAGGCGTGCCTGACGAGCAAGGGCGTGGACACCCGGCAGTCCGGATCCGTCGAGGGCGAGATCGCCCGCACCAAGCGCTACGCCCGGGAGTTCAAGGAGTGCGAGGTCAAGCTGCCGCTGATGCCGCCGGAGATGGACCCGAAGCAGAACCCCGAGTACAACGACGGCATGCGCGCCTGGGTCAAGTGCATGAACGACAAGGGCATGAAGGTCAAGCTCGTCTCCGACGGATGGACCTACACGGGCGAGTCGAGCCTGACCAACGAGCAGCAGCGCAGGGTCGAACAGGAATGCAAGATGGAGGCATTCGGTGGCAAGCGCTGACGACACCGTCGCCCCGGCCCCGGCCTCGGCCGGGATGCCCGACCCGGGGCGCGGCCGGGTCGGTCGCCGGGTCGGGCTGATCGTGGTCGTGGTGCTGGTCCTGGGCGCGGTGGGCGTGTTCGCCGTCACCGGTCGTGGCGGCGGGTCGGGCGGTTCGGCGAAGAAGTCGGCGGGCGTGCGGACGACCACCGTGGCCCGGACCGACCTGTCCGACGCCCGCGACCTCCCGGGCACGCTCGGCTTCGGGGCGGAACAGCCGATCAAGGCGGGCCGCAAGGGCATCGTGACGTGGCTGCCCAAGAGCGGTGACACGATCACGCGCGGCAAGCCGCTGTACCGGCTCGACGATCGGCCGGTCTCGCTGTTCTACGGGACGACGCCGATGTTCCGGCCGCTGGGGCGGGCGGAGGGCACGGACTCGAACCGGGCCGAGGGGAAGACGGACCCGAAGCAGGGCACGGCCGGAAAGGACGCCGCCGGCGGCAAGGAGACCGACAAGCCCGACGAACCCAAGCGGGACACGCCCAAGCAGGACGCCAAGCAGGACCCCGCCAAGCCCGCGCAGGGTCGCGACGTGCGCATGGTCGCGGACAACCTCAAGGCCCTCGGCCACGACATCGGCACCCAGCCCGCCGGCACTCCGCAGGGCGAGGCCACGTGGACCCCGGCACTGTCCGCCGCGGTGAAGAAGTGGCAGAAGGCGATCGGCGTCCCGCAGACCGGGGTCATCGAGGTCGGCGACGTCACCGTGCTCCCCGGTGAGATCCGGGTGGGCGCGCCCACCGCCGCGCTCGGCGACGACGCGTCCACGACGCCGGTGCTCACCGCCACGCCGACCGCGAAGGCGGTGAGCGTGTCCGTGGCCGCGACCGACATCGGCGCGATCGTGGCGGACACCCCGGTGACGGTGATCCTCCCGGACGGCACCGAGGCCGCGGGCACGGTGTCCACGATCGGCCGCAGCGTCGAACGCAAGGACGCCGGCCTGGGCGCCGGCAGCGGCCCCGACGCCTCGGGCGGGGCGAAGATGACCGTGACGGTGACCCTGGACGACCCCGGCGTGGTGAAGCACCTCGACGCGGCCGGTGTGCAGGTCCGCTTCGTCACGGAGACGCGCAAGGGTGTGCTGACCGTGCCGATCGGCGCCCTGGTCGCGCTGCGCGAGGGCGGCTACGCCGTACAACTCGGCGACGGCCGGCTGATCGCGGTCAAGACCGGGCTGTTCGTCAAGGGCATGGTCGAGGTCGAGGGCGGCGGCCTGGAACCGGGCCTGCGGGTGGTGACCACGCCGTGAGACCGGTCCTCGAAGTGGTACACGCGAGCAAGGTGTATCCCGGCGGCGTGACCGCCCTGGACGACGTGTCGCTCACCATCGAGGCGGGCGAACTCGTCGGCATCGTCGGGCCGTCCGGGTCGGGCAAGTCGACCCTGCTCAACCTGATGGGCACCCTCGACACACCGACCGGGGGCACGGTGTCGATCCTGGGCCACGACGTCGGCGCGCTGTCCGACCGTCGGCTGTCCGCGCTGCGCGGTCGCCTGCTCGGCTTCGTGTTCCAACAGTTCCATCTCACCGACGGCCTCACCGCCGCGGAGAACGTCGCGACCGGCCTGCTGTACGCGGGTGTGCCGCGCCGCCGTCGACTTCCCATGGCGGTGGAGGCGCTGGGCCGGGTCGGTCTGGCCCGCCGCGCCGGACACCGCCCGCACGAACTCTCCGGCGGCGAACGCCAACGCGTCGCGATCGCCCGGGCGTTGGTCAACACCCCGGCACTGGTGCTGGCGGACGAGCCCACCGGCGCACTGGACACGACCAACGGCCGCGCGGTGTTGGAACTGCTGACCCACCTGAACGCCGAGGGCGCCACGATCGCGATCATCACCCACGACCGCGACATCGCGGCGGGACTGCCGCGCCGAGTGGAGGTCCGGGACGGTCGGCTGGTCGCCGACACCGGACATTTGCCGACCGAACAGGGCCTTTCCACAAGCGAGTTCGAGCCGATCGCGGCGGTCGCCCAGTCGTCTCCCGGCTCCGGCGGAGGCCGCCCGTGAGCCGCCGCCGCGCCGACCCGAAGCGAGAGGCACGGGCCGCCGGCATACGCGTGTCGCGCACCGGGCGCTCGACGCCCCCGGACGACACGACCCGCCCCGTGCGACTGGCCCCGGCCGACGTGCTGCGGCTGGGGCTGCTCGGCATCCGGACCCGGCGGATGCGCGCCGCGCTGTCCGCCCTCGGCATCTCGATCGGCATCGCCACGATGATCATCGTCATCGGTATTCCGGCGTCGAGCCAAAAGGCGCTGTTGAACGAACTCGCCGCACTCGGTACGGACACCCTGCGCGCCGAACCGCAACCGGACCAGCGGCCCCCGGTGCGGCTGCCCGAGGGCGCCGATGCCATGGCCGCCCGCATCGGCCCGGTCACGCTCACCAGCGCGGTGGCCAACACCCATGCGGTGGTGCGTCGTTCGGACCGCATCGATCCGAACGACGACTCGGGCCTGGCGGTGTTGGCGAGTCGGGCCAACCTCCTCGACGCGATCCACGGCAAGGTTCGTTCGGGTCGTTTCCTGGACGCGGTGACCGAGCGGTTCCCCACCGTCGTGCTCGGCCACGAGGCGGGGATCCGGCTGGGATTCGACACGTTGGCGCCGGGTCGTACGCCGCCCCAGGTCCTGATCGGCAACCGCTGGTTCACCGTCGTCGGTGTCCTCGAACCGGCCCCGCTGGCACCCGACATCGATCGCGCGGTGCTGGTCGGCTGGGAGAGCGCCCGGATCGACCTGGGCTTCGACGGGCACCCGACCGTCGTCTACGTCCGCACCGCCGAATCGGCGATCGAGTCGGTGCGCGAGGTGTTGCCCCGGACGGTTCATCCGGCGATGCCCGGTCTGGTCCAGGTCAGTCGGCCCTCCGACGCGCTGGCCGCGAAGCGGGCCACGGAGAACACCTTCTCCGCGCTGTTCCTGGGCCTGGCCGGAGTGGCTCTGCTGGTCGGCGGCATCGGAGTGGCCAACACGATGTTCATCTCGGTCCTGGAACGCCGCAAGGAGATCGGCCTGCGGCGCGCCCTGGGCGCCAACCGGGGCCAGATCCGCGGCCAGTTCCTCACCGAATCGGTGGCCCTGTCCACCCTCGGCGGCCTTGCCGGCACCGCCCTCGGGGTGGCCGCGACATTCGGCTACGCCTGGTCCCAGGACTGGCCCGCGGTCGTCTCGCCCGGCTCGGTCGCGGCCGGTTTCGGCGGCGCGATCCTGGTCGGCGCGGTCGCCGGCGTCTACCCGTCGATCCGGGCCGGCCGGCCGACCCCGACGGAAGCCCTGTCCGGTACCTGAACCCGACCGACGTGCCGCCGGCCCCGGCCGGGGGCACGTCGGTGTGCGGGTCAGACGGTCGCGTTCCGAGCGACGTCGTACATCGCCCGGGTCAGGTCGCCGAAGCCGTTGGACATCAGGTACGGGCCGTACGCCCAGTTGGGGGTGCCGCCGTGCACGATCGCCCAGGCCGCGTTCCACCAGGGGGAGGTACCGGTGGTGTCGGTGAACCGCGAGGTGACCGCGATCTGGGTGCCGGTACCGGTGGCCGGGTCGAAGTTCATCAGCCAGGGGCCGCCGCTGGAGCCGGGGGACATCGCCGAGGCCATGTCGTGGGCCAGGCCGACGGTCGAGTCGTCGATGGTGTCGCCGCGCGCGTACATCAGGGTCCGGCCGTCGAATCCGCGTCGCAGTGAGGGGGCGACGCCGAAGTCGGCGGCGGTGCTGCCGTCGCTGTTCCTCGACCAGTACCAGTTGCGATTGTTGTCGGTCGGGTAGCCGAACTGATGCAGCGTCAGCGGGTTTGCGGCCACCCCGAACGCGATGTTCTGGCCGCCGGTGATCTGCTGGATCGGGGTGGGGTCGCCGGGGCGTTCGACGGTGGCCATGGCGACGTCGCCGCCGGACCGGAAGGTGCTGTCACCATCCCACGTGGGGGTGATCCAGGCGCGCGTGACACCCCAGACGCCGTACGGGGCGACGTCGGTGCCGGGCGGGGGCGCGGTCGAGTCGTCGGTGCCGGTGAAGCGGGGCACGTTCGCGCCGTTGAAGCCGGGGATGAACACCGCGTTGACCACGACGTCGTCGCCGAGCGCGCCCCGCAGGTTGGCCGTCACCTTGAAGCAGTGGCCGGCGGTGACGATGGTGCTCCTGTTCGCGGCGGTGATCACGTTCGCCGAGCACGCGGAGGGCACCAACTGGCTCGGGTCGAAGGAATTGCGGTACACCATCAGCAACTTGCCGGCGGTCCGCGACACCGTGCCCTGTCCGGCCCACGGCCGGCTGAGGTCGTCCCAGCCGCCCGGCGGGGGGAACGCGTCGGCGCCGTCGCCGTTGAGACCGTACTCGGCGATCCGCGCCAGGTTCCACCAGTTCACCTCGGCCTGCAACATGCCCGGGTGATTGATCGGGTCGCCCGTGACCAGGCGCGGCAGTTCGACCGGAGCGGTGTCGTCGGCGCGGGCCGCGGTCGGGGCCGCGAACAACGCCGCCGCGGTGAGTCCGAGTATGCCCACCAGTGTGGTGAGCCTGTCGCGTAACGTGCGTCGCAGGTACATGAAGTACTCCACGTCCTCTCGAACGGGTGGGAAAACAACGTCTGTTGCCTTCATGACCGGCCGGTCGGTCATAAGGTGGGCGCGACGGGTACAACTGTCAAGACGACCAAGCGGTTCGGCCGTCGGGAAGTCGAGGTGGGCGATGGCGCGGCCGGCCGGACCGGGACGCGAGGCGCTGTTGCGCGCGGGGCTCGAAGTCGCCGACACCTGCGGGCTGTCCAGGATGTCGGTGAACGCCGTGGTGGCCGCGGCGGGCATGGCCAAGGGCAGCTTCTACCAGCACTTCGCGGACCGTCGCGGCTATCTCGTGGCCCTGCACCGCAGATATCACGACGACATGGAGGAGCGGGTGCTCGCCGCCGTGGCCGGCCTCGAACCGGGCCCCGAACGGGTGATCGCCGGCGTGCACGGCTACCTGGACGCCGGACTGGCCACTACCGGCACCCGCGCACTGCTGGTCCAGGCCCGCACCGACCCCGACCTGTTCGAGGAGACGCGGGCCCGCAACGCCCGCACCCGGGAACTGCTCCGGCCCGAACTCGCCGCGGTGGGTTGGGTTCCGCCGGACGCGATGGCCCACCTGCTCGTCGCGATGGTCTTCGACATCAGCCTCGAGGAGTTGTTCGCCGGTCGCCGCGACGACCTGCGCGAAGCACTGTTGGCACTGGTCGTGCGCTGACATCGCGCGGGATGGACGAGGCCGCCGTCCGGGCGCCGGCGGCCTCCTCACGTGCACCCGAGCGCGCGGTTCAACCGGTACGCCGACCACCCGTCGGGGCGGAGGGCGGTGCGGTGCGTGGGGATCGGTTCTCCGGAGGAGTGATCCGGCGGTCGATCCCGGGGACCGTCTCCGGGGGTGTCGCGGAGTCCGACGCGGCCGCTCTCCTCGGCGGCGCGGTGGTGGGCGCGAACGGGCTCGGCGCGCCGGTGCTCGGCGCATTCTCGACGGGCGCGCCGGTGGGCGGCGCGGGCACGGCCGGCGGTACGGTCACCGGGCGCGGGCCGTCGGGCGTCGACGTCGACCCGATCACCACCCAACCCGCCGCGGCCACCGCGATCACCACCGCCGGTACCGCCAGGCGCCACGGAACACGCGGCCGACGCACCGGCGCGGCCGGCAGCATTCTCCTCAAGGACCGTCAACCACCCGGATCCCGTGCCATGAACACACGGAGGCCGGGGCCGCCACCATCCGGCGACAGCCATCCAGACGCCCGACGGCCCGCGGGGTTCCCACTCCCACGCAACTTTTTCCCAGGCATCCCGGCACCGTCCCCGACGATCCGCCCCGGCACGACAACCTCGAACGCGCGCTGCCAGGATCAACGGGCCGCCGATCGCGCGGCGCAGCCCAGATCGCATGAGAGGTACGAACGGTGCACTCCACACTGTTACGAGCCGTGGCCGCCTCCGGCATGGCGATCGCCCTCGGGGGCTGCACGGCTTCCGCCACCGAAACCGCGTGCACCGCCGATTGGCGCGTGCCCGTGACCATCGACATCGCCCCCGAAGTGGCCGATCGGGTCACCGACATCTCCATACGGTTGTGCCGGGCCGGATCCTGCCAGGAGCCCCGGGTGACCCTGTCACCCGCTCGGGACGGCTCCGCCCGGGTCGGGAGGATCCTCGACGCTAGCCTGACGGCGGAGCCGGTGGAGGCCACCGTGCTGGTGAGCACGGCGCCGGCCCCCGCCACCCGCGTCACACACCTGACGGTGACACCGCAGACGACGCGTCGCGGTACGAACTGCGGAGTCGAGCACCACGCCCGGCTCCGGATCGCCCTCGATGCCGGGGTCACCCAAGCCTGGGCGGGGGCGACGGCGTAGGCGGTGAGTGTGGGGCGCCGGGGAGGCCGGTGCCTGCCGCCGCCGCGGGTTCGACGGCGTACGGGGCGAAGGTCGGCGGGGCCGGTGCGCCGAACGCGGGTCCGGCCCATGTCGCCCATGTCGCTTCGCGTTTGTTCTGCAGCGTCGTGATATGCGCGATCACGGCGATCACGAGACCGGCGGCGACGATTTGCACGACGAAGATGCCGGCCCTGACCAGGCTCACCGTCCGGGCGCCCTCGGCGTCGGCGACGGCGTCGACCAGGAGGGAGGAGATCTCGGGGTCGTCATCGGGGCCGAAGTAGCGGACGCCCAGCGCAATCGTCGTCGTGGCGACGAACGTGATCCACCAACCCCACACCAGGACGAGGCCGGCCCGCGGAATCCTGCCGCCGTGGTGGGCGCGAGGGTCACTGGCCCGCCACACGTCCAGTGTGATCCGCGGCGGAAACCACAGGTTGACCACCGGACAGAACCAGCCGCCGATCGCCCAGCCGGAGGACAGTGTTCGCCGCTCCTGCCCCGGATACGTGTCGATGTTGCGCCGCGCGCGATAGAACCAGACCAGGAACACCCCCATCAGGGCGAGTTGCGCGAACCCGTAAGGCCGCCAGAACAGGGCGAGGGTGTCGTTGAACTCGTTCGGTTCCCGAATAGGGCGGCGTCCGTGCGCGATGTCGTCCCACAATCCCGCCCGGTAGATCAGGGTGACGACCGCGAACGCCGATACCAGCGCCGAGATTCCCAACATGACGTAGAGCGTGACGGCGAGCCCGCGCAACGAGCGAGGCCGCGGCGGATGACAGGCGTACGCGGCGGCGAACGGATGTGGTGGACCCGGGGAAAAGCCCGAGAACGCCTGCCCACCGCACGCCCCACAAGGTCCGGGAACGACGGGTCGTCCAGCACAGAACGGGCACAGCACGAATCAAGGTCTCCTGTCGACGAGTCCGGACCGTCCGCATGGTGTCCCGGCGCCGATCCGCGTCGGCCGCACGGGTTCGGCGGGGTGTCCGAGGCATCATCCCGTGATGATCGATCCGCGTCACGAGGTTTGGCCGCGCCGTCGATGTGAGCCGCATCTCGATCACGCGGCCCGCGACATCACGAACCACCGCGTCCGGTCGAACTGTTGCCCATCGGGGTCCATTCCGGGTCGAAGGCAGGCATCGCGTCGAAGTTCCTGTGATATGGGAGGTTCCCGTGGCGTGGGTATTGTCCTGAAACTCTTCTGGTGACGGTGATCCGGATCCGCTTACGGTGCCAGAGGCCGTCAACGAACCCGAGGGAGGCAAGCTCCGTATGACCGGCATCTGCCGGTGGGTGAGGGAAATGCGGCTCGGTCGGGCCCGGTTCGCGCCGGACGGGCAGGACCACATCGTGTAACCCGGACAACGCCCACGGTGTGCCCTCGGTCGCCGCGACGGCCCGTACCGAGAACCGAACCACCACCAAGAGGCGGAAATGAGCAAAGCCAGCAAGTTCGTCACCACGGCAGCGGTTTGCGCGACCTCCTGCGCGGCCCTGGTGCTCTCCGGCGCGACGGCCTCGGCGGTCGGATCGAACCCGAACAGCGGGGCCACCCCGCTCGCCGCAACCGGTCCGATCGTGCACTGGGTCAGCGGGAAGTGCATGGACGTCGCCGGTGCCGGCGACGCCAACGGCACCCCCGTACGGCTCGACGCCTGCAGCCCCGGCTCCGCGGCACAACAGTGGACCATCGCCAACGGCACCATCGTCGCCAAGGCCAAGTGTCTCGACGGCGGCAATCTGGGCGTGAGGACCGAACTCACCATCCGGGACTGCACCGGCGGTGCCAATCAGGAGTGGCGTCGCCTGAACTTCGACCGTCTGTACAACCCGGCCTCGAGCCTTTGCATCAACGTTCCCAACGGCAACGCGACCAACGGCATCCGACTCGACCTCGAACCCTGCGCACGCACGGGCAACATGGTCTGGACCGTGCCCGCCGGTAGCTTCTGAGCCCAGGGCCTGTGAAAAGTTCGGCTCCGTTTCACAACGTGTCGTAACGGAGCATGGTTTCGGTCAGGCGTGATCCGCTGTCGGATATGCCTGGGCCCGGCCCCGCCACACATTCGCGGCACGAGACGTCCGGCTCCCATGCGGACACCTTCTGCCCCGGCAGCCGTGGCGGGGCCGGCGCCGTTAACGGCGAGTACAGGCCTCCATCCCGGTCGGGCCGAGACGGGTTGCCGTGCCGGGCGCGGGCTTCGAGAACGGGCCTACTCACGCACGGCGTGGCGACGGCGTTCGCGGAATTCCCTGCCCTTGCGGGAACTCCACGCCAGGACACCGATGCGGGCCGGCAGGAGCACGCCGCAGAGCGGGAAGACGAGCGCCGGGAACAGCCAGACGTCCGTGCCGCTCTCGCCCATCGCGATGCGGACGATCACCGTCACCACATAGGCGGCGACTCCGGTGCCGATCCACCACTTCCACGCGCTCTTGCTGGCCCCCTCGGTGGGGCCGTGGGGGTCCTCGCCCCTCCGAGTGCTGACCGGCTGCCCCTTCGCCTTGCGCCACAGGGCCCGGACCAGGAAGGCGCCACCGAAAACGGCCAGGATCGTGGCCAGCAGCCCCCACTCCGCAGGCGAATCCGGCACCCCTCGGGCGTACTCGTTCACGTCCCACCTCCGCCACCGATCCCCGTGCTGTAGTCGGAGGCACATCTGCCCGGAGTGGGAAACCCCATGCTCCGATGCCGAGTTCCGATCACCCGAGCCACCGGTCCCCCTCCCGTGCTCCGCACGAACTCAGCGGCCGGTCACCAGGACGATCTGGTCCCCTCCGACCTCGGTGGTTGCCGCGTGCGCCAGCAGGCCGGCGAGCCCGGCCGAGCCCGCCGCGGTGGGATGTACTCCGTGGCGGGCCAGCACCGCCTGGGCGGCGAGCAGTGCGGCGTCGTCGGCGGCATGGACCGCGCCGCCCGAGGCGGATATCGCGGCCAGGGCCTCGGGGCCGTGTAGGGCGTGCCGGTTGACCAGTGGCTCGTTGTGCTCCGTCGTGACCACCTCGTGGCTCGACAGCGTGCGATACGCGCCCGGCCAGCTCGTCACGATCGGGTTGTTGCCGGGGGAGCCGACGGCGTGCAGGGCCACCGGCCAGGCCAGGAGGCGGGCTTGGCGGTGGGCGGCGACGATCGTCGTACCGTTGCCGACCGGGATCCAGACAGCGGCCGCGGCGCCGCCCAGTTCACGGTGCAGCACGCGGACCACATGTCCGTGTCCCGCCAGGATCGCGTCCGTGCAGGGCCCGTCGACGTTGCCGTCCAGCGCCCCCAACTCGACGGCCAGGCGGTGGGATTCGTCCACGGCGTCCTCATAACCGCCGTGGACGAAACGGACGTCGGCCCCGGCGGTCGCGACGGCGGCCCCGCCGTCGCCCCATTCCGCGGGCAGCACCACGGTGGACCGCAGGCCCGCCGCCGCGCACGCCGTTGCCATCGCCCGCCCGTAGCTGCCGCACGAGCCCACGACGACCCGGTCGTGCCCTTCGGCGACGGCGCGCGCCACGACCGCGCGCGCGGCGGGCTCCTTGTGACTGCCGGAGGCGTAACGGGACTCGTCCTTGACGAAGACACGAACACCCGGCAGGAGGCCGTCCGCGACGATCAGGGGGGTCAGGTACGGATCGGTGGGCGGCGCGACGGAGATCGGAGGCAACAAGGAGGTGTTCCCTTCACCGGGTGCGGGCGGAGAGCAGTTCGTCGGCTTCGCGCTGCAGGTCGTCGCGCGTGCCGATCTCGGCGGGCGGTATCGCGTCGGGCAGTTCGTCCTCGATCAGTCGCAGCCGGTCGTCGAACCAGCCCCGGACGGACCAGGCCAGTTGCAGCACTCCGCTCAGGACGATCAGCAGGGCCAGGCCCCGTCCCGGACCCTCGGATTCCAGGAGCGGCTGGACGAAGCGCTCGGCCAGGGGCCCGACCACGAGGTAACCCAGTGGCATCGTCAACATCATCAGGGTGATGAACAGGGACAGCACCCGGCCCTGCAGTTCGAACCCGACCTTGCTCTGCACGATCGCGATCCAATGACCCTCGGCCAGGGATTCACCGAACCCCACGAGGAACATCCCGGCCACGATCAGCGCCGGAACGGTGGAGATCCCGACCAGGATCATCGCGAAACTGCCGATGCCCATCGCGATGAGCATCCCGTGACTGCGCCGGGCGGTACCGCCCCACAGACCCATCAGGACACTGCCGACGATCCCGCCGACGCCGCCGGCACCCAGCGCCAGACCCAACACCGAATCCGACTGCTCCGCCAGCAACATCGGCGTGATGACGGCGAAGCCCAGGGTGTAGAAGACGTGGTCGACGACGAAGAACCGAAGCGCCGCGCGCAGGCCGGGCCGGCGGGTGATGTAGCGCCAGCCGTTGCGGATCTCCGCGCCGAAGGTCTCCTCGCGTACCCGGAACATCAGGTTCGGGAAGCGCACGAGAAGCAGCGTGAGTGCCCCGATCGCGAAGGTGCCCGTGTCGACGAGGAGCACGCCGTCGATGCCGATCGGGTCGATCAGCGCGGCACCGAGCATGGGGGAGAACACCAGCCCCACGCCGACCCCGAGTTGCCCGATCCCGGCGGCGTGGCCGAGATAGCGCTTGGGTACGAGCTGCGCGACCGCCGCGAGGTAGGCCGGCCGCTGGAACGCTCCGGCCACCGACGTCACCGACACGACCAGGTAGACGTGCCACAGGTGCAGGCCGTCACTGTGCATGAGGACGACCAGGGCCGCCATCGAGAGCCCGGCCGCGGTGTCGCTCGCCAACATCACCCTGCGGCGGTCCCACCGGTCGGCGACGGCCCCGGCGACCGGCCCCACGAGGATGCCGGGGAGCAGTCCGATCGCGCTCACCACCGCGAAGGAGGTGAGCGAGCCGGTCCGGTCCAGCACCCAGATGCTCAGTACCAGTGTGCTCAGCCCGCTGCCCATCATCGACAGGAGCTGGCCCAACGCGACCAGCGCGAACTTGCGCAGATCGGGCGCCGTCCCCGCCGCCGGGCCCCGGGCCCCGGCGGGGAAGCGCACGATCGGCGAAGCCGGCGCCCGCACGGTCGACGCGGCGTTCGGCGAAACCGTCGCCCGCGACGCGCCGGAGACGACCCCCACCAAAGCCTCCGCCAGCGGCCCCGCATGGCTCTTGAGGAAGAAGTGCCCCGCCCGCGGCAACACGGCAAGGCCCAGGTCGCCCTCGGTGAAGTGCCGCCACTCCTGGTGGCGTTCCTGATAATGCTCGGTGACCCGGTCCCGGGCGCCGACGACCGTCAGCACCGGCGCCCGCAGCGGACGGTACGGCCGCCGGTACGCCGCCGTGAAGTACTCCTCGGCGTCGCGCGCGTCGTGCCGGACGTTGCGCAGTACGAAGGCCTCCTGCTCCTCGTCGTCCAGATCGGTGAAGCCGCCGCGCGCGCGGAGGTAGGCCAGATACTCACGGTCGGAGGTGAAACGGTCCACCGGCACATGCCGGTAGATCCAGTCGAAGAACCGTCCGGGCAGCCGGGCGGTCGGGAATCCCGCCCCGAGCGCGACCCCGGCCAGCGATACCCCCGCCGCCTCGGCGCGCCGGGCCACCTCCACCGTGAGTGCGACGCCGAGGCAGTGCCCGTACAGGAGGACCGGGCCCTCGATCATGCGCATCTCGTCGACGATGCGGTCCGAGACGACGGCGATCGGCTCCAATTCCTCGTCCGGCCTGGATCGGTCGTGGCCCGGCAACTCCACCGCCCGCAACGCCCAGTTCGCCGGGAGCGCGTCGGCGAGCGGCTGATAGGCGACGGCGCTGCCCCCGGAGTAGGGCACCGCCACGACGGTGTGCCCGCCGGTCGCCGGGTCGGCGTCCGTCGCGGTGAGCCGCTGCAGCAACCACTGTTCGGCGGGCCCGTCCGCCGACCGCGCGTCGAGATGCGCGGCCAGTCGACGGATGGTCGCGTACCGGTAGAACTCGACCAGGCTGGGCGCCGGTTCGACGCGCCGAACGACCCTGAGCGCCGAGAACGAGTCGCCGCCGAGGTCGAAGAAGCCGTCGTCGATGCCGGGTTCGGGAACCCCGAGAACCTCCGCCCAGATCGCCGCGATCCGCTTCTCGGTATCGGTCCGAGCCGGCGTCCCGGCGGATTCGGGACCCGTCCCGGCCGGTGCGGGCAGTGCGCGCCGGTCCAGTTTTCCGTTCGGCGTCGACGGCAGCGCGGGCAGTGTGACGATACGGGTGGGGACCATGTGCGCCGGCAGACGCGCGGCGAGCATCTCGCGGAAGGCGGCCTCGTCGGCCTCCGCCCCATCACGGGTCACCACGTAGCCGACGAGCCGGCTGGTGCCGCCGGGCGGCCCGTGTACGGCCACCGCGCATGCCGCCACCTGCGCCGGCGCACCGAGTCGGGCCTCGATCTCGCCGAGTTCGATCCGGTACCCGTTGATCTTGACCTGGTCGTCGAGCCTGCCGAGGAAGTCGACCGTGCCGTCGCGGTGGAAACGCGCCGAGTCGCCGGTGCGGTACATCCGGGCGCCGGGCGCGGTAACGAACGGATCGCACACGAACCGCTCGGCGGTCAGCTCGGGCCGGTCGTGATAGCCGGGTACGACGCCGAGCCCGCCCAGGTACAGTTCGCCGACCACGCCCGCGGGGACCGGCCGGCGGTGCGCGTCGAGGACGTAGACCCGGTTGTTCGGGAAGGGCCGCCCGATCGGCAACGGCGCGTCGTCGGCGAGGTGTTCGACCGAACCCTCGAACAGCACGTTGTCGACGGTGGCCTCGGTGACACCGTACGAGTTGACGACACGGTTGCCCGGACCGACGAGGCGTTTCGCCAGCGCGTACTCCTTGACGTGCCACTTCTCGCCGCCGCCGATCAGCAGCCGGACGAACGACAGGTCCGCCCCGCTGCGCTCGGTGTGGTCGAGGAGGGCGCGCAGCACCGCGGGCACCAGTTCGGTGCAGGCTACGTGCTCGGTCTTCATCAGCGCGTGGAGATCGGCCGGGTCCAGCAGCGTCTCGCGCGGGGCGACCACCAGCCGGCCGCCGCTGAGCTGCGCCCGGAGCGTTTCGCCCACGAACATGTCGAAGGAGAAGCTGGCCGCCTGAAGGTAGGTCCACTCCGGCCGCAGCCGGTACGCCTGCCGCCACATGCCGGCCGCGTGCACGAGGTTGCCGTGCGTGACCACGACTCCCTTGGGCCTGCCGGTGGATCCCGAGGTGTAGATGACATACGCGGGATCGTCGGCCGAGTTGCACAGGGGCGGATCGCGGTCGTCCTCGGAAAGTCCTTCGAGCGGCCCTTCGAGCGGTCCTTCGGCGAGGTAGTCCCGGTTGATCACCACCGTCGCGCCGCTGTCCGCCAGCATGTATTCCAGCCGGTCGCTCGGGTAGGCCGGATCCAGCGGCACATAGGCGCCGCCCGACTTGAGCACCGCCCACATCGCGGTGAAGAGCTCGACGCCGCGATCCAGGTCGATCGCCACCCGGTGGCCCGGCCGAACCCCCTCCCGGCGCAGTCTGCGGGCGAGCCGGTTGGCCCGGCGGTTCAACTCCCCGTATCCCAGGGTGACGTCGCCGACGGTCAGCGCGGGCGCGTCGGGCGTGGCCGCGGCGTGGCGTTCGAACAGCTGGTGTACGGCGACGGCATCCGGTATCGGGGCGACGACGTCGTTCCAGTCCTCCACGATGCGGCGATGCTCGCGGTCGGTGAGCATCGGCAGCCGGGTGACCGGCGTGCTCGCCCCGCCGATCGCCGCGTCGAGCAGCGTCAGAAGGTGGTCGACGAACGCCTCGACGCGTGCCCCGTCGAAGAGTTCGGCGGCATAGTCCGCGTTCAACACCGCGCCGTCGGCGGGGAAGTCGAGCCCGATCGCGAGGTCGACCATGGTCGCGGCCGGCGCCGACTCACCGGCGTAGCACAGGAGTCGGTCGTCCGCCGTCGGGGTGTTGTGCACGGTCAGCATCACCGGGCTCAGCCGTTTGGCCCCGCCGGGCCGCGCCAGCGCGTCCACCAGATCCGGCAGCGCGAGCCGCCCGTGGTCGAGGTCGCTCAACACCGCGTCCCGCACCCGCGCGACGAGCTGTGCGAACGACGGATCGCCGGACACATCGCCGCGCAGTGGCAGCACGTTCAACGCGGGCCCGATCAACGAGGCCGACTCGGCGCTCGACCGCCCGGCGACCGGTGCGAGCACCGTGACGTCCGTCCGCCCGGTGTACCGCCGCAGGACGACCTGGAGCCCGGCCAGGAGCACCATGAACAGGCTCGCCCGCTGTTCGCCGGCATAGGAACGCAGCCGGTCCAGGAGATCGGGGCCGAGGGGACGGCTGATGCGGCCGGCGGCGTACGAGGGCGCGGCCGGGCGAGGCCGGTCGGTGGGCAGTTCCGCATCGAGATCGGCGCCGTCGAACCGCTCCCGCCAGTACGAGACCAGCGCCGCGTCGGCCTTCGCGTCGGCGCTGCGGGCGGCGAGATCGGGCACGGGGACGGCCGGGGGCAGCCCGGCGCCGGTGATCGGATCCGCACCGTCGCGCACGGCCCGGTACAGGGCGGCGAGTTCCCGCCCCAGCACACCCGCCGACCAACCGTCGAAAGCGAGGTGATGCACGATCAGCACCAGCGCGTCGCCGTTCAGGAAGGCGTGTGCGATCGGGCCGTGCCGAACGTCGATGCCCGCGCGATCCGGCTCGCCCAGCGTCAGCGGGATCCGCGCCGCGGGTTCGACGACCATGCTCGGCTCGACGCCGTCATCGGGAAAGCGCGCCCGCAACAGCGGGTGCCTGCGCGAGAGTTCCGCGAGGGCCGTGGTCAATGCCGCGACATCCACCGGCTCTGTCCAGCGGTAGCGGATTCCCAGCGTGTACACGGGCAGATCGGCACACAGCTGCTCGGCGATCCAATAGTCGCGCTGCATCGGACTCAGCCGGTGCGGAACCCCCTCGGCCAGTGTGGCGACGGGGGGCCGGGCCACCGCGCCCTTCCCACCGCCGATCAGCCCCGCCAGCGCGGCGACGGTCGGATCCGCGTACCAGCGGGTGAGCGTCAGCTCCGCGCCGTGCCGCAACCGCAGGGCGGCGATGAGCCGTACGGCGTCCAGGGAATCGCCGCCGAGGGTAAGGAAATCGTCGGCCGCGCCCGTCACGGGGACGCCGAGAATCTCCTCCATCAGCGCGCCCGCGCCGCGCTCCGCCGCCGAGCCGGCGACGTCCGGAGCGTCCTGCCGCGGCGACGGCACCGTCGCCGCGAGCGCCGCCTTGTCGATCTTCCCCTGCGGGTTCAGCGGAAACCGCCGGTGTCCGACCAGCGCGGCGGGCACGAGGTGTGCGGGCACCAGTGCGGCGAGCGCGGCCCGAACCCTCGCCAGGTCGGTCGTGGCCTCGGTGACGACGTGCCCGATCAGCTTGGCGCGGCCGGTGTGCTCGTCGACCAGGACCACGGCGTCGGTGATGCCGTCGAGCGTGCGCAGCGTCGCCTCGACCTCCGCCGGTTCGACCCGGTGGCCCCGGATCTTCACCTGGTCGTCGAGCCGCCCCAGGAACTCCAACTGCCCGTCGGCGGAACGGCGTACGCGGTCGCCGGTGCGATACTCGCGGCCCCGCCCCGGCGTCGTCACGAACCGCTCGGCGGTCAGCTCGGGACGGTTCAGATAGCCGTCGACCACGCCGATGCCGCCGATCAGCAGCTCGTCGTCGGCGCCGATCCGGCAGGTCACGCCCGGGTGCGGAAGGCCGATCGGGACCACGTCCCCCGACCACTCGGTCACATCCGCCGCCGTGGCGCCGACGGTGGTCTCGGTGGGGCCGTACGTGTTGAACAGCCGCGCGGCGCCGCCCACCGCCACCTGCCAGCGGCGTACCGCGTCGGGCCGCGCGGTCTCGCCGCCGATGATCACGCACCGTACGGCGGCCGGGAGTTCGGTCTCGCCCCGGTCCAGGGCCGCGACCAGTTGGTGCCAGTACGCGGTCGGCAGGTCCAGGACGGTGACCCCGAGCGCGTCACAGCGATCGAAGAACAGGTCCGGCCTGCTGATCATGTCGTCGTCGCGCAGGACGAGGGTGGCGCCCCGCAGCAGCGGGCAGAAGATCTCCTCGACGCTGGTGTCGAAGCTCAACGAGGCGAACTGCAGGATCCGATCGCCCGCCGCGAAGCCGAAGCGGTCCGCGAACACCGCCGTGAAATCGCGGAGTTGCCTGCGCCCGACCAGGACGCCCTTCGGCCGACCGGTCGAACCGGAGGTGAAGATGACGTACGCGGGATCCCGTCGGCGCACGCTCTCGGCCAGCGGCAGCACACCGTCGGCCGTGATCAGCGCGCGCGGCCGGGTCTCCTCGATCATCAGGTCCAGGCGGGCCGCCGGATACACCGGGTCGAGGGGTACGTACCCGGCCCCGGCGCGCAGCACCGCCAGGATCGCCACGATGGCGTCCCGGCCGCGCGGCAGCCGGATCCCGACGAGGTCGCCCGGTCGTACGCCCGCGTCCGCCAGCCGGTCCGCCAGGTCGGCGACCAGGGCGAACAAGGTCGCGTAGTCCAGTTCGCCGTGCGCGTCGGCCAGTGCCGGCGCGTGCGGCGCCCGGGCGGCCTGCGTGGCCAGGGACGACCAGACGTCGCCGTCGACGGCGGCGGGCGACGTGTCGTGGGTTCGGGTCACCCGGATCTCCTCGGTGCTCACATCGACCAGTGCGTCGGCTGCCGGTCCCAGCGGTGGGCGCGCAGGGCTTCGAGCAGTTCCGCCGGCAGTGGCGTCGATCCGGACACGCGCAGGTTCGAGCGCACGTGCTCGGGGCGGCGCATGCCGGGGATGACGACGGAGACGGCGGGGTGGTGCAGTGCGAAACGCAGCGCCAGTTCCGGCAGGGTGTGGCCGGCGGGGACGAGGCCGCGCAGCGCGTCCACACGTTCGATGGTGGGCGGCAGGTTCTCCGGCCCGAAGTAGACGGCTCGCCAGTCCTCGGGCGGGAATACGGTGTCGGCGCTCAGGTTCCCGGTCAGCGAACCCTCGTCGAAGGGCACCCTGGCGATGATCGAGATGTCCTCCTCGATGGCACGCGGGAACAGTTCGTCCTCGGGGGCCTGGTCGAAGATGTTGTAGATGACCTGGATCGCGTCGACCAGCCCGGTGTCGAGCGCGGCGAAGCAGTTCGTCGGCTCCCAGCGGTTGACGCTGATGCCGAATCCGTCGATCAGATCCTGCTCCTTGAGCAGGGTGACGGCCTTTTGCCAGGCGGGATCCGCGGCCCAGCGGTCCTCCCAGACGTGGAGTTGGAGAAGGTCGATCCTGTCGACGCCGAGGTTGTCCAGGCTGCGCCGCGTGTAGTCGAGGATGTGGTCGAGGGGGAAGACGTCCTCGAGAGTGTCCTGCGGGCGCGGAGGCCATTCGCGGTTGAGCGGGGGAACCTTGGTGGCCAGCCGGATCCCGGCGTCGGGGCGGCGCTCGCGCAGTTCGCCGAGCAGGTTCTCGGACTTGCCCCGTCCGTAGGCCCAGGCCGTGTCGAAGAACGTGCATCCCATGTCCACGGCGAGGTCGAGGGCGTCCGGGGCGATGTCGTAGTCCCAGCCGGTGAATCCGCCCGGGCCGCCGCCGATTCCCCACATGCCGTAGCCGACCTCGCCGACCCGCCAGCCCAGCCGTCCCATGGCGCGCCGGCGCATCGGCGTCTGTTGCTCGTCGACGACCATCGGTCGCTCCTTGTCATGCACCGACAGGCTCCTTCGGGCGGGTGTGCGATGTGGTGAACAGTGCGGGGTTGTCCTGGAGAAGGTTTTCGAGCACCGCGCGGATGCCCGCCTCGTCGTCGCCGCAGCCGGCGGCGCGGTGCTCGAAGACGGCGAGCAGTGCGCCCAGTTCGGCGTCCCCGGCCGCCGCGGCGGTGCGCAGCCGGGACAGGAAGAGCGAACAGGGCACCCGCTGTGCACGCGCGCCGGCCAGGTCGTCGAAGTGCACGCTGCCGGGGCTGAAGAGGTGCGCGGCACGCCCGCGCGGCGCCGGGTCCCGGATCGCGTCGACGATGGCCCGCGCGATCGTGTCGAGCGGGCTGTAGTCCGACCGGATCGTCGCCCGGGGCACCGTGCCCAGCCGCTCGAAGGCGGTGAGCAGCAGATGGGTCAGCGCGGTCGGGTTGGGTACGGCGGCGGCATCGGCGGCCGGCATGACCTCGCCCAGGCGCAGCACCGTCACCGGCAGGTCGTCGGCGGCCAGGACGAGCCGCTCGGCCACCCACTTCGACAGGCTGTATCCGCTCAACGGCGGGGTCACGGCGGTGATGTCCACGTCTGCGGGCACCGGTTGGCCGACGGCCACCGCGTGGTCGTACAGGACGCCGAGCGTGGAGATGTAGTGCAGGGGGATGCCGCCGGCCGCACGGGCGAGGCGAATGATCTCCGCCGTGCCCAGCACGTTGGGCTCACGGTGCATGCGGTAGTCGTACAGGAGGTTGACCAGGGCGCCGCCGTGCACGATCAGGTCGCACTCCTCGGCGAGCCGGTGCTGGCGGGTGTCCGTCAGTCCGAGGCCGGGGAGGGCCAGGTCTGCGGCGACCGCGGTGATTCGTCCGGCATACCCGGCGTGGTTCAGGCCCTGCGCGGACAGGGCGTCCAGGAGACGTTGCCGCGCGTGGGAGTCGTTGTCCCCGCGGGTCAGGCAGAGCACCGACAGGTCGGTCTGTTCGAGGAGTTCGTGCAGCAGGCGCGTACCGACGAACCCCGTCGCGCCGGTGAGCAACACCGTGCGCGCGGCCCGGCTTCGCCGCGCGGGACCAAGCGCCGGGATCGCCACGAGGCCGGCGAGGTCGGCGGCGACCAGGTCGGCCGAGGACGGTATGCGATCGTGCCCGCGCCGTGCGATCAGCCGGCCCAGGCCACTCGCCGTCGGATGCTCGACGACGTCCCGGACGCCGATGTCCGTGCCGAACCGGTCGCTCAACTCGACCACGACCGCAACCGCCTGCAACGAGTTTCCGCCCGCGGCGAAGAAGTCGTCGTCGGCCGCGAAGTCCGGGCGCCGCAGGGCGCTTCGGAAGATGGCCAGTACCGGATCGGCGCCTCCGGCGGAGGGCGGCGAGTCGGGCCGCTCCACCCGGGCGGCCAACCGGCGCCGATCGATCTTTCCCGCCTCGGTCAGCGGCATGTCGGGCACGATCACCACGCGTTGCGGGATGCCGGCGCGAGGGAGCCGGGCCCGCAGGTGGGCAAGCACCTGCTCCTCGCCGGCCGTTCCGGTGATGACGAGCAACAGTTCACGCGCGCGGCTCTCGGTGGATCCGACGACCAGTGCGACGGCCTGCCGAACTCCCTTGCAGGCCAGGCCCACGTTCTCGATCTCGCCCGGCTCGAGGCGTACCCCACCGACCTTGATCTGATGATCGACGCGCCCGCCGAAGTGGAAGCGACCCTCGGCGTCGAGGTGCCCGAGGTCGCCGGTGCGATACATCCGGCCGAACGGCGGGGAATCGAAGAAGCGTCGCGCGGTGCGATGCGGGTCGCCGTGGTACCCGGCGCCCACACAGGCGCCGCCGATGACGATCTCCCCGGTCGCTCCGGGCGGCAGGGGCCGCCCGTCGACGTCGACGACGACGGCGACGCAGTTGTCGATCGGCCGCCCCAGCGGGATGTCGTCGCCGTCCTCGGCGGTCACCTCGTGAAAGATCATCCCGATGGACGCCTCCGAGGGCCCGTACGCGTTGCTGACGCGCAATCCAGGCAGCAACTCCCGCAGAGCCCGCACGTCCTGCGGATTGATCTGCTCGCCACCGACCACCAGGTGCCGCAGCGAGCGCAATCGCTCGACCGTCGCCGGCCGCCGTTCCAACAGGGTCAACAACGCGCCCAGTACCGCCGGTACGAAGTCGGTGACCGTCACGGCGTGGGTGTCGATGAGGTCGATGGTGTGCTGCAGGTCGAGATGCTCACCGGCGGTGGGAACCACCGTGGCCCCGCCGGTGGTCAGCGGCCAGAACAGCTGCCAGAAAGCCGAATCGAAGGTGTGCCGGGTGTTCTGCAGCACCACCTCGCGGTCCGGCGGGGGACCGAACCAGCGATCCATGAAGGCGAGTCGGTTCGCCAGGCCCCCGTGCAGGTTGACCGCGCACTGGGGCGTTCCGGTCGTGCCGGAGGTGTAGACGCCGTAGACGACGTCGTGCGGCGCCGGTTCCGGTGTTGCGTCTCCGAAAATGAACTGCGTTGCTGTGTCCCGAGTTCGACGACGAACGCCCGGTCGCGGTGGGAGGCGGGGACGACGGCCGGATCGGTGCACAACACCACGGGCGCGTCGAGCAGATCGAGGATGTGCGCGATGCGCACGGCGGGCCAGCGGGGGTCGATCGGTACATAGCCGATCCCGGCCATCATCGCGGCGGCCCAGGACACCGGCAGGGCGAGGCCGTCCGCGACGAGGATGGGTACCAATGTGCCGGTTCTCGGTGCGGCGGCGCGGATCCGGGCGGCCAGCGTGCCGGCGTGCGCGAGGAACTGCCGGTAGGTCAGCGTCGCGTCGGCGGCGTACACCGCCACGGCATCCGGGAGGGACCGGCCGACGGCCAGAATCCGTTCCGGGACACTGCGGTAGGGGCCGTGGTCCACCCGTGTCCCCGCGAGCGGGCCCAGCACCGCCGACTCGGTGTCCGGGGACAGCGCGGCGACCCCACCGAGGTCGAGGTCCGGGTCGGGATCGGCCAGCACCGCGCCCAGCAGTTCGGCGTGCATCTCGGAGACCGCCGCAGCGGCCCGCTCCCAGACATCGCCGGGAGGACATCGCAGTTCCACCGACAGCCAGCCGGCGGGGTCGATCCGTACCCGCACGGTCGGCCCGGCCGTGTCGTCGGCCGCGTCGTGCGTGTGAACGGCGACCGTCTTCGGGTCGATCGCGGTCGCGTCGAGCGCCAGTTCCCGTCCCAGCCGTCGGGCGACTTCCGCCAACGTCCGGACGGCGGCGTCCGTTAAAGAGATGTCGGGCCTGAGAAGGACGGGATGCCGGTGGCCCCGCCAACCGAGGTTCATGGCCCCAACGTAGGTCGCGTTGGGGATCATTGGTGTGACCGGAAGTTGGCATCCAACCGACGATGATCTTAACGATGATCGCGATTCCCCTACTACGCCGGCGAGTTGCGCATACTGGCTGGTCATGGACATCGGTGTGGCGGCAACCACGGCACGAGCGAGCGCACACAGCGCCGGCACCAGATCCGGCGTGCGCATCCGGATGTTGGATTCGACAGCGAGCGGTCACGCCTGCGCCCGCTTTCTCTGCGAGGTCTGGCAGACCGAGCCGGACCGCCCGCCGCTCGCCGGTGACGTCGTCAAGGCGATGGCCGACGCGGGCAGTTACGTGGCGGGAGCGTTCGACGAGGCGGACGGCGACGCCCGGCTGCTCGGGGCATGCGTCGGCCTCTGGGGTCCACCGGGCCGGCCCGGAATGCACAGCCACATCGCCGGCGTCCACGTCGGCGCGCGCGGACGCGACGTCGGCTACGCGCTCAAACTGGACCAGCGGGCGCACGCCCTGGAACACGGCGTCGACCGCATCACCTGGACCTTCGACCCACTCGTCGCCCGCAACGCCCACTTCAACCTCCACAAACTCGGCGGCACGGCGGACACGTACCTGCCCGACTACTACGGCCCCCTCTCGGACGGACTCAACGCCGCCGACGAGTCGGATCGACTGATGCTGCGCTGGGATCTGCGCGACGAAAGAGTCGTGGCAGCCTGCGACGAGGACGACGAACCGACGCCCACTCCCGCTTCGGCCGGGCCGACCCGCCGAACCCTTCTCGACATCGACGGCGACCGGCCGGTGACCCGGCAGGCGGGGGAGGGGACGGTCCTGGTCGCCATACCGCCCGACATCGACCTTCTCCGGGCCCGGCAACCGTCCGCGGCCCGTGACTGGCGCCTGGCCCTGCGGGACACCCTGGGCAACCTGTTGGCCGACGGCGCCCGGCTGGTCGACTTCGACCGCGCGGCATGCGCTTACGTACTCACCCGAGGCGAGGGACGATGAGGATCGAGCGCGTCCGCCTTCGACACATCGCCCTACCGCTGGTCAGCCCCTTCCGCACGTCCCTGGGCATCGAATACGAACGCTCGGCGCTCGTGGTGCAGGTGACCACACCGGACGCCGAAGGATGGGGGGAGTGCGTCGCCGGAGCCGAACCCGACTACTCCTCGGAATACGTCGAGGGCGCCCAGGACGTCCTCCTGCGCCACCTGGTGCCCCGACTGCTGTCGGCCGAGTCCGTGACCGCCCACACGGTGGCACCCCTGCTCGCTGCGGTCAAAGGCCACCGCATGGCGAAGGCCGCCCTCGAAATGGCGGTCCTGGACGCCGAACTGCGCTCCCGGGGCCTGTCGTTCGCGGCCGGTCTGGGCGCCGTCGCCGACCGCGTCCCCAGCGGGGTGTCGGTCGGCATCATGGACTCGGTCCCGGAACTGATCGACGCCGTGGCGGACTATCTGGCGCAGGGCTACCGACGCGTCAAACTGAAAATCGAACCCGGCTGGGACATCGCGCCGGTCCGCGCGGTCCGCGAACGCTTCGGCGACGACACCCTCATGCAAGTCGACGCGAACGCCGCCTACACCCGTGCCGACACCCGACACCTCGCCCGACTCGACGCCTTCGACCTCCTGCTGATCGAACAACCGCTCGACGAAGAAGACCTGCTCGGACACGCCGCCCTCGCCCGTACGCTGCGCACCCCGATCTGCCTCGACGAATCCGTGGTCTCGGCCCGCTCCGCCGCCGACGCCATCGCGCTGGGCGCCTGCCACATCGTCAACATCAAACCAGGCCGCGTCGGCGGCTACCTCGAGGCCCGCCGAATCCACGACGTCTGCGCCGCCGCCGGCATCCCGGTGTGGTGCGGCGGAATGCTCGAAACCGGCCTCGGCCGAGCCGGCAACACGGCACTGGCCGCACTACCGAACTTCACCCTGCCGGGAGACGTCTCCGCCTCGAACCGCTACTTCGCCACCGACATCACAGAGCCCTTCACGCTGCAAGACGGCCACCTGACAGTCCCCCAAGGCCCCGGCCTCGGCGTCACACCCATCCCGGCGGCACTGGACGAGGCCACCACGACAACAACCGAACTCCACCGAAGCCGACCGGGGACAGGTCGCCGCGGGAGTCCTTGATCGCTGCGGCATCGTCAGACCGGCGGCATCAGATCGCTCTCGCTGACGGTGTATGCCAGCAGGGGGTAGGTGAAGTCCGTCTCCTCGTTCTCACGGCGCCGCAGTCGGTAAAATCGACGCCTCTGCTCATCATCGGCCGACACGAGGCGTGTTCCGTGCGAAAGGTATGCGTATCCGTCGCGAAACCGAACGAAGGTCTTGGACGTTCGAAACGTCACACCCAACCATTGATTGTCCGCCTTCCGGTCGGGTGTGTCCAAAACGATCTTGTGCCTGAACCGCCGATTCGAGTCGACAGAGAACGCGACGACACTGTCGTGGGCGAGAGGAATCTCGAACTTCTCGCCATCGGACCCCTTCGACTCGAAGACCAGCTTCCTCGGCAGGCTCGCGTCGGGGTGTCGATAGCAGGAAAAGACGGCGATAAACGACTCGTCGGCCAGATCGAGGGCCTGGTCGGAATGGCTGCCCATGGTTGTGTAGGCGTTCGTATAGATCTCGATGAGAGCGTTGTTGAAATCGACGGAAAGCGCCGCACGCTCTCGGATCCGTTGCGCCAGCCGTTCGTGCACCGCCCGGAAACGCTGTGCCGGGGTGCTGTATCGAGTGGTGGTACGAACGAGGGCCACCCCACCGGCCTCGTCGACCCTGGTGAGCACGGCGCCTCGCCGACCCTTTCCGACGTCTTCCCAACGAACCGACGCGGACAGCTCCGCAAAGAGATTCTCCTCGGTCGGCAAGGTGCAGGAGAGGATCGCGTCCGGGACTCTAGACCCGAGGGGCAATGTAGTCCCCCTGTTCATGCTGAAAACGAACTCGTTCCCATAGTCGATGAAGGACGAGGTCCTGTTCTCCTCGGCGTACAGCCTGCGCAACTCGTCCATGCCGGCCGGTGTGGGCGGCCCCAACCTCACCAGATCCTCGGCCACTTTGAGGAACGTGTGGCCGTCCTTGTGAACAGCTTCGGCGTTCGAACAGCGCACCACGTATCCCAGGCGGGTGGGGAGCAGCTCGGCGTCCAACGTCGACGGCCGGATCTCGTGCGTGTACAGGCGGTTGGTGGACAGCGGCATGAAGAACACGGAGCCGGGATAGAGCGTCAGGGTGAACTGCGAGGGGAGCGCGACCCCATCGCGTTCGTCGATCGGCTCCTTGAGGTGAAAGCGCAGTCTGGTCAGCCCGCCGGCACGCTTCACGCCGTAGTCGAACGGGTCTTCGGCCAGGGGCTGCAGCTTGTCGAGACCGTCATAGAACGTGCAGAAGGCCATGATGCCATTGACCGGCATGTCCTTGGTCTTGTCGGCATGCGCCGAGATCTTGGCCTTGGACTGCTTGCGCTCGGCCGTGGCAAGGGTGTTGTGGTAAATCTGGGCAAGAACGTGATTCAGCGGTGCGTGATTCCGGAAAACGGTGGCGGCCTCGCGATTCAGCGCCTCGACGATGTGCGTGTCGGTCGAGCGAAAGCCCTCGGTCGGCCCCGAGAGATTCGTGGAGCAGCGGAGCAAACGGAAATGCAGTTCGTCACCGCTTCGGGTGACCGGCGTCAGATAGATCCCACTGCGATGGGCTGTTCCGGGCTTGGTGGACTCCGTCAGGGACTGGAACGCGTGCTCGGCACTGATCCGCCCGAAGTGGTCGGCGTCGAGTGCGAAAAAGCGGCGGTAGTACACGCCGACGCCGTGCACCCGGATGGGAACGCGGCCGAGGTCGACGAGCGTCCATGGTTCGTCGACGTCCTCGTGGTAGCCGTGCGACAGCTCCCGGATGACGAATACCCGCGCAGCCGCCCGCAGTTGACGGCCGCTGATCGCGGATATATCGCCACACAGATAGACAGTCCTCTGCGCGAGATCGGGCGGAGCGGAGGCCAGATCCTCCGGCGTGATCGTGGACCCGAAGAATTCCCTGAGCAAGTCATTGTCACGCAACCCCGAGGGCGCAACCAGGATGTTGCTCGCATCCTCGATACGGGCTTCTGCCAACTCTGGTGTGTGCATCGTGCGTTACCTGCCGTTCGCTCAAAACCTTGATGCTCTCACGGGCCTCCACAGTGGGCAACGGGCCACAGCGGTCCCGGGCAGAGAGCGCCCGGCGAGGTGCGGTGGGCACGTCGTGTGCGCGCTCGACCCGGAACACGACCGTCGTGGCCGCCGACCACGCCCGCGAACCGCGCCTCGATCACGGGCCGTTCGCCCGCATCACGACTTTCGGGCAACGACGAGCCGCTCGGTGTCCGTCAGGCTCTCGCCCCGAACGCCGGTGAATCCGGCGCCGGCGAACCGGGCCGAGGCCCGAGCCACGCGGGGAACCGTGCCGATCTCCGTGCGGAGTCGTCCGTCGGGGGCACCGCCCACCGGTACACCGCTCCCTCGCGGCCGGGACTGGTGACCAACAGCGACCCGTCCGGCGAGAACGCCACCGCGACGACTCGGCCGGTGTGCCCGATGGGGGCACCGACCGGGCGACCGGTGGCCGGATCCCACAACCGCACGGTCTCGTCGGCGCCGCCGGTGACCAACAGCGACCCGCCCGGCGAGAACACCACCACCCGGATCGTATCGGTGTGGCCGTCGAGGGGGCCGCCGACCGGGCGACCGGTGACCGGGTCCCACAACCGCACGGTCTTGTCGACGCCGCCGGTGGCCAGCAGCGATCCGTCCGGGGAGAACGCCGCCGCGAACACTTCGCCGGTGTGGCCGATGAGGGGATCGCCGACCGGACGTCGCGCGGCCGGGCGCCACAAGCGCACGATCTCGTCGGTGCCGCAGGCGGCCAACACCGACCCGTCCGGGGAGAACGCCACCGCAAGGACCCGCCCTCGGTGGTCGAGGGGATCACCGACCGGGCGACCGGTGGCCGGGTCCCACAATCGCAGCGTCTCGTGGCCGCCGTCGTCGCATCCGGTCGCGAGCAGAGCCCCATCCGGGGAGAAGGCCACCGCGAAGACTCCGCCGGGGTGGCGGAGGCGTCCGCTCCGACGACCGGTGGCCGGTTCCCACAACCGCACGGTCTTGTCGGCGCCGCAGGTGGCCAGCAGCGATCCGTCCGGGGAGAACGCCGCCGCGAACACTTCGCCGGTGTGGCCGATGAGGGGATCGCCGACCGGACGTCGCGTGGCCGGTTCCCACAACCGCACGGTCTCGTCGGCGCCGCCCGTGACCAGCACCGACCCGTCCGGGGAGAACGCCAGCGCCGGAACCCGGCCACGATGGCCGGTCAGCGGCAGCAACGGCACCACCCCGGCGGCGACGACATCGGCGCAGAACGCCCGCTCGGCGAGCGTCGCGGACAGCGTGCGCGGGGCGAGGCGGGCGTACAACCGCACCGACCTGTCATCGCCGCCGGACGCCAGCAGCGCGCCGTCCGGCGAGAACGCCACCGCGAAGACCGCACCGGCATGGCCGGCCAGGGGATTGCCGACCAAGCGGCCGGTGGCAAGGTCCCACAATCGCACGGCGCCGTCCTCGCCGCCGGAGGCGAGCAGCGCACCGTCCGGGGAGAACGCCACCGCGAGGACCGTGCCGGCATGGCCGGTCAGGCCGTCGCCCACGGGGCGTCGGGCGGCCGGGTCCCACAGCCGTACCACCCCGTCGTAGCCGCCGGAGGCCAGCAGCGCACCGTCAGGAGAGAACGCCAGCGCCCGGACCACGCCCGTGTGGCCGGTGAGGGGTTCTCCGATCTGTTCCAGGGTGACCGGGTCCCACAGTTGCACCCGGTTTTTGTAGCCGCAGGTGGCCAGCAGCGACCCGTCCGGGGAGAACACGACCGCGAAGACCCGTCCGGAGCGTCCGGTGAACAGCCTGTCGACGTGGCGTCGGGTGTCCGGGTCCCACCGGAGCACCGACCCGTCGGTGCCACCGGAGGCCAGCAGCGACCCGTCGGGAGAGAACGCCACGGCGAGGATCGTTCCGGCATGGCCCCCGGCGAGGGGGCCGCCGACCGGGCGTCGGGCGGCCGGGTCCCACAGCCGCACCGACCCCTCGGTGCCACCGGAGGCCAGCAGCGACCCGTTCGAGGAGAACGCCAAAGCGACGATCCGCCCGGGGTGGGCGGTCAGGGGATCGCCGACCGGGCGGCCGGTGTCCGGGTTCGAGAACCGCACTTCGCCGTCCTCGCCGCCGGTGGCCAGCAGCGACCCGTCCGGGGAGAATACGACCGCCCGGACCGCGCCGAGGTGGCCGGTGAGGGGGGCGCCGGCCGGGGCGTAGCGGGCCGGGAGAGGGGGCAGCCGAGGCAGCGGTACGGCCGCGTTCGCGCCCCCGACCTCCCCGTTGTCCTCGTCGCCTGCACGGCCGCGCACCGGACCGGGGGTCGGTCGGTCGGCCATCGAGAGGGCATCGCGGTCCGCCAGCCACAACTCGTGGAAGCGCAGCACCTCCCCCTCCACGTCCGGACGGCGTACCGAGGCGGCCGCCAAGTGCCGCACGACGGCCTCCAAGCGCGGCCAGTCCGGGACCGACCGCCCGTTCAGCAACTGGCCCAGCGTCTCGCGGCTGACCGGCGCCGGAAGGCTGTCGTCCCCGGTGATCGCCTTGGCGGCCACGTGCGTGCTGGGCCGCCCCGCATCGGTATACAGCCGGTGCAGCGCCACGATCAGGTCCCGCCGCGCCCCCGGGGGCACCCGCTCCTCGCCCGGCATCGCGATCGCCACACGCCCCCCGCCCCGCGCACACGCGCCCCATCGCAAGCAGCCGCCCAGATCTGCCAAGTCTCCTCCCCGGCAACGACGTTCGCAGGCCAACCGCCGACAAGAACCGCCCGAACCCGGCGGCCTCCCGCCCATGATCGGCAGGACGTGACCGAAACCGGTCCGGCGCAGTGACCAGGGCCGACGGTGGAAACACGGGGCAACAAGCCCCGCCGACACCCACCGGGGGACGCCATGACCAGCCCGCTCACCACCACCGCCGCGCCGGTCCTGGCGCCCCTGTTCTCCGCCGCCGTGAAGGCGCCCGCATGGATCACCTTGCCGCTGTTCGCCCTGGGCGCGGCGGCGGTGATCGTGCACCTGGTCCTGCAACTGCGCGCCGCACGCGAGCAGGAACGCGCCACCCGGCACGCCGAACAACGCCGGGCCGCCCTCGAAGACGAAGCCGTCCACGCCGCCCGCACCATCACCGACGCCACCGAACGCACAGCCGTCCTCGTCGACCTCGCCGCCCTGCGCACCAGACCCCCCGACCCGCCGTAGACGACCTGTCGAATCGCGCAGCGTCGTGGTGCTCGTGCCCCGTCTGTCGACGTCACCCGAGTGGATCCCGACGCCGGCACGCTGCCGAGCCGGACGGCGGAGCGAGGCTCCTCGCATCTTCGCCTCGGCCGGTCAGGGGGTGGTCAGTGTGCGGCTGTAGTGCAGGAGTTCATTGCAGCCGCCGGACTTGTCGACGTTGTGGCTCCATCGCCAGGAACCGTCGGAGCGTCCCTCGACGCGGGTGAGCGGGTGGTTGGTGAAGGTGGTGATCGTCAGGCAGAACACGTCGTTGCGGAAGGCGCCGGTGGTGTCCGTCGCCGCGCTGATCCCGTCGTTGGTGTGGTGTTGGTCGTGGGCCGTGCGGGTCCAACCGCTCGGCGTGAACCAGTTCCAGTCGGAGTGGTGCCGACTGGTCAGGCCTCGTTGCGGATCCGGCGCCCACTCGAGCGCGGCGTCCGTGGCGGTGACCTCGATGCCGAGCGGGTCGACGACGGCCACTCGCAGGTCCAGTGTCCAGGGCGCGGGGTGCGAGGCGGTACCCGTGCCGTGTGCCGTCGGGTCGGTTCGCGTCGCGGCCTTGACGGCGTCCGTTCGGGTGCGGCTGACCGTCGTGCGGGTGCAGGTGGCGGCGTCGTACGCGGTCTCGACGACGGTCGTCGTGACGGCGGAGCGCGCGGAACCGGCGGAGCCGGAGCCGCTTTCGGTGAAGCGGCATGTGCCGTCGGACAGTCGTCGGCCGCGTTGGGTCTGCGACACCTCTTCCGAGCCGGGCGGGGCGGCCGAAGCGGATGCGGCGCCGACGGCGGGCGAGGGGCCCACGGCGAGCGTCGCCACGGCGGCGAGCACGAGCGCGAGCAGCCTGCGACCGAAGCGGCCGTTTCGGATATCGGGCATACGCAACCTCCGTGACGAGACGAGGCGTTTGTTCCCATCGTGTGTCCCCCTGTATAGCGACTCCCGCATGACTCCGGGGCCGCCGTTCGAGTGAGATCCACCGGGGTTCGCGCGGTGCTCGGAGATACCGGCGCGACGTGGCGGCCAAGCCGATGCCCCGGCGACGTCGTCCCGCGTGTTCGCGGTGCGCCGGTCCGGGTTCCGCCGACTGTCGGGCGAGGCGGCGGTCGGCGACACGATCCGCATCGCGGGGGCCGCACGGGAGGACCGCCCGGCATCTCATCGGCCGACCGCAGGCTCCGGAGCCCGGGAGCGTTGGCGCAACGAAAGGACGCGTCGATGGGACGTGCGGGATAGGTTGATGTGCAGCTGATGGTTGCGCTGAGGTCGGGAGAGTCTGAATCCCCCCATGGGCCCTCCGGGCGCGACGCCGTCGTCGGCTCCTCGCCCATGGCGCGCCGAGGCCCTGCCCGGGGCGACTGGCGTACTCCCTGGCCCGGTGGAGAGCGCGGTCCCCACGCATCCGGCGCAACTGCCAGGCCTGCGACTCGCGTTGGCTCGGCAACCACCCGAAGTGTGCGCCCAACGCGTCGCGCCGTCCGTGACGTAGGTTCGCACGATGCGCATCATCTCGATCAATGCCTGGGGCGGCGCGAGGTACGGCGTCCTCGGTCCCTGGCTCGAAACCTGCCGGGCCGATGTCCTGTGTGTGCAGGAAGTGACCCACACGCCGGGACTCGGCGGTTGGACGCGATACGACGACGCGGAACGGTCGCTGCCCCAACGCGCGGACCTGTTGGCCGACATCCGGGCGAGGCTGCCCCGGCACCACGGACTCCACGTCGCCGGTGACTCCGGGCCCGTCCACGACGAGGACCGTCGGCGCCACCGACAGGACTTCGGCGTGGCGACGTTCGTTCACGACGGGTCGGCGCTCATCGGCGTGCGTTCGGCCTTCCTGCACGGCGACTACACCGAACACCGGGACGAATGGCCCGCGGGCGACCGGCCCCGAGCGGCCCTGGCCGTACGCCTCTTCGACCGCGCGGCCCGACGCCACGTCACCGTCGTCAACGTGCACGGCCTGCGCGACCCGCAGGGCAAGGGCGATACCGAAGCCCGCCGCGCCCAGGCCCACCGCCTGGCACGGTTGGTGACCGACACCCGCCGACCCGCAGACCTCACCGTGGTCGCGGGCGACTTCAACGTGCTGCCCGACAGCGAAACCCACCGGATCCTGGCCGACCTGGGACTGACCGACCTGGTCGGCCGATCCGACACCAGAACCTCCCACTACGCCAAGGCATGCCGGCACGCGAGCTACCTGCTGGTGTCCGACCCCGACGCCGTGACGCGCTTCGAAGTCCAGACCACACCCGAGGTGTCCGACCACCGCGCGTTGCTGCTCGAACTCCGAAGCGCTCAATAGGGCCGGCCCATCCGGCGCTGCCCGTGGATGGGCCGGCTGCGGCTCAACGGTTGCCGGCGGTCCAGGGCAGTGCCGGGCGGCACGTGGCCGGGTCGGGCTCGGCGTGACCCTTGTAGTCGAGAACCCGGCCGTCGGGGGTGCGGACGCATTCCGCCGACCCCGGTTCGGGGATGTCTCGGGCGGAGTCCCAGATCAGCTTGCCCGCCGCGTCGTAGCCGCGGATCCGGGGAAATCGCCCGGCCTGGAACGCCTCGGCGGCCTCGCGCGTGTACCCGACGGTCTCCGCCGCGTACCAGACGCCGCCCGACATGATCGCCGAGCGCTCTCCGGTGCCCCGGTCCATGGTGACTCGCGCCACGGGGGCGTTGTAGCGGCCCGCGGCGTAATCGGTCCAGGCGGAACCGGACTTGGTACCACCGCTGTTGTCCACCTGCACGGTCCCTGTCAGCAGTTCGAAATCCGACTGGACCCACTGAGCCGTGGGCGAAGCCGAGCCGGAACACTGCAACGCGTGGCGTCCGGACGGGTCGACCGCGACGGCGTAGACGTGCCCGGGGTCGGCGGCGCGCGGGCTGCGTACCGTGAAGTAGGGGCGGTATCCGCTTGCGGTGGCCGGGTCGAGTCGGGAAGCGGCGCACGCGGCGACGAATCGGCCGGCCTCGGCGTCGGGTACCGCGACCTCGGCGGGTACCGGTACCTGCCCGGGCGGCAGCGTGCGGTCCACGACGGGGGGCGTGGGGACGGTCGCGGAGGGTACTGCCGACGGCGGGCCGGCCGGCCCCGGAATCCGGGTGGCCCGGTCGTCGTCGGAGACCCCGAGCAGGACGCCGGTGACGAGGCCGGCGACCGTCGCCGCGGCAGCCAGTGGCAGCAGTACCCGGCGCGGCGGTACCAGCCGATCCGGGATGCGCCGCCGGGCCGTGGGTGGTTCCGACACCTGGGTGTCGGCGAGGGGAAGGAGGGCGAGCAGCTCGGCGCGGCGGGCGGCGCTGTGCGGCAACTCCCGCTCGGCCGGGATCGGGTTCGGCGACTTCACGATGTCTCCTCGGCGACGGCGTGGGAGTTGCGGGAGGACGGTGCGTGTTCACGCAGGTCGTCGCCGAGTCGGCGGCGGGCGCGGTGCAGGCGCGACTTGACGGTGCCCACGGCCACGCCCAGCGCGATGGCGGCGGCCTGTTGGTCCAGTCCGCTCCACACACACAGTTCGATCACCCCGCGTTCGTGTACGGGCAGGCGAGCGACGGATTCACGCAGTGCGACGAGGGCGCGCTCCTCGTCGATGCGATCGGCGACGTCCTGGGCATGGTCGGGGACCGGTGACGGCGTGGGAAGGCGTTCCTTGAGCGCCTGATAGCGCCGGCGAGCCCGCCCGCCATTGGCGGCGGTGTTGCGGGCGATGCCCAGCAGCCACGGCAGCGCGCTGTCCCGGTCCAGGGTGACGCCGTTTCGATGACGCCAGGCCTGCAGGAAGACGACCGACGTCAGATCCTCGGCCTCGACCCACGAAGCGGTGCGGCGGGACAGGTGGTTGAAGACGGCGCGGGAGTGCCGGTCGAAGATGACCCCGAACGCCTCGGGGTCACCTGCGCACGCCCTCTCCCACAACTCGCGGTCGGATATCGCGGTGATGGTCACACCCTGTCTTGTACGGCGGACCGTCTCGGGTTCCCGAACGGATCGCCCACCGCCGCACGCGAGATCGACGGCGGCCCGCCGTGGAGCCCGCCGCTTTCCACCGCGCGGAGTTGCCGCGCGGTGGGATCGCGACCACGACCGCGCCCCCGCCGAAAGGCGCTGTCGACCCTCGACGAAGCCGGCTACGAAACGTGGAGGAAGTCGGCGCCGCCGGGGCGGATGGTGGGGTGGAAGCGGAGGATTTCGGCGGTGGCGGCGCCGGTGACGATGAACGGGTCGGAGGCGACGGCGGCCTCGACGGCGGCATGTTCGCCCTCGGCGATGATCACCCCGCCCGTGCGGGGTTCCAACGGTCCGGCGTAGCGCACCATGCCCTTGGCGAACACGCCGTCCGGGTTGGTGTAGTGCGCGTCCTTGAGCGCGTCGATGGTCGTCAGGGGGGCTTGGTAGCGCAGCACAATCACGTACATGAGCCCAGCAAAGACCACGGCGACCGGAACGCGCCAAGACCTGTCCGCGTCCACGCCATAGGCTGACACCTATACGTACAGGTCGAAGGAACGTGGCATGGACGATGTCCCCGACGTGGAGCTGCGGCAACTGCGCTATTTCGCCGCGGTCGCCGAGGCCGGCACCGTCACCGAGGCGGCCCGGCGGTTGCGGATCGCCCAGCCCAGCCTCAGTCAGCAGATCCGGCGACTGGAACAACGTATCGGCACCCCGCTGTTCCGACGCACGCCGCAGGGCATGGAACCCACCGAAGCCGGGAGCCTGCTGCTGAACGGCGTCAACCGGGCCCTGGACGAACTGCGCTCCTCGATCGCGGCGGCACGCGACGTCCGGCCGACGGCGACCGTCGGGGTGTGCCACGGGGTGCCCCGATCCGTCCTGACCCGGGCCGAGGAGGCGATGACGCGGAGACGAGCGCTGCTCCTCGACTACCGGCAGGTCGATTCGCAGTCCCAGGGCGACATGCTGCGCGCGGGGACGCTGGCATTCGGGATCCTTCGTACCCCGGTCGACCCATCGGGTCTCGTCCTGCACCTTGTGGACGACGCGCCGCTCGGCGTCGTCCTGCACCGACGTCATCCGCTCGCGGACTGCCCGGAGCTGACCTGGTCGGACCTGTCCGGACAGCGCCTGCTCTGGTTCCCGGCCGAGCGTGCGCCCGGCTACGCGGCGGGCGTCCTCGCGCGTCTTCGCGAGCACGGTTGGATCCCGGAGACCGTGATTGAGGAGCACAGCGGCCACACCCTCTACCGGCACCGCCTCATCGGCCATGACGACCTGATCGCCCTGCGCACCCGTGACGGTTCGACCGACGACCCGGACCTCGCCTGGCGCCCGGTCGGCCCGAACCCGCCCCGCGAACGCTTGGCGCTGGCCGCAGCCGCCCACACACCCTGGGCCGAACAGTTGACCGACATCCCGGCCTGACGACCGCCCCTCGCCTCCCGACGCCCACGCCATCACCACCGGCGCAGCCCTCGTCCCCCGGCATCACAGCCCCTGACAGCCCGTCCTCCGCGAGCTGTTCGGCGGATCCTGGTCGATGGCCTTCAGCAGGTTGCCGACCAGGGGGCTTCGGTCGTCTGTGCGCCAGGCGATGGCGACGCGGGTGTGGGGGGCGTCGGGGTCGATGGTGCGGAAGGTGACGCCCTGGAGGCGGATGCGGCGGATGCTTGCCGGGGCGAGGGACACGCCGAGGCCGGCTTCCACCAGGGCGCAGACGGTCTGCCATTCGACGGCGTGTTGGACGACGTGTGGGGTGAAGCCGGCGGTGGTGCACAGGTCGATGATGCGGTCGTGCAGGTGTGGGCCGACGTGGCGCGGCAGGAGTACGAAGGGCGAGTCGGCCAACTGGGCGACGCGCAGTGTTCGTCGGGTCGCGAGGGGATGGGTGCGGGGCAGTACCGCGACGAAGGGTTCGGTCAGTACGGTCCTGAAGCCGAGTCGGGGTTCGTCGTCGGTGGGCGGTTCGCGCATCAGGCCGATGTCGATGCTGCGGTCGTGGAGTGCGGCGAGTTGCGGTGTGGTGGTCATCTCCCGGATGTGCAGACGTACGTCGGGGAACCGCTCGTGGAAGGTGCGCAGCAGGCCCGGCAGTACGGTCGGGGCGAGGGAGGCGGCGAAGCCGATGCGCAGGTGGCCGACCCGTCCGCTGCCGGCGGCGCGCGCCGCCGCCAGGGCGTCCGCGAGGTGGGCCAGGATCCGGCGTGCGGCGGGCAGGAGTTCCCGGCCCGCGGGGGTGAGCGTCACGCGTCCCGGTTCGCGGCTGAACAGCGCGTGGCCGACCTTGTCTTCGAGGCGGCGGATCTGCTGGCTCAGCGGGGGCTGCGCGATGCCCAGGCGGGCGGCGGCACGGCCGAAGTGCAGTTCCTCGGCGAGCACGACGAAGGCGTGCAGCTGCGGCAGGGGAAGTTCGGGGCGTTCCATACGCGCAGGGATATCACACGACAACGAACGACGTATTGGACGTATCGACCACGCTCGCCTAACTTCGCCGCATGACAGAACGACGCGCGATCCTCGGCGGCTCGACGTTCGAGGAACACATCGGCTACGCCCGAGCCGTGGTGGACGGCGACTGGGTACACGTGTCCGGAACGACCGGCTTCGACTACACCACCATGACGATCCCCGACGACGTGGTGGAACAGGCACGACAATGCCTGCGCAACATCGAGACCGCCCTGACCGAGGCGCGGTGCGGCTTCGCCGACGTCGTGCGGGTGCGATACCTGCTGCCCGACCGGGCCGACTTCGAACCGTGTTGGCCGGTGCTGCGCCGGTGCTTCGGCCGGGTGCGACCGGCGGCCACGATGTTGGTGTGCGGGCTTGCCGATCCCCGGATGAGGATCGAGATCGAGGTGTACGCCCGGCGGGCGACCGCGTAGCGGGCCACCGGGCGCAACCGGCCACGCGCGAATCGAAAGCCGGGCCGAGGTCGGGGCACTGAGCGACGGCGTCCGTGTCCGATGAACGCACGGATCCAGGGCGGTCCGAGCGGATGTCTCGGGTAGGCGGGAAGGTCTCACGCCGACGGCGGAGCCATCGTCACTGCGGCACCCAATTCCTCGGACGTCTCGCAGAGTTGCCGCCCGGTGCGGATGCCGCTGACCTTGATCAGCACGATCTCGGCGATGGTGCGGTTGCGAGGATCGGGATACGACCGGTGCACCAACCGTACGGTGCAGGCGGCATCGGCGCCCGTTCCGATCTCGGGGCTCACGAAGGCCTGTCGCCCGCCCAGAATGCCCGGGCGGCCGGTGCTCGTGTTCGGGGGTTCGCTTCGATCGAACTGGATGTCGATGCCGCCTTTGCCCGCGGTACTGCGCCAGCGGCAACGCCAGTTGCCGAAACCGGGCTCCGGCGCCGAGGCCTCGATACCGGGTACCCGGCCCAGTGCACCGGGACCCAACAGTCGGCAGGCGTCCTGCCGGGCCAACGACTCGGGGGAGGGCGGTGCGGATCGCGGGGGAGTGCCGTGGTCGCGCAGCAGGCGCGCGGCGCGTTCGGTCGTGAGGTCGGTGATCCGACACACATCGGGCGACCGGTCACCATAGCCCTGCGACGCGATCGTGACCCGGATCCGGTCGGGCAGTCGCAGCAGGCGACGACACGAACCGTCGCCGTCCGCCCGCGTGGCGACCGCGGTGTCGTCGACTCGGTCGCCGGGCGCCGGCGACGCCGAATCCCTTGGGCCGAGACCGAGTACGAGCCGCACACCGGCGACCTTGTCACCCCCGGCATCACGCACCAGCAGGTCGCACCGGTCGAAGTTGCCGAAGGCCGGCTCGACCGAGGTCGCCCCGAAACCGGACAGGGCCGTCGGGTCCAGCAGGGCACACGGATCCACCGCACGGACGTCGGTCAGGGCCGGCGTCGCAGGCGCCGCGTTCGGTGACGCCGGCGGCGACCCGGAGGCGCCCGCGCTCTCTTGCCGAGGTTCGTCCTCGAGCCGGGGCGCGACCACCAGCGCCGCCGTCACGACCGTTGCGACCACCACGGCCGCGACGGCGAGGTGCTTGCGCCCGACCCACCATCGCCGATCCACTCCGTCGGCTCGTCCGCTCGCGTCGTGGGAGCCGGTGGGGACAGGCGCGGACAGAGGCGGCAACGATACGACCATCGGCGGGCATCCGACCGATACCTCCACGGACACGTTCCGTGCTTGGGCGGAATCGTCCCGCCAGGCGGGCGTCGCGGGTGGGGAGGCGCCCGCGAGCCGCTCCGCGACGTGTGTCGCGTCGGGGCGGAGTGTGGGTTCGACCGACAGGAGTTCGGTGAGGATTCGGGTCAGCGGTCCGGCTCGGGTCGGCGGATCGATCAACCCTTCGACGGCGCGCTCGACGAAAGTGATCGGATCCTCGGTCGCGCCGTAGGGCGAGCATCCCTCGATCGCGGCGAAGAGCGTGGCCCCGAGCGAGAACATGTCCGAGGCCCGGCCCGCGCGCCCGGCCCGTACGACCTCCGGGGCGAGATAACGCGGCTTGCCCTGCGCCACGCCCGGGCCCACCCCGGTGCCGCCGGCTCCCAGCGCGCGCGAGATGCCGAAGTCGGCCAGCTTGGCCACCCACTCGCCGGTGACCAGGATGTTCTCCGGGGTCACATCGCCGTGCACCACACCGTGCCGGTGCACCACCTGCAATGCCCGCGCCACCTGGTGCCCGATCCACATGGCCTGCTCGGGGACGAACAGGCCCTGCTCACGTATGATTTGCGCGAGGCTGCGGGAAGGCACGTACTCCATCACCAGCCACCAGGTGTCGTCCTCGACCAGGGTGTCGTACACGTTCACGATGTGTGCGCTGCTGAATCGCGCGGCGATCCGCGCCTCCTCTCTGAGACGATCGGCGCTGCCCACGTCGTTCAAGCGCGCGCACTTGATCGCCACCGGTCGGTGCAACTCGGTGTCCTTGGCCAACCACACCAAGCCCATTCCGCCCGAACCGATCTGCGTCGACAACTCGTAGCGACCGGCGCCCACGTGCCCGTTGTGCACCATGACCAGACCCCCTACCCTGTGCGATCCCACGGGCACGCAGAGTATGCCGAATGTGTGTCATCAGGGTCGGATTCCGGCCATTCTCAACTATCCGGATGACGCGAACACCCGACGGGCGCGGGAAATCGCGAGCACGGCTGCGAGGTGCGATCCGGGCCAGGTACGGGGGAGTTCGGCCGGCGGTCGAAGCGCCGGCGCAGGCGCCCGGCTGCAACGCGTCGACGCCGGGCGCGCGGGGCGCCGGAGACCGGGCCGTGGTCGCGCGGCGAACTCGGTGGTCGGGATCCGTTCCACCGCCGCGCAGCAGCGGCTCCGCCTCGGGCGCGCCCACGCGGCCGGCGCGGCGCGTACGGTCGCCAGGCACCGGTCCCATTCCGGGCCGGGGTATCGGGGCTGTGCCGGTCCTACTGCTGGTCGTCCTGGAGGGCTTCGAGCATTTGCTCGTCGATGGCCCTGATTTGGTCGCGGTAGGGGTGGAGGGTGGCTTCGATGTCCTTGAGCTGCCAGTTCTCGTCCACGTCCGCGTCTGTGATCACCAGTTCCAGGTGGGTGTCCAGGGCGCGCATGTGCAGGCCCTGCAGGACGGACAGGAGTTGGGCGACTCCCTTGTTCCCGCCGCGGGTGCCGTAGCCGGCGACCGCGGCCGGCTTGTCGTGCCATTCCCGGTACAGGAAGTCCAGGGCGTTCTTCAGGACGGCGGGGTAGCCCCAGTTGTACTGCGGGAAGACGAACACGAAGCCGCTGTAGGAGCCGACGGTGCGGCTCCACCGGCGGGTGTGCTCGTGCTCGTACTGCTGGAGCGCGGCCTTCAGCGGTTCGTCGAGCAGGGGAAGGTCGACGTCGGCGAGGTCGAGCAGTTCGTAGGTCAGGGGGCTGTCCCGCTGGAGGGCCGTGCGGATCCATTCGGCGATGCCGGGGCAGATCCGGGTCGGGCGGGTGCTGCCGACCACGACGGCGACGCGATCGCCCGCCCGCCGCGTCGCCTGGGCGTTCGGGGTCTGGGCGTCGTCCATGTGAGACCTCCTTGCGGTGTGCTCGGGTGCCGCCGGATGACCCTGTCGGCCGTGCCCGTGGTCTTCGGCGGCTCCCGGATCCGCCGCGGTTCGCCACGAGCGTGACGGATGACGGCGGCCACGAATCCTTCACCGGCTGTCCCCGGCGCGGGGCAAGCGTGCCACATGTCTGGGCTCGTCCCGAATCGGTGCCTCGCCCCGTGCCTCACGGTTCAGCGGACAACCGGCACCGAACACCGATCCCGACGCCGCATGGGTGTGTCGGTGTGGTTCGGCGGTCCGACCCGAAGCAGCCGACCGGGGGTCGGGTCGTCGCTGCGGCGAGCAGGAGGACGATCGCCACGCCTGTTGCCCAGGTGTGGCGGATCGACCGCAGAGCCTTCGAGTTGCGGAGTCTGCCTCGTAGAGCGTGGATCACCATGCCGTCCTTTCGATCGGATACCCGGTGCCCGGTGCCCGGTGCCCGGTGCCCGGTGGCCGGTGGCCGGTGGCCCGGGCGCGGGGGAGGGGGTGTGGTCGGCGGTCGGGAGTCCGTGCCCGAAGTCGCCCGAGCCGGCCGAGGCCCGCCGGGAGAATCCCGGCGGGCCTCGGTTGTTCCCCGGCGGCACGCCCCGTCGTCGCCTCCGGGCGGCCTCGAACGTGTCATACGGGGTTCAGTGGATTACACGTCCTTGATGGCGGAACACGAGATTCCCCACGTGCCTTCCTCACACACCTGCATGCCATACGTCGAGTTCCGCACATTCGCGTTGCCGCAACCCGCCTTCGACCCGTTGCCGTCCCCCACCTTCTGCACGCTCGGGAAGTCCTCGGGGTTGAAGAACTTGGCGAACACCCCGTTGCCGTCCCGCTCCATGTCGCACACCTCGACCCAGCGGCCCCAGGGGTGCGTGGCCGTTTCGATCGAGGCGTAGTTGTCCCCCAGGTACTTCCGGAGATTCTGGGCGTTTGCCGGCCCCGACCCGACGAAGACGAGGGCGCCCGCGGCGGCCGCCGCGCAGACGGTCATCCCGATCCTGTTGCGTGCCATGTGTGTTCCTTCCCGTAGTGGTTGTCGACCGTTGGGTGTCGGCGTCCACGTGCGTACCGTCGCGGCCGGGAACGACGTGTACCTCGCGCCCCCGTCGGCTCGACGCCGCCACCGCGACCGGCGAGTCATCGGCCGGCCGGCTCCCGTGCCCACAAACCCCGACGTGATGCCGGTCACGCCCCAGCCTGCGCCGTGGACGAAGCCGACCGGTACTGCACAGTCATAGGTTCCGCAACCGAAGCCGACCTGCTACGGGCCCGACCACCTTCCCTGCCCGCGACCCCGTCCGCGATCGACGTGGTTCAGCGCGCCGGGCGGGGCGCGCCCAGTTCGCGGGAGATGCTGCGGGCGGCGGTTTGGACGGCGAGGCCCAGTTGGTGGGGGTGGGCCGTGTGGTGGGGGACGAGTACTCCGAGGGCGGCGGCCGGGGTGTCGTCCCGGCCGAAGACGGGGGCGGCGACGGAGACGATGGTCTCGGACGCGTCCTGGCGGCGGAAGACCGTCAGGCGCCGGCGGCGGATCTCGGCGAGGGTGCGGCGCAGGTCCTGCGGGTGGATGGGGTCGTTGCCGGGTTCGGTGTACAGGGGGCGGGCGAGCATGTCCTCCTGGACGTCGGAGGGGGCGAAGGCCAGCAGTGTCAGGCCGACGCCGGTGGAGTGCAGGGGGAGGTGGTCGCCGGTGTGGTAGTCGACGGGTGCGGCATGGGGGGCGGAGAGGCGTTCGACGAGCATCGCGGACGGGCCGTCGCGGACGGCCAGTTGCACGTGTTGTCGGGTGACCTCGGCGAGGTCGTGCATGAACGGCAGGGCGACCTGGCGCAGCCCGTGGCCGCGCGGGGCGAGTGTGGCGACTTGGAGGAGTCGCAGGCCGATGGAGTATCGCAGGGCGCTGTCGCGTTCGAGGGCGCCCCACGCGGTCAGTCGGTTCGCCAGACGCAGGACGGAACTGGCGGGCATCGCGGTGCGGCGGCTCAGTTCGCTGAGGCTGAGTGTGCGGTGGTCGGTGTCGAAGGCGGCGAGGAGCGAGAGCGCGCGGTCGACCACGGGCTCGCCGTGTGCGGGACGCCGGCCGCGGCGGGGCGGCGGGTCGTCCTCGGGAGGCGGGAGGTCCCCGGGGTTCGCGGTGGTCGGCATCGTCGGGCACGGTATCGCGGTCGCCGCACTACTCCTGTCCCGGCCCGGGCGCGGCTCGCCCGGGGGCATCCGGGAGCGAGCGCAGGAATGCGACCGTGCGCCGCACGATGCCCGCCACGTCGGCCACGCGGGCCCACATGTGGCCCGCCCCCGGAACGAGGTCGAGTTCCACCCGTCGAGCCCCCGCATCACGCAGCGCCTTCGCCAGCCGGATGCTCTGCGCGGGCGGCACCATGCGGTCGGCCGCACCGTGCATGAGCAGGACCGGCGGGGCGTCCGCGTGGGCATACGCCGTCGGGGCGGCGGATCGGGCCAGTTCGGGGACGTCCGACGGCGGAGCGCCGAGCATTCGCGCCTCGCGCGAGTCGGGACCGGTGTCCGCCGGCGCGCCGATCGCGGCGAGGTCCGCGGGCAGGCCCAGGAGGTCGGTGGGCGGATACCAGGCGACCACCCCCGCGACATCGAGACCGGGCCGCCCGCCCGCGCCGCCTCGTCCGCCTCCCGCGTCCGCCCCGTCCTCCGCGCCCGCGCCGAGCGCGGCGAGGAGGGCGAGGTGCGCGCCGGCGGACTCGCCCCACAGGTACACCGGCACGCCGGGCGGCCCGTGTTCGCACACCCACGCGACGGCGGCCCGTACGTCGTGCAGCGGCGCGGGAAACCGGGCCTCCCCGCTCAGCGCGTAGTCCGCGGCGGCGACCGCGAAGCCGAGTCCGGCCAGTTCCTCGTAGAACGCGAGGCCGCCGAGCGCGGGCAGCGGTTCGCGGCGTGAGCCGCGCCGCCATCCACCGCCGTGCAGATACACGATCGTGGCCGAGGGCTCCGGCGGCAGGTACAGGTCCAGTTCGGGCGCGCGGCGGCCCGCCGGCTGCCGGTAGGCCACCGTGCGTACGGTGGGCGCCGTCACCGTGCCCCGCCCGGCAGCGATTCGGTGATCTTGTGGAATCGGCCGCCTTGCATGATCGCGAGGAAGTTGCCCGGGTCCTGCATGAGGGCGATGTCCTCGGTCGGGTCGCCGCGAACCACGAGGATGTCGGCGTGGTGGCCCGGGGTGAGCCGACCGACCGGCATGTCCATGAGCAGGCCACCGTAGAAGGTCGCCGCGCGAAGGGCCTCCGCCGGCGTGTGCTCGAACAAGGAGACGAAAAGCTCCAGGTCGCGTGCGTTGCGGCCGATCGGGTTGTTGGGGAAGCCATAGTCGCCGCCCGGGAGTACGCGCAGTCCGCGCTTGCGCAGCTCCGGGTAGAGCCTGGTCATCGAGTCGAGCGATGCGACCGAGCCCATGGTGGCTGCCGTGGCCTCGTCGATCCCGAACTCCGCGCCCTCATGCACGTTTGCCCACATGATGCCGACGGCGGGCGAGAGGAAAACGGAGTCCTTGTGGGCCTCCAGGAGATCGATGGCATCGGCGTCGGCGTACGAGCAGTGGTAGATCGAGCGGAATCCGTTGCGGACCGCGAGCTTGATCGAATCGGGGGACTGGGCATGGCAGTTGAGCCACACGCCCGACTCGCGGGCCTCGGCGCCCGCGGCGGCGGCCTCGTCAGGACTGTACTGGGTGACCATCGAGCCGCCGGCGAGGAAGACATCGTCATTGCTGAGCAGGAACTTCACGCTGTCGAAGCCGAGTCGGGCCTGTTCGCGGACGAACTCGCGCACCGCGTTCGGGCCGGTGGCCTGTGGCGCCGGGCCGGAAGGCCCCATCCGCACCGGGTTGTTGTCCCGCTCGAAGGAGGCCGCGCGCAGACGCGGACCGGGCACTTCCCCGGCCGCGATGCGGTCGCGCAGGCGTACCTCGATGGGAACCGGCGTCAGCGAACCGGCCGAGTAGGCACTCGTGAAGCCGTGGTCGAGCAGGATGCGCGCATTGCGTTCGGCGATCGCCAAGTGCTCGTCGGGCGACGGCATGTGCCGGAAAAAGCCGACGTCCATCGGCGGATTGAAGGACGGGTCGAGATGCCCGACCGCGGAGGGGAAGGTGAGGTGTGCGTGCGACTCGATCATGCCGGGCATGACCGTGGCGCCGCGGCAGTCCACGACGCGGTCGTCCGGCCGCGGCTCGCCGCCGGTGCCCGCGCGAACGCTTTCGATACGGTCGCCGCGCACCACGACCTCGCCCGGTACGCTCGGCGCGCCGGACCCGTCGAACACGAGGCCGCCGACGAACCGCACGCGGCCGTTGATCGCGCTGTCATCCATGGCAGTTGCCTTCCCGAGACGCGTCAGGTGTCGTTCGTCAGGTGGTACCGGTCCGGGTGTGCCGCTCCGGCTGTGCCGTGCGGTGGTACTCGCCCGGTGCCGCCGTGTTTGGCAGGCGTGCCCGGGATCAGGCGCCGACCATGTTGTAGCCGCCGTCGGCGATGAGAAAACCGCCGGTGACGTGGGCGGCGTCCTCGGTGGCGAGGAAGAGCGCGGCGCCGGCGAGTTCCGCGGGGCCGGGGATGCGCCCCAGCGGCGTGTTCGCCCGCAACGTCTCGCCGCGGCCGGACTGCCAGTCCCGGCGGCCGAGCGTCGCCTCGGTCTCGATGAACCCGGGCGCGAAGACGTTGACACGCACGGTCGGGGCGAAAGCGTGGGCGTACGACTTGGTGAGACCGATGACGCCGTACTTCGCGGCGGCGTACTGCGGTGCCCGGGCACTGCCGCGCACGACCACCGTCGAGCCGATGTTGACGATGGCCCCGCCGCCCTGGGCGAGAAGACGTGCGCCGAACTCGTGGGTGCACAACATGGTGCCCTTGACGTCCACGGCGAGGACGTGGTCGATCGACTCCTCGGTGATGTCCCGCCACGACATCTGCTCGCGGGCGACGTCGCCGACGTTGTTGACGACCGCGTCCACGTGACCGAAGTGGTCCCAGACCTCGTCGGCCATGCGCTTGATGTGGTCCCACTCGGCGATGTCGGCCGCGACGAGGAACGCCTTGCGCCCGGCCTCCTCGATGCGGGCCGCCGTCCGCTCCGCGCCCGCGCGCGAACTGCGGTAGTGCACGGCGACATCGGCGCCCTCACGGGCCGCGCGTACGGCGATCTCCGCGCCGAAGCCGGTGCCGGCGCCGGTGACCAGAACGGTCTTTCCGTCGAAGCGCTGGGGAACAGCCACGATTTCTCCTCGGGAGCGTGCAGTGGTACGGACGGCGGGTCGGGGGCGGGCAGTCAAACGAGGGTGCGTCCGCCGTCGACGTACAGGACGTGGCCGGTGACGAAGGAGGCCTGGGCGGAGCACAGGAAGACGATCGGGCCGACCAGGTCCTCGACGGTCCCGAGACGCCCCGCCGGGACGAGGGCGGTCAGGGACTCGCGTACGCCGTCCCGGTCCAGGTGCCCCCGGGTCAGACCGGTCTCGGTGTAGCCGGGGGCGACCGCGTTCACCGTGACCCCCGAGGCCGCCCACTCGCGCGCCATGACTCGGCACAACTGGTTGACGCCTCCCTTGGTGGCCGCATACGGCGCGTGGTCCGCGTGGGCGAGCAGCCCGGACACCGAGGAGAGGTAGACGATGCGGCCGTGGCCCGCCTCGACCATCAGCGCCCCGGCGGCCTTGCCGGTCCAGAACGCGCTGTCGAGGTTGATCCGGACGACGTCGCGCCAGAGCTCGTCGGGCGTCTCCAGCACGGGACGGCGGTCGTTGACGCCGACGGCGTGCACGAAGACGTCGAGTCCGCCCAGGAGCGACGCCGCCTCGCCGACGCAGGAACGGCAGCCCTCCGGCGACGTGAGGTCCGCGGCGAGCGGACTGATTCCGGGGACGTCGGCCGCCAGGGACTCGAGCCGGTCCTCGTCGACATCGGCGACGACCACGCGGGCGCCGGCCCGGGCGAGGCCGGCGGGGACGGCCGCGCCGATCCCCCCGGCGCCCGCCACCAGCGCCTTGCGACCCCGCAGGCCCAGCCAGTCCGTCACCACAACACCTCGCTGTCGTCGACCGTCGCCGGCCGTGTCCACCGGTCCATCTCCGCCGGTCGTCCCTTGCCGGTTCTTCCCCGGTCCGTCCTCACCGGTCCATGCCGACCGGTGCCGTCCGCCGGGCTCACCGGCGATGCCGACGCTAGGTCCGCCCGTGGGCGGCCGGAACCGCGGTTTTCATTGAATGGCAGAACGGTTACGGGAGCCCGCCCGGATCGGGTGTGCTGGGCGCATGAGCAGATTGCCGCTTTTCCACCCGGACGCGTTGGACGCGTCACAGCGCGAGCTGTACGACGCCATCACCAACGGCCCGCGCGCCGCCGAACCGCCGTGGTTCGCCCTGACCGACGAGGCGGGCCGCCTTGCGGGCCCTTTCAACGCCATGCTTGTCGCGCCACCGCTCGGCACGGCACTGCAGGGGCTCGGCGCCGCGATCCGGTACGCCACGACGCTGAGCCCGCGCGTGCGCGAACTCGCGATCCTCGCGGTCGCGGCCCACTGGGACTGTGCGTTCGAGCGGCATGCGCACGAACCCATCGCGCGGGCCCACGGCATCACCGAAGAGCAACTGGGCAGCCTGCGCTCCCGGTTCGTACCCGAACTGGACGACGCGGGCGAACACGCGGCCCTGCGGCTGGTGTTCGCCCTGCTGCGGGACGGGGACGCCGACGACGACACGTATACGGACGCCGCGTCGACCCTCGGCGACCGCATGGTCTTCGAACTGACCACGCTGGTCGGCTACTACGCGACGCTCGCGCTCCAACTGCGCGCCTTCCGCATCGCCGCCCCCGCAGAGGATGGACCCGCATGAAGCTCGTGACCTTCGACACCGCGCCCGACGCGACGGCGGCCGCCGCCCTCGGCAGGGGACTGGTCGGATACCTGGCCGACGACGTCGTGGTGGAACTGGACACCGCCACGACACGCGAATTCTTCGAGCGCGGCGGGCTGGTGCCGGAGACCGGGCGTCGCCACCGGCAGGCCGACGTGCGGCTGCGCGCGCCGATCGTCCCGAAGAAGTTCTTCCACACGGCCGGCAACTTCCGCGAGCACCACGACGATCTCGTCCGCGTGAACTGGTCCCATCCGGTCAACAAGGGCATCGTGTTCTTCCAGAACGTCGACGCGATCGTGGGACCCGACGAATCGATCGTGTACCCGGAGCACCTGACGAAAGAACTCGACTACGAGCTCGAACTCGCCGTCGTCATCGGCAAGTCCGGCAAGTTCTTCTCCGCCGACCAGGCCGCCGAGCACATCGCGGGCTATCTGGTGTTCAACGACATCACCGCGCGCGACATCCAGCGCCGCGAGATGGAGTCGGGCGTGTTCTCGTTCTCGAAGGCGATCGACACCTTCTGCCCGATCGGGCCGTACATCGTCACCGCGGACGAGATCGACGACCCGCACGACCTCGACATGGAACTGCGCGTCAACGGCCAGGTGCGGCAGAAGTCCAACACCGGGCGGATGCAGGTGTCGATCCAGCAGCTTGTCGCGTACCACTCGCCGCAGATCTACAGCCCGGGCGACATCATCACCACCGGCACCATCGCGGGTGTCGCGGCCGGAACGGACGACCCGTTCGCCAATTACCTCAAACCCGGCGACGTGGTGGAGGCCGAGATCGAACACCTCGGCGTGCTGCGGAACCCGGTGGTGTCCTGGCGCGACGCGTACGGCGTCGAGCCCCCGTCCGCCGACCAGTGGCGGTGGTGACGCCGTGCGCCTTGCCACCCTCACCGACCGCGCGGTCCTCCTGGTGGACGGCGGCGCGGTCGACATCGCCGCGGCGAGTTCCGACCGGTTCGGACCGGACCCGATGGAGTTGCTCGCCGACTGGCAGGCGTTCGTACGCTGGGCCGCGACGGCGCGGCTGCCCGCCCCCGCCCCCTTCGACCCCGCTGTCCTGGGCGCGCCGTCCCCGCGGCCGCGCCAGGTCTTCGCCGTGGCGCTGAACTATCCGCCACACGCGGCCGAGGCCGGCTACCGGCCGCCCACCGAGCCCTTGGTGTTCACCAAGTACCCGACCTGCGTCACCGGGCCCGAGACCACCGTGGAACTGCCGGGTGACCGGGTGGACTGGGAAGTCGAACTCGTCGCCGTGATCGGGATCGGCGGGCATCGCATCGCCGCCGCCGACGCCTGGCGCCACATCGCGGGGCTGAGCGTGGGCCAGGACCTGTCCGAGCGCCGCCTGCAAATGCTCGGCACTCCACCACAGTTCTCGCTCGCGAAGTCCTACCCGGGCTTCGGCCCGACCGGCCCCGCGCTGGTCACCCCCGACGAGTTCGCCGATCCGGACGACCTGGAGATCACCGGCCTCGTGAACGGCACCGTCGTCCAGCACGCCCGCACCAAGGACATGGTCTTCCCACTCGCCGACCTGGTCGCGTGGATCTCGGCGGTCTGCCCGCTGCTTCCCGGCGACCTCGTCTTCACCGGGACGCCGGCCGGAGTGGGCAACCGCATGACACCGCCGCGCTACCTCACCCCTGACGACGAACTCGTAAGCCGGATCGAAGGAATCGGCACCCTGCGCACACACTTCCGGGCCCGGCGGACGGGCCACCGGGGTGCCACCGACCCGATCGGTCTCCACGGCAACCGACGACCGGGCCCCCGAGGCTCTCACCCGGCCGAACGCGGGCAACTGCCCTGACAGGGAGACCCCCGCATCGCGGCAGGAAATCGAGGCCGCGACGCGGAGCGTGGGCAGGAAACGGGGCATCGGGATGGCTGTTCTTCTTCCGGTCCTGAGCGTGACCAAGTGGTCGGAGCGGCGCGGACGCGGAGACGGAGTCGTCTCAGGAATGGGGGTGCTGCTCGAAGGAGAGCGACAGGACGGACACGATCACGACGCTGCTCCCGGCCGGCCGGGGCGCGTTCACGACGGCCTGGGCGTCCATTGGCCTGGTCGTGCTGTCGGTGGAGCGCACGTCGGCCGGCCGCAACAGGGAGGAGAAGTAGGGCGACCGGCCCGTGTCCCAGAACCGGGCGCTCAGGCTCAAGCGGGGCGGCAGGGTCGCGTCGATCGTGCAGTCCGGTTCGTGGTCGGCGGGAATGGAGGGCGCGGCGGTGGCCGGCGCGGGCGCGGGACACGGGGGCGTGGTCGCGGCGTGCGGACCTTTTCGGTACCAGTGGCCGGTGTTCAGCGCGTCGGCGAGCCCCGTCGCATGCCCTTCTCGAGGGCCGTCAAGCACGTACGCCCGCACGACTTCGCGTTCGCAGCGGACGTTGCTCCACTTCCCGCCCCCGGAGCCGAAGAACGGCGACGTGCGCAATTCGCTGCCGCACACGTCCGACACCGCCTCGGCACGGCGCTCGGCACGAGCGCCCCAGGTCTGCTCCAGCGTCGTGTACACGGCCTCGACGTCGCCCACCGCCGCCTGCCGGGCGGCACGGACCTCGGGAGCGCGCGCCACCTTGTCGACGTCGGGCGCATGCGGAGTCCGCTGACCCTGCGCGAACGAATACAGACCCCACGCGGCGAGGCCGAGCAACAGCAGCAGGACCGACAGCACCGCACCCAGGAACCACCTGATCACGCGCATCGCCGTGGAGGCCATGGCCCCATGATGGATTAACGCCCGTGCCCGCGGGGAGGCGAGGCTCGGATCCTTCGCGGCGCTCGCCCGGTCGCAGTCGCGGTCACTGGGTGTGCCCGGCGCGGGAGGAAGCGGGCCCGGACGAAGGGGCGTCGATCCGGGGGATCACCGGCGGTGTACCTATATCGGCGTCCGGTACCAGCGTCGGTGCACGTACGGCTCCACGAGGAGGATTCCGCTGCCGGCGGTCGCCGCGACGGCCGCGCCGGCGGGCGTCGCCCACCCGGCGGCGACGACACCGCCTACGACCAACAGTGGTCGCACCATGGTCAGCGGGCCGAGCCCGGCGAGGATGGCGAAGGTGGCGAGGCGGAACGAGCCCGCGAGGTAGCAGAGCATCGACACCGCGACGATCCCGGCGTAGGGCAGCAGGACGGCGAGCATCCGCCATGCCGCCGCGTCGAGTTCGGCGTACCGGGTGCCGCGGTCGTCGGCCGCGCCGAGCACGACCAGGGCGACGGCGGCGCTCGTGGCGAGCACGAACACCCCCGGGAGCACGCCGCGTCGGGCCGCTCGCAGGTCGGCGGCACGGCGGCGGATCCGGCCGTTGCGGCCGCTCGAGGCCCGGAAACCGGCCAGGGCGGCGTCGATCATGCCGAGGGCCGCCAGCAGCACCACACTCACCCGGCCGCCCCCCGGAGCCTGCGGGCGTCCTTGCCGAGAGCGGCGCGCAGCGGAGCGAGGATGTCGGGGCGCACGCCGAGTACCGGGCGCAGCGTGGTGCACAGGGGGTTGCTGGCTCCTGTGGGTTCGTGGATCAGCGGTACGAGGGGATGCGCGGCGTGGGCGGCGTGCAGCAGGGTCGTGTCGTCGTGGGCGCGCCGGGCGGAGGCGGCGCCGTCGTGGCGGCCGAGGGGGTCGCGCATACGGGCGTGGTGGAAGAGCCAGGCGCCGAACGGGGCGATGCGGGTGGTGGCGATGTCGTAGTGGCAGAAGGCGACGGTGCCGGGGCTCGCCTGGGCGGCGAAGAAGGCGTGGAGGTCGGGGCCGCGGAGGTGATGCAGGAGACCGGTGGAAATGTAGACCGTCGCCGTACGAGCCGCCGCGGCTTCCGGAGCGGTGGTCGCCGTGGTGTCGAGCCGGAAGGCGTTCGCGCGCACGAACCGGCAGGGGAGTCCTTCGTCGTCGGCGAGCCGGGTCGCCTCGGCGACCAGTGCGGCGTGCAGGTCGGCACCCACCAACTCCACGCCGGGACCGAGCACGTCGTGGGCGGCGAGCCAACGCACGACATGGCCGAGGCCGCAGCCGATGTCGACGACGCGGATACGATCGGGCGCGTCCCGGGTGGAGCGGACCGCGGCGAGCAGCGGCCGCAACAGGTGGGCGAGCCGTTCGGGAATGCGCAGTTCCTCGCTCAGGCGCTGGAGTTCGGTGTGCACGGCGACAAGGCGGCGGTCGACGTACGCCGGATCGAGCACACCCCCGTCGAGCACCGGCAACCGCGCGGCGATCCGTGCCCCCTGAAACTGACGCGCGGCGCGCAGCGTCGCGACCACGTCGGCGCGGGCGACCGGTACCCGCTCGAGCGAGTCGGGGCAGTGGTCGACGATCAGGTCGGAGACTTCGAGACGGGACACCGGAGCACCATACGCCGCAGGCTCCCGCACCGGTCGGTGGTTCGTCGTGGGCGTTGCTCGCGGTCGTACTCGGGCGCAGGCGGAACGGCACCGCCGACGCGCCCGCGGCGGAAATCCGGCCCGGCGGGGCGGGTACCGGCATTGCCGATGGGGAGTTCTCGCGGTGACAGGTGATGCCGTCGATCGTTTTCCGTCCGACCGTGCTCTGCGACCGATCGTCACGATCCGGAAGCGCTCCAGGGAGCACGCACGCCTGCTCGCCCCCGGCTCCGACATCCCCCCGCCTGGCTCGACCACACCCGCGATCACACGCCCGTGCCGCAGGCGGGGACCGAGGCGTCGACCCCACGCCGGAGGCGGGGCGGATCCACTCGATCGACGCCGATTCCGGCCTGGCCGTTCTCGACGCCGGGGTGGATCCGGATCAACTGACGCGTGCCGCACTGCCGTTCGGGCTGTGGGTGCCCACGCTGCCTGGCACCCGACGGATGACCGTCGGCGGGGCGATCGGCTCCGACATCCACGGCAGGAACCACCACACCGCGGGCAGCTTCGGCAATCGGTTGACCGGCGACGGTGAGATCCGCACCCTCACCCCGACGGCCCGGAATCCGAGTCGTTCTGGTGCACGGGGGGCGGCATGGGGCCGACCGGGATCGTGCTGCGCGCCGCGATCCAGATGACCAAGACCGAGACCGCGTATTTCGTGACGGATCACGACCGGACACAATCGCTGGAGGAGACGGTCGCGTTCTTCTCCGACGGCTCCGATGCCGAATACGACTACTCCGCCGCGTGGTTCGACGTCATGTCCAAAGGCGCTCGACTCGGCCGCGCGGTCATCGGACGGGCCTCGTTGGCGAAGCCGGACGAGTTGCCGCGGAAGCTGCGCGCGGACCCGCTGGAGTTCGATGCCCCGCAACTGATGACGGCGCCCGACGTCTTCCCCGGCGGGGTGGCGATGAACAGGCTCTCGTTCCTCGCCCTCGGCGAGTTCGCGCCTACGTCGCGAAGAGGTTCCCGCAATACCGGTTCATCGTCCCCTTCGGCGAGGAGGCGGAATTCTGCGACCTGGTCCGACACATCGCGCGTTCCGGACGATACTCCGCCCTCAACGTCATCAAACGTTTCGGCGCCGGCAACCGCGCGCCGATGTCGTTCCCGGCTCCGGGCCGTCGCGTACTCGGTGATATCTGTCGGTAGGGATCTCTACACTCCACGTGATGAGATCCGATCCGCCTCATCCCATCCCGCGCACCCCCTTTCCGGCGTGCAGCCGTAGTGACGGAGCAAGCACGAGATCGCCCGTCGAAACCGCAGACCACCGGTCGTCGGAGATGCCCCGATGAGCGCCGAGGAAAGCGCGGCGTCGACGAACCGGCACGTCGAGTCCGGTACGCGTGGCGTCCTGAACGTCGTCGGCGTTCACCTGTACGCGGAGGATTCCCGGGGCCGGGTCCTGCTCGGGTTGCGGCATCCCGATTCGCTGTACGCGCCCTCGACCCACCACTTCCTGGCCGGGCACTGCGAACAGGAGTCCGCCGTCGCGTGCCTGGTGCGCGAGGCCCGCGAGGAGGCCGGACTGGTGATCCACCCCGACGACGTCGAGTTCGCCCACGCCGTCCACCTCCTGGACGCGCCGGGAACGTGCCCGCGCATGCAGATGATCTTCCGCGCCCGCCGGTGGACCGGCACGCCCGAGGTCCGCGAACCCGACAAGTGTCTCGGCTGGGGATGGTGGCACCCCCACGACCTGCCGGAACCGACCGTCCCCTACACCCGCACCGCGATCGATGCCATCCAAGCCGGCCGCCTCTACAGCGAGTTCGGCTGGACCTGACACCGAACACGCGCCCCGTCCGCCCGGAGAGGCCCCCATGAGCCAGTACCCGCCACTCGGCCCCGCGACCGTTCGTCCGCCACCCGGTGACCGAACCGCCGCAGCGCCGACAACCCACTCACCGACGACCACCCGAAGCGCGCAGACAAGGCCGCCGCCCCCTCGGCCAGGCAGGCCGCCTCGCCCCGCACCCACTTGACGCATCGGGCAACTGCCCGCCCAGGAGCGTGAATTGAGCCCGCCGGACCGGCACACGGAGCCCGTGGACGTCCACCTGATCCTGCGCCGCGACGCCGCCGCCGGGCCACAGGTGCTGCTGTCACGCCGAGCCGGCACCGTGTACGCCGCCGGGCTGTGGCATCTGCCTTCGGGGCACCTGGACGGCCCGCACGAGGACGTCGTCGACGCGCTCGTCCGCGAGACGGCCGAGGAGACCGGCGTGCGCGTCGACCCGTCCGACGTCCGCGCCGCCGTCACAGTCCACCATCGCAGCCCGGGCGGCGGCGCCCGGGTCGGATTCTTCCTCCAGGTCCGCCACTGGCGCGGCACACCGCAGGTCATGGAACCGGCCGTGTGCGACGCGATGGACTGGTACCGGCTCGACGCATTGCCGGTGCCGATGGTGGCCTACTGCCGGGCCGGGCTCGACGCCTACCGGTCCGGCGCCCGGCTCGCCGTGCACTTCCAACAACCCGACGACCCGATCGCCTACGACCCCACGCGCGACCGGCTGCGCACGGTCCCCGCCGTCGGCGACGCCGACTCGTGACCGGGTGATGGTCAGCACTCCGGCACCGGCGTGTTGCCGGAGCACCGCGGGCAAATCCTCGGCCGATGGACGAAGGCCGAGTCGACCCGACCCGCCCGTGCGCTATCCGATCCCGGAGGTATCCGGACTGACACCGCCCGCGGCAACACGCCCATGAGCCAGGCCAAAGCCAGAGAAGGGCTCCCGAGCCGCCAGATGCCGGACGAGACAGCCCTTGGCAAGGGCCTGCCTCCGGATCATGAAATGTGATCGCGGCAGTCCTTGGTGTTCCGCTACGGTCCGGGCATGTTCGTTGTCACAGTGACCTACACGGCACCGCTGGATGAGGTGAATCAGTGGAGACCGGCCCACGGCGACTGGCTGAAGCAGCTCATATCCCGGCAATTGCTTCTGGTGGCCGGGCGTCAGGTGCCTCTGGTCGGTGGTGTCTACCTCGCCCCCCGGATGCCCGCCGAAGCACTTGACCGCCTTCTCGCCACCGATCCGTATGTCCTCAACGGTGTCGCCACGCACAGCGTCGTGGAGTTCACCCCGTTGCTGGTCGCGGCCGGTTTGGAGGACCTCAAGTCCCAGGAGCAAGCAAAATTCTCCGGGCTATGAGCGGAGCCGGATGAGGAGCGCGGCTCCGGTCACGGTGCCGACGTAGACGTGCTTCAACTTCCCGACGGCTCCACCGTGTTGTGCTCCTGGTATGGGGACTCAGGGCGCCCGACGAGCGGCGGCGGCACCTTGATCGCGCCGTCCAGGTCGTCGGTGCCGCGCCCGGTTGCCGGGCCGGCCGTGGCGTACGCCTCGTTCGGGTTTGCCAGTACGCGGCCCCGCAGACGTCAGCGGCGGAGTCGAAACCCGCGTACATGGTCTCGTAGTCCTTGAGACCGCGACCGCGTCGGGCCACGAAGCGTTCCTGTTGCGGCCGGTCGGCGGGTGCGCGCGAGGCACCGGCTCGATCCATGTCCCGGGTGTGGTGGGCGAGTTGTCCCGGCCCGCGCAGGCCACCGGAGCGGTGCGCCGCGCTGGAGGAAGTCCCTGCACCACCGCGTTCCTGCCGGAGAGCCTGGTCGACGAAAGCCACGGAAGGCGCTACAGCCGCCCGCGTGGTTCGGTGGTCGTCGGACCGACGGCCCACGTTCCCGGCAGGCGTCGAGGGGCGGGCCGGCGAACCCCGTGTGCGCCGGCCCGTCTCGTGTCAGCCCGCGGGTGTGTCCTGGAGCCGGTACAGCTCCGGGACGGAGATCTTGATCGGCTCTTGCGTGGTTCGGGCGATCACGACGACCACCGGCTCGTTCGGGTCGGGGTTCTCCTCGCGGTGGGGGACGAACGGGGGGACGTGGAGGAAGTCGCCCGGGCCCGCTTCGATGCGTACCTCCTTGGTGCCGTCGTGGTAGAAGTACAGGGGATGGCCGCTGACCACATAGACCCCCGCTTCCGAGTCGCCGTGGTGGTGGTTGTCCGTCGCGCTCGACGGTGGGTTCACCACCAGGCCCATCCAGAGCTTCCTCGAGCCGACCGTGCCACCGCTGATGACGGCCGCGGGCCCCTCGGCCCCACCGGCCCGGATGTGGCGGAGTCGGTCTCCCACGGGTGTCGCGCGGTCGTCGCCTCGTGCGTTCTCTACGTCTACCAGGTCGCTCATCGTTAACCTCCCGATGGTCCGTCACGGCCGGTTCGGCCGCGCCCCAGACTGCGCCCGTCTCGATCAAGATGGCAAACATCTTTGCTGTTTCCGCAACACTCCCGAGCCGCAATCGGCGTGTCCGCCCTCTCACCGAGTCGGCTGTCATGCGGTGATCCGAGGCATGAAATCGCGTCCCCGGTAGCGCTTCGGGGGTCATCGTCCGCGTCCGCGCGAGTCGATCGCTTCGACTCCGTCCGCGGTGACCGGCGGCCACTATCCCGGAGACCTACCGTGACCCGACGCCATTCACTTCGACCGTCAGACGAGGACCTCGGCCGCCTTGGTCATCGACCCGCCCGCGTCACCGGTGTTGATCGTTCCCGCTGGTTCGAACAACAGGATCGCCGTCTCCTCGTCCGCCGCGGTGCAGTGCTCGACCCTGCGGGGAACCACGAACAACTCGCCCGGCTCCAGCACCACGTCGGCACCCCTGAGCCGGATGGTCAGCCGTCCGCTGACGACCAGAATCAGTTCATCGGTGTCCTCGTGGGTGTGCCAGACGAATTCCCCCTTCAGCTTGGCCACCTTGACCTCATAGTCGTTGAGCACCGCCACTGTCTTCTGCGACCACAGGTCGCTGAACCGGGACAGCCTGTCGGCAAGATTCACAGGAACAACGGACTCGGACATGAGACGCTCCTCGAAACCGGACCTCCGGAAGCGATTCCGCAGCGCCCCCGATCGGTGTGACCAGCCTGCCGCGCTCCGACCGCGCCGGTCTTGTACGTTCCTGGCATGCGCGCAGATCGACCCCGCACGTCCGTCAGCGCCTGGAGGCCCCAAGTCGCGGAGTCCCGACTCTCGTTCATCCGGAACGGCTCCACACCCGCCTCGACGGGACGGGCTCCAGCCCCGCACGCCGTGACGCGAGGCGAACCGGCTCGCCGCCGCACTGCGAGAACTACTGGACTCACGGATACGCCCCGATGACGCCGGGTCGCAAGTGGTGCGTGGGGAAGTCCCCATCGCGTCGCGGCCGTGCCCGCTGGGATGTTGATCTCACGGGACGTGTGGTGCGAGGGAGGAAGCGACATGGCAGGACTCGGATGGGGTGTCGTACCGTGCGCGCTGGCGGCTGTGCTGCTGTTGGCGGGGTGTGCCGGGGACGACGACGAGCGGGGCAAGGGCGACTCGCCGGTCGCGAACCAGCGTGGCGACGACACTCCGGCCCAGGTGTTCAACTTCCCCGACGGCTTCGGGAACCTCGCCACCAAGTGCGTCGGCCACGGATTCCGCGCCTACGTGACCACGAACGCGAGCGGCCCCTCCAACGTGCAGGTCGTCCCGGACGCGGCGTGCGCGGGGTGAAGGCGACGCGACGGACGAGCGCGCCGCGACGATCGCACACGATGCGATGGGCGCCGATCGTGTCGGTGTTCCTGGTCCTCGGCGCCGTCGCCGGGTGTTCCCAGGAGTACTACGACGAGCGCGGCAAGGCGGACGCCCCGGTGTTCGGTGACCGCGGCGAGGACAGCCCTGCGGAAGTGTTCGACTTCCCCGACGGTTTCGGCAACCTCGCCACCAAATGCGTCGGGCCCGGCAAGCGTGCCTACACCACGACCAAGGGCTCGGTGTCGATCGACGAGGACGTGGTGATCATCCCCGCGAACGCGGTGCTCGTAGACGACCCGACCTGCCCGAAACACTGACCCGCCACCGACCCGGCGTGCGCCCGCAGGGCGTCGTTGCGGGCCCGGACTCCCTCCCGGTCCCGGACGATACGACGACGTCCGTGGTGTCGGACAGCGGCGGCGGGCCGGCGATTCGATCCGGCCGGCGTCGATGCCGGCCGCCCGGGGACGCGGGGTTCTTCGGGGGAACCGTGTAATGGTCGGGCACCACGAATGCGCACGAGCTACGGTGAACGGCCATGAGCGAGTTGGAGATTCACCGAGGAGCGGATGCCGCACCGACGGATGTGCGCGCGGGCATCGAGAGGTTCGAGAAGGTTCTGCTCGACAGCATCAGCGCGGTGGGACTGCCCACGGACGGTGTGCTGGTCGAGGTGACACAGCGCCAGCGGGTCCTGGGGAACCTCGGTGGGGCGTTGGAGCGCCTGGACATCGACGATCGCGCGCGGTCCTACTACATCAGCAAGATGATCGCCGCGGCCGCGGCCGGTCTGTTCGACGCGGCCCTGAACTACCTCTGGGACGAGACCATCGCGGAGCTCCGCCGTCGCGTGGCCGGTTACGACCTCGACTACTTCTTCGACGTCGCGGTATCGGCTCCCGAGAAGCGCAAGCACCTGAGCACCGCAGACCACCTCAGTCAAATCCAGGACGTCGACCTGTTACGCGCCGCCCGTGACATCGGCCTGCTCAGCGACGTCGGACACGCCCAGCTCGACAGCGTGAGATACATGCGGAACCATGCCAGCGCCGCTCATCCCAACCAGACGGAACTCACCGGCCTGCAACTGGTGACGTGGTTGGAAACGTGCATCCTCCAGGTCATCACCCTCCCGGTGGACACGGTTACCGCCGAGACGGGAAAGCTGTTGCGCAACATAAAGCAGCGGCGGCTGTCGTCACAGGAGGTGTCCTCCACCGCCGGCTTCTTCGACCGGTTGCCTCCCGATCGCGCGGACGCACTGGCCGCCGGGTTGTTCGGCCTGTACACCGCCGACTCCTCGACCCCGGACACCGCGGACAACGTGCGCGTCCTGTGGCCCGAGCTGTGGCCCTACGTGTCCGACGAAGCCAGATACAACTTCGGGACCCGCATCGCGCGTTTCGTCGCGAACGCCGACCATCCGCAGGCGACGAGCGCGCGAGAACTGTTCGACCTCGTGGACGCGGACGCCTTTCTGCCGGCCCCCGTTCGCATCGCCGAGCTCGATCACGCGATCGACGGCCTCCTCGAAGCACACCGGGGTTGGAACAACTTCGCCACCGAGCCGACCGCCGTTCGCCGTCTGGACGCGTTGGTCGGAGCGAAGGGTGAGGTTCCCCCAAGTCTGTCCACGAAGTACGTGAAGGCCGTCGTGGAGGCGTTCCTCACCAACGGCAACGGTGTGTGCTGGGCCGCCGAGCCCACGTACCGGGCCATGTTGGAACGCCTCGACTCGGTGCAAGCAAGCCTGGCCTTGCGGGCCTTCGTCGACACGACGATCTCCGGCAGACTTCAGACCGCGAGAGCCCGAGGCCAGTGGGAAGACCTGCTGAGCATTCTCGAATCGAAAGTGACTCGCCGAAACGACCGCGACCTCCTACAGGCGATCCGGTCATTCCCACGAACCCCCGACAAATTGCGTCTTGACGAGACCATCATGCGCCTGGCCTCACCACCGCGAGTCCAACCGGCGAAGCCCCGGAAGCGATCATGACCCGCCCAACGTCGCGACCTGCGGTTGGCGCCCCTTCCCTTGCCCACCGTCCGCCCGCGACGCACCACCTCGCCCGTCCCACCCCTCGACCCTTCCGCGCGTGCCGAAACTGGTCGGAGGAAACACCGGACCCACCCCCGTCGACCTTCGCAGCAGCGGACCTACGCCCCTGGATGCCGGAACGACGGTGGACAGGGCGAGGATCCGGAGTCGCGTGATGGCGGTGTCTCCGGCCCGAGTCCTGCACACCCTCGCGATGGCCGTTCTTCGAGGCATCGCCGGCGGTGTGACGGGCGCCTGGCTGGTGTGGAACGCTCCGATCCGGACCGCGTCCTGACCGCCTGCCCCGACCTGGCGATCGCCCATGCCCTGGCCGGCGACTTCTCCGCGATCACCCGCGAACGACGCGCCCCGGGGTACGACCCGGCCCCATCGACACCACCGACACGGAAGACGACGCTGCCATGACACGTTCGACCCCGCCGACAGGACCGCCTTCCTGCACACCAGGGCCGACGGATGGACACGCCCGAGCCGGTGGAGGAACGTCTCCGCCACTACGCCGAGGACGCCGCCTACGAGGACATCCCTTGGCTGCACACGTACGACGGTTACGAGGAGATCCGTCCGTACCCACGTATGACCGAAGCGACGCGTGGCCCCCACGCACGAAGTGGTGCGCTCGATGAGGCACGGCAGGACGCGTAAGATCCTGCCGGAATGCCGACGACGTGGTCGGCGCACGATTTCGGTCAGGGCGTGAGCATCGAGGAGTTCGCCAGAGCGGTCGCATCGCCCGGGAGATCGCGTACCGGGACGCCTTCGACATGCTGCGGCGGTCGGCTCGCCGCCCGAACCGGCGAGCGTCACCACGATGTGAGAAGAGCGCGACCGAACCCCCGCACGGCACAGGGCCATTCGCGAGCGCAACGATCCCCGTGCTCGCGTGACCGGGAGCCGCCGCCGTCAAGCCAACGCCGACGCCGGTGTCTCGTCGCGCCGGGGGAGTCGGCGGAAGGTGGGATCGTACGCGGCCGGGTTCGAGCCGACCCGAGATTCGAGGAACGTCAAGGTAAGCGGCCCCGTGTCGGATACGTCGAACAATGGCTGGAAATACACGTTCAAGCAGTCCTGGACGACGCAGTATTCAGGGCAGCCCCGACGGCCGGGGGGCGAGTCCGATCGAGCGGTGACCCTCGTTGGCGCGACCACGGTCGAAAGCTCCGGTCGCGCGGCGGAGCACCGTATCGGGATACGAGGAATCATGTCACGCCGCCGGAGCAACCAGCGTCTGGCCCTGCTCCTGGCCCAGTCACAGCTCGGCGCGGGCGAACTCGCCCGCGCCGTCAACGCTCTGGGCACCGCACAGGGAATGCGCCTGTGCTACGACCGTACCTCGGTCGCGCATTGGCTCACCGGGTCGCGGCCGAGGCCCGCAGTCGCGGAGCTGGTCGCCGCCGCGCTGGGGTGGCCCCTGGAACGCGTCGTCACCGTCGGGGACATCGGCTTCGATCCGGTCGACGCGACCGGCCCGTCCGCCCGCGAGGCCGCCCTTCGGGACACCGCCGACCTGTGCCGGGACTGGACCTGCAACGAGCACCGACCGGCGGACGTCGTCTACCGCGCGTCGCGCGTACCGCACTGGGATCGGCCTGTGCCCGCGGATCGTTCGCCCGTCGGTGGACGTCGGGCCACCGTCGCCGACGTCCAGGCACTGTCGGACCTGACGGCGCAGTTCGCCGTGCTCGCCGAACGTCATGGCGGCGCTCGCGTCGGGCCCGCGCTGGCGGCGTGTTTCGCCACGTCGGTACCCCGACTGCTCACAGCCCCCGCCTCCGCCGAGACCCATCGGGCGCTATTGGTCGGAAGTGCCCGGATGGCGCACGTGCTCGCCACCACCGCCGAGGACGCCGATCATCAGGGCTCGGCGCAACGGCACTTGACCACCGCGTTCCACCTGGCCCGAGAGGCGGACGATCGCGGCACCGGCGCCATAGTCCTGCGCACGATGAGCCGACAGGCGCTGCGTCTGGGGTGTGTTCGCCAGGCCGCCGACCTCGCGGACGCGGCCGTGGACGCGACGTCCGCGCACACGCCCGCCACCCGCGCCTTCGTGCTGTCCCAACGGGCTTGGGCGCACGCCGCCCAACACCACCGCCGGCCCGCCCTCGCGGACCTCGACGAGGCGGAACATCGACACGAACAGGCCGTGGACCACCCCGGGGAGGGACCCTTCGCCACCTATCCGCGACCCGGCTTCGAATACCAACGCGCGCGAATCCTCGACACGCTCGGCGAATCCGGTCCGGCCCTGCGGGCCCTTCGCGAAGCCGCGCAGCGGCGATCACCCCAGCAACGCCGAGCCCATGCCGTCACCCTCGCGCGCCTCGCTCGCGCGCAGTGGCGGGACGGAGACATCGAGGCCGCAGGCGCGTCCTGGCACACGTTTCTGGACCAATACCCCCACCTGGGTTCGACGCCGGTTCACCACCAATTCGTTCATCTGGGTCGGCTCCTGCACCAGTTTCCGCGGCTTCACCAGTTCCAGCCGCTGCGCGAACGCGTTCGCGGACTCGCCGCCCGTTGACGGCGAGTCGATGAGGGGCGGGATCGCAAGGTCGGGTTGCGCAGCTGTGGTGAAGGGCGGCCCGCGGTCCTCGGGCCGTGCGGACGTTTCGGCGCAATCCGTTTTCCGGTGGGCGCGACCGGAGGCGTGACCGAGGCGAGCGCTGACGCAGTGCGGCGGGTGTGGAGGGTGTGGCGGTACCTTTACCGCGAACGAGTTGCGATATTCCAACCATCGTGTCGGTTGTTTCCTTGGATGCGCGCCCAGGCTTGACTTACACGCGTGGACGATCCCAAGAGCCGTCGCGCTCGCTGGAGCACACGTCCGTGCGAACCGCCGCCGGATGCCTTGCCCGATCACGAGCCCGCATCGCCCCCGCCCGAATGCTCGGGGACCGATGTGCACCCCCCGGGGGATGCGCAGCCTGTATCTGGGGTTCATCGTGCGTAACCCTCATCCGCCCCGGCCGAGTGCGGCCGCTCTGCTCACGGCCGGCGCATTCCCAACGCGTCCAACGCTGCGATCCTGCCCACCGGGAGCTCGTCCGCCTGCTCCTGGTGCCCACGTCGTTCGGGCACGCCGCCCCGGGTTTCCTCGCCCCGCCCGGCCGCGTGCGCGGTGTGCCGCCGTCACGGCACCCACCACCATGGCGGGCGCCCTTCGACGCGCACGTCCCCGGCTTCTTCCATGGGTTCCCGCTCGGATATCGGGACCCGGTCACCCCCACGCCGAGCCGCGAGGCCCCGGCCCCTCCCGAGCCGAGGCGTCGCTCGCGGTGGACGGCCTATGGGGACGCCTCCACCTGCGGTTGCGTGAACTCCTGGCCGACGCGGGCTAGGTGGACCCGTCCCGCGGCCTGGTCGACACCGTGCACGTGCGCGCGAAAACGGGGGCGAACCAACAGGTCCGAGTCCCGTGGACCGGGGCAAGGCGAGTTCCAAGCCGCATGTCCTGTCCGACGGCGATGGGCTGCCCCTCGTCGTCGGCCTCTCCGGTGGGAACATCCACGACAGTCGGGGCCTGAAGCCCCTGCTCGAAGCACTCCTGTCGAAACACGACTCCCACCACGGCCGGTCCCGGAAGCCGACGCGTCTGCACGCCGACAAGGCCTACGGCATCCCGACCTGCGCAGACGGGTACGGGGCCGTCGCATCGGAGTGCGCATCGCCCGCAAGGGCGTCGAATCGAGCGAACGCCCGGGGGCGCCAACGACGGAAGATCGAACGCACCTGTCCTGGTGCGGCGGTTACCGACGACTTTCCCCACGCCACGAACGCCGCGCCGCGACTCCACCTGGCCTTCCTCATCGTCGCAGCCGCACTCGTCCGCTACGAAAGGCTCCATCGCGACACCACGCAGGACACCTGCCCGGCCTCGTTTGCCCAGCCCGGGTTGGGCTCTGTCCGCCCGAAGCGGAACGATGTCCTGGGCGTGCGGAGGGACTCCGCGAGCGGCGATGGTGCGATGTTCAGGCGCGGGTGGGTGTCGGTGGTGGGCACGACGCGTCCCACGACGGCGAAGCGCACGGGCGTTCAACGCGTTCACGCGTCGTATCCCCGTTCTCCCTTCCGCCGAGTCCCGCACTGGGGGCTTGATGGACATGGAACCGATGGGCGGAACCCCGGCGGACTTTCGTACCCGGCGCGCGATCCGCGGCCGTGGACCCATCCGCCGACCCATCGCGACCACCGGGCGCAGGAACGTCGGCGCCGCAGCCCACACGCACACCGGAGCGGGAAATGGACCAGGGTCGGGAACCGAAGGGGGTGGCGGTCGCAGCATCGGGCCGCTCGGCCGGGGCGGGAGCCCGTATCGGCGGATTGGGCGCGTACCGTCCCGAGACCGTGGTGGTCAACGAGCAGGCCGCCGCGTGTGCCGGTGTCGGCACGGATTGGATTTCGAGGCGAGTGGGCATCGAGGAGCGGCGTCACGCCGGCGCGACCGAGACGGTCGTGGCGATGGCGGTCGCGGCGGGCAAGAACGCGTTGGCCGAATGCGGCGCCACCGCCGACGACGTCGACGCGGTGATTCTCGCGACCTGCTCCCTGCCCTCACCCATGCCCAACGGGGCGGCGTCGGTCGCCTCCGGTCTCGGCTGCGGGGCGTCGGCGGCGTTCGACCTGAACGCCGCCTGCTCGGGTTTTTGTCACGCCCTGGCCGTGGCCGACGCCCTGATCCGGGCGGGAACGGCGCGGGGGGTGCTGGTCGTCGCCTCGGAACGCATGACCGACTGGGTGACGGCGGAAGACCGCGACACCGGGCCGATCTTCGCCGACGGCGCCGCAGCGGCGTTCGTCGTGCCTTCGGCGGAGCCCGCGATCTTCCCTGTCGCGTGGGGCAGCGGCGGCACACAGGCCGACCTCATCACCATCCCCCATGGGACGGGCCGGATGGAAATGCAGGGGCGCAAGGTCTTCCGGTGGGCCACCACCGCGCTCGACCCCGTCATTCGCGCCGCCTGCGAACGGGCGGGGCTGACACCCGTCGACCTGAGGGCATTCGTGCCACACCAGGCGAACCTGCGCATCATCGAAGTCCTGAGCCGGAGCGTCGACGCGCCCGAACTGGTGACCGCCGACGACGTGGTCCATGCCGGCAACACCTGCGCGGCCTCCGTTCCACTGGCGCTGCACGCGCTGCGCGCGGCGCGTCGGGTCAGCTGCGGCGACCCCGTTCTGCTCTTCGGGTTCGGTGCCGGGCTGACTTACGCGGCGCAAGTCGTCCTGTGCCCGTAAGACACCACCAGGCCCATCCCACGCACGCCCACACCGTCGATCGTTCCCACACACCCCATGGAGGAGAAAAGCCGTGGTCACCGACGCGAACACCCTGCTGCAGGTCCGGAACATCGTTTCCCTGCTCACCGAACGGCCCGTCGAGAGCATCGGCGCGGACGACAGGCTCCTGGAGGACCTCGACCTCGACTCCCTGCAAATCTCGGAGCTGGCGCAGCAACTCGAGAACGCGCTGGGCAAGCCCATCGACGACGACTTGCTCAACGTGGCCGGCGCGACGGTCGCCCTCTGCGCGGAGATCGCACAGGTTTCCTGACACGGCGCGGGTCCGGCGGTCCGACTCCGTACGAACATGGTCGGTGGCCTGTCACCGACCATGCACCCATCCCGCACGAGCCGCACGCATCCCTGCCCCCTCCGTCCGGCTGCCCCGTCGAACCGCGTCCGGCACGGCAGGAAGCGGCGGGGCGCGGCACCACACGGCGACAGCGGCGCATCCCGACACTTCCGGTGTGAGGCCGGCCGCCACCCGCCACCCGGCGCGTCGTCACCAAGGAACGCCGGACACCACCACCGGGGCTCGGCCCCGCATCGGAAGAGAGAGGTCGACGAGCATGGGCGCAACGCCCTTCATCCCGGCGGACGTTCGCCGCCGCACCGGGATCCGCGCCGGTTTCGGGCCGGTCCCGCCCGTCCTTCTCGCCGCATGGCCCTTCCCCGACACGGCGCAGCACAACGACGGTTCCCGAAGCGGCCCGTGCCCGCACACGGGAGGACGTCCGGCGGTCATGGCGCACGACGCGCACAGCGGAGCGCGGGAGACGAGCCCGCCGGTGGCGCCTCGAGCGGGCGGGGGCGCCGCTGCGCAGGGCGTCGGGGAGGGGCGGGCCCATGCGAAGGTCATCCTGCTGGGGGAGCATGCCGTCGTCTACGGCGCGCCCGCCGTGGCGCTGCCGGTACCCGGGCTGGGTTGCCGGGTCCGGGTTGCCCGTCGGGATCGGGACGGGCACGGACTGCTGGGATTCCGGTTCACTCCCGTCCCGCCCGGCGTGCCGTCCGGCAGCCCGGCACGGTTGCCGCGAACGCCGGAGGGCGTCATTCCGGAGGGGCTGCGGATCCTCAGCGAAGCCGTTCTGCGCCTCACGGGCCCGCGGATCGCGCCGGGGGTGGACGTGCACGTGGAGAGCGGGGTGCCGCTCGGTCGCGGTCTCGGCTCCAGCGCGGCCTGTGCCCGGGCCCTCGTCCATGCCTTGGACGATCTCTTCGAACTGGGGCTGGGGGAGGACGTCGTCTTCCGGTACGTGCAGATGGCCGAGAACACGGCGCACGGCAGGGCGAGCGGCATCGACGCCTGGACCACCGGCGCCAACGGACCGGTCCTGTTGGCGGACGGACGGATCAGTACCCCGCCGGTGGGTGCCGACTGCTGGATCGTGGTGGTGGACAGCGGCACCGGCGCGTCCACACGAGAAGCCGTGGGGATGTTGCGCGAGCGTTTCGCGAAGGATCCCGGCCGCCGGGACGCCTTCCTCGCCCACTCGACCGCCCTCGCCCGCCGAGCCCTGTTCGACCTGGAACACGGTCGCCTGCGGGAACTGGGAAGCGCCCTGACGGACAGTCACACACTGCTCGCCGGCCTCGACCTGACCACCGACCGCACGGACTCCCTGGTGGACGCCTCGATCCGGGTCGGCGCACTCGGCGCGAAGATGAGCGGCGGCGGACTCGGCGGCTGCGTGATCGCCCTGCTGCCCGACCGAACCGCCGCCGACACCGCGGCCGCTCGACTGACCCGCGAGCACGGCGTCCGCTGCTGGATCACCCCGCTGCCAAAGGGGGACGGCAATGTCGACGTCTGAAGGCGCGATCGCCGTGGCCCACCCCAACATCGCCCTGGTCAAGTACTGGGGAAAACGAGACGAACACCTCGTCCTGCCCTGTGCCGACAGCCTCTCCCTCACCCTGGATGTCTTCCCCACCACCACCGAGGTCCGCCTCCACCCCCACGCCACGCGAGACTACGTCACGGTGGACGGCGTCCTCGCCCGAGGTGAGACACCGCGGCGCATCACGGCCTTCCTGGACCTGGTACGCGATCGGGCCGGCAGGACGGAAAGGGCCCTGGTGGCGACCCGCAACACGGTCCCGACCGGCGCCGGCCTCGCCTCCTCCGCAAGCGGATTCGCGGCCCTTGCCCTGGCCGCCTCCCACGCCTACGACCTGCCGCTGGAGCCGGCGGTGCTGTCGAGACTGGCCCGCAGGGGTTCCGGATCGGCCGCGCGGTCGATCTTCGGCGGGTTCGTCGTCTGGCACGCCGGCGCGCCCGACGCACCCGACCCCGACCTCGCCTCCTACGCCGAGCCCGTCACGGACGCCAGGGTGGATCTCGCAATGGTGGTCGTGCTCGTGGAGACCGGCCCCAAACCGGTTTCCAGCCGTGAGGCGATGCGCCGCACCGTGGCCACGTCCCCGCGCTTCCACGACTGGCTCGCCGCGACCCGCGGCGACCTCCAGGCCATGCGCGCGGCGCTTGCCGGGGGCGACCTCGCCGCGGTGGGCGCGATCGCCGAGAGCAACGCCCTCGGCATGCACAAGACCATGGAAAACGCGGTACCGCCCGTGCGATACCTGACGGACGCCTCACGCCTGGTCCTCGACTCGGTACGCCGCATGCGGCACGCCGGCACACAGGCGTGGGCGACGATGGATGCCGGACCCAACGTCAAGGTCCTGTGCGCCGGTGACGACGCCGAACACGTGGCGTACGAGCTTCGGGAACTGTCCGATCGGCCCACGGTCGTGGGTCGATCCGGCCCCGGCGCGACCCTGCGCACCGGGGCCCGGAGATGACGAGCCCGGTCACCCACGCCGCGCCGGGGAAACTTCTCATCGCGGGGGAGTACGCCGTTCTGGAGCCCGCTCAACCGGCGATCGTCGTGGCCGTGGACCGGTTCGTCACCGTCCGTGCGTCCACACCCCAACAGGGCGACGTGGTCTTCGACACCGACCTCCTCCCGCACGAGGTGGCCCTGGTGCGCGGCCGTACGGGTCTGCGCTCCCCGGACCCGGCGGACACGCCACACCTGACCAGGGCACTGGCCCACCTCGTGTCCGCCGTCGAGATCGTCGACCGACTGCGAGCCGAACTCGCTCTGCCGCCCGTGCCGTTGCGCCTGACGGTCCGCAGCGGCTTGCACGAACACGGCGTCAAGATCGGCCTGGGCTCCAGCGGAGCGGTGACCGTCGCGGCCGTAGCCGCCCTGACCGACTTCCACAGCATGCCGACGACGCCGGAACTGCGCTTCCGCCTTGCCCTGCTGGCGAGCATCGGCGTCGACGCCGGCCCCTCCGGCGCGGACCTCGCGGCGAGCACATGGGGCGGTTGGATCTCCTACCGGGCGCCGGACCGCGCGCTCCTGCTCCGGCGCCTGCGCCGGGACGGCCCTGCCGAAACCCTGCGCGCCACCTGGCCCGAACTGACCGTCCGTGCCCTGCCGCCCCCGAACACGCTGTCCCTGCACACCGGTTGGAGCGGCAGCCCGGCCTCCACCTCCGCCCACGTCCACCGGCTCTCCCACACCGCATGGCGGCGCGGCCCCGCCTTCCGACAGTTCCTCGCACGCAGCGCGACGTGCGTGGACGCGGCCGCCCACGCACTCCGACACGACGACCCGGGGGCGCTCCTGGACGCCGTCCGCGACGCGCACCGCCTCCTGGCCGGCCTCGACGACGCCACCGGACTGGGCATCTTCACCCCCCGACTGACCGAGCTGTGTGCGGCGGCACAGACCTGCGGCGGTGCGGCCAAACCGTCCGGCGCCGGCGGAGGCGACTGCGGCATCGCCCTGCTGCCGGACAGCGCCGACCCCCGAGCCCTGCACGCGCGATGGGCGCGGGCCGGGATCACCGCCCTGCCGCTGCGGGTCACCCCGGCACCGAGACCTCGACCGGGCGAGCCCCCCTTGGCGGGACCCGCCCCCGGCCCGAGCCCGCATTCCCTCCTCCCCGACCGAGGGGCATCCCGATGAGCGCATCACGCAAGGACGACCACGTACGGCTCGCCCTCGCCCAACACGAAAACGACAACGCCAACGGCGTCAAGCCCGTCGAACCGCCCCGGCCACGAAGCCAGTTCGACGACGTGCACTTCGTGCACCACGCCCTCGCCGGCACCGACCGCGACCGGGTCTGCCTGCGCACCCGCTTCGCCACCCTCGACTGGCCCGTCCCGCTCTACATCAACGCGATGACCGGCGGCAGCCCCAGGACCGGGGAGATCAACCGCGACCTGGCGATCGCCGCCCACGAGACCCGGCTGCCGATCGCCGGCGGATCCATGAGCCCTTACCTGCGGGACCCCTCCACCGCCGGAACCTTCACCCCCCTGCGCCGCCACAACCCCGGCGGTTTCGTGATGGCGAACGTCAACGCCGGCACCGACCCGGAGCAGGCACGCCGAGCCGTCGCCCTGCTGGACGCGGACGCCCTGCAGATCCACGTCAACGCCGTGCAGGAAACCGTCATGCCCGAGGGGGACCGCTCCTTCGGGTCGTGGCCCGCGGGGATCGAACGCATCGCCGCGGCGATCGACGTCCCCGTCATCGTCAAGGAGGTCGGCTTCGGCCTCAGCGGCCGCACCGTCTCCCACCTCGCCGAACTGGGCGTCGCCGTCGCGGATGTCGCCGGGCGCGGCGGCACCGACTTCGCGAGGATCGAGAACGGCCGCCGCCCACACGGTGAGTACGCCTACCTGGACGGCTGGGGCCTGAGCACCCCCGCGGCCCTCCTCGACGCCCGCGGCCGCGGTCTGCCGCTCCTGGCCTCCGGCGGCGTGCGCCACCCCCTCGACGCCGTCCGCGCCCTCGCACTGGGAGCCCATGCCGTCGGCGTCTCCGGCGGCTTCCTCGCCATCCTCCTGGACGGCGGCGTCAACGCCCTCGTCCGGGAGATCACCACTTGGCTGGACCACCTCACCTCCCTCATGACCCTCCTGGGCGCCCACCACCCCGCCGACCTGGCCGGCTGCGACGTGCGCCTGACCGGATCCCTGCGCGAGTTCTGCGCCCTGCACGACATCGACACCACCAACCCCCGAGGAGATCCGCGATGACCGATCAGAGCATCCGCGGCACGAAGCCCGCCCGGCGAGCCGCACCCGGCGCCGCGCACGTCCCCCTGTCCTGGGTCGGCCCCCTGCGAATCTCCGGGAACGTCGCCACCGACGAGGTCGAAGTCCCCCTCGCCACCTACGAGTCGCCCCTGTGGCCCTCGGTCGGCCGCGGCGCGCGGATCTCCCGGATGGTCGACGCGGGCATCCGCGCGACCCTGGTGGACGAGCGCATGACCCGCTCCGTCCTGGTCGAGGCCACCGATGCGGCCACCGCCCACCTCGCCGCACGCGCCGTACACCGACACATCGACGAGCTGCGCGAGATCACCCGCGGTACCAGCCGCTTCGCCGAACTCCTCGCAGTGCGCGACGAGATCGCCGGAGCACTGCTGTTCCTGCGCTTCGAGTTCTCCACCGGCGACGCCGCCGGCCACAACATGGTCACCCTCGCCGCCGACGCCCTGCTCGGCCACATCCTGACCCACATACCCGGCATCACGTACGGATCCGTGTCCGGCAACTACTGCACCGACAAGAAGGCCACCGCCGTCAACGGCATCCTGGGTCGCGGGAAAAGAGTCATCGCGGAAATCGAGCTCCCGGAACACATCGTCACCACCCGCTTGCACACCACGGCCGCCGCGATCAAGCGACTCAACACGAACAAGAATCTGGTCGGCACGCTCCTGGCCGGGGGCATCCGCTCCGCCAACGCCCACTACGGGAACATGCTCCTGGCCTTCTACCTCGCCACCGGCCAGGACGCCGCGAACATCGTCGAGGGCGCGCAGGGCGTCACCCTGGCCCAGGACCGCGACGGCGACCTCCACTTCTCCTGCACCCTGCCCAACCTCATCGTCGGCACGGTCGGCAACGGCAAGGGCCTCGCCTTCGTCGACGAGGCCCTCATCCGGCTCGGCTGCCGCGAGGACCGCCCCATCGGGGACAACGCCCGCCGCCTCGCGGTCCTGGCCGCGGCCACCGTGCTGTGCGGCGAACTCTCCCTACTGGCGGCGCAGACCAACCCCGGCGAACTCATGAAGGCCCACACCCTGTTCGAACGCCCCGACGGAGACGATCGCCATGCCCGCTGACCGACCCATCGGCATCCACGACCTCTCCTTCAGCACCACCAGCCTCGTCCTCACCCACGCCGAACTCGCCGCACACACCGGCGCCGCCCTGGGCAAGTACCACCACGGCATCGGCCAAAAGGAAATGAGCGTGCCCGCTGTCGACGAGGACATCGTCACCATGGCCGCCGACGCGGCGGCACCGATCATCGAACGTCATGGCGCCGGCCGCATCCGCACCGTCCTGTTCGCCACCGAAACCTCCATCGACCAGTCCAAGGCCGCCGGCGTCTACGTCCACTCCCTGCTCGGCCTGCCCCCGAACGTGCGGGTCGTCGAACTCAAACAAGCCTGCTACGGGGCTACCGCCGCCCTCCAGTTCGCCACCGCGCTCGTCCACCGCGACCCCACACAACACGTCCTCGTTTTCGCCGCCGACATCGCCCGCTACGAACTGGACACCCCCGGAGAAGCCACCCAAGGCGCCGCGGCCGCGGCCATGCTGATCACAGCCGAACCCGCCCTCGTGGAAATCAACGCCCCCTCGGGCCTGTTCACCCACGACGTCATGGACTTCTGGCGCCCCAACCACCGCACCACCGCACTCGTCGACGGCAAAAAATCCCTCACCGCCTACCTGACCGCCCTCGCCGGCGCATGGCACGACCACCGGGCACACCACGGTCCGCCGATCGAAGAAATCCACACCGTCTGCTACCACCAGCCCTTCACCCGCATGGCACACAAGGCACACCGCCACCTCCTCGAAACCGCCGGGACGCCGGCCGACACCGCCACCATCGAACACGCCGTCGCACCCACCATCCGCTACAACGAAATCATCGGCAACAGCTATACCGCGTCCCTCTACCTCGCCCTGGCAGCCCTGCTCGAGGAAGACGACAAACTCGACGGCCGCACCCTGGGCTTCTTCAGCTACGGATCCGGAAGCGTCGCCGAATTCTTCACCGGACAGGTCACCCCCGGCTACCGGACCGCCCTGCGCACTCGAGCCCACCGCGAGGCCATCGCACGCCGCAGCCCCATCGACTACGACACCTACCGGCGCCTGCACACCCAACCCCCACACACCGACGGCGGCCGACACGCCCTGCCCCACCGCACCCGAGGCCGCTACCGCCTCGCCGAAATCCACGACCACCAACGCATATACGAACCGGCCCCCACCCGCGGAGAAACGCACCCGGCGACCGAGGGGCCGTAGAACCTCCGGTGCGACTCCGATCACGGACACAACAGGGCGCCCGCATCGAGCGGGACACCCAACCGACGTCGTCGTCGCGCAAGGGCGGCGATGGACCGGCCTTCCAGGTACGCGGTGCGCACAGCGTCGGGCTTCGCAGGTGGGACGGCGAGACGGCGTCCGCCTTTGTCGCCTCCGGCGGCCCCGGCAGCCCGCGCACCGTCGTGGATAGGCAGCGCCGCCTGGTCGCGGTGGAGGACCTTGGGCACATCGAGGATGTGCCCGATGCCGCGCACGAGTCGTCACTGCGCCGAAGCCCCCTGTCCGCGGTCTTAACCGACCCTTGTCCGGCGCGGCCACGCCGGACAAGGGGTGCCGGACCAGGGGACCTGTGAAAACGCGACCGGAAACGAGGCCCTCGCCGCCGGCGGCGACCGGAGCGGGACCGTGGCGGACAGGGGGGCCGGTCAAGGGGTTTCCCGAGCTTGACCAGGCACTCGCCGACGCCCGAATCTCCGCCTTGTCCACGCGGTTTGTCCGCATGGTTCGCACCCCGGCGAAGCCATTTTCGGGAACAGTCCCGCGTGGATGTTCACCGGTCCCGACTCCGTCGCTCGCGAGTGTCCGGCGTTCGGTCATCTCCCGATGCGCCGGCGAGGGTCGGTGATTCGTCGTCCTGTGCCGACGAACCCGAGCACCTGTGATGCCGGCCCTCGACGCGTCGGCGTCCCGTTCAACGCGTTCACGCCTCGCTCGTGAAATGCGGGCAGGGTCGGCGCGTGGTCGGGAAGGCATCGGCACATACCCCGGTCCGTCCGGCGGGCCGGGGCCGAGCGCGAAGCCCTTCGAGAAAGGCGATCGACCGTGACCGCGTCACCCGCCTCCCCACCCCGCACTCCGACACCCGACCCGGCGAGCGTGCGCCACGCGGTCGAGCACATTCTCGACGACTTCCTTGCGACCAAGGCCCGCGCGGCCGACGACGCCGGACTGCCCGGTGAGATCGCCGAGGTCCTGCGCGGGTTCGTCCTGTCCGGAGGCAAACGCCTGCGGCCGGTGCTGTGCACGCTCGGCTGGCATGCCGCCGACGCGCACACCGACACCCCGCCACCCCCGGTCCTCAAGGCGGCCGCATCCCTGGAGTTGTTCCACGCGTTCGCGCTCGTCCACGACGACCTCATCGACCGCTCCGATACCCGACGCGGCCGACCCACCATGCACCGCACCCTTGCCGCCCGCCACCGCCTCGCCCGAGGCCCGGCCGAGGCGGAACGCCTGGGCACCGACACCGCGATCCTGGTCGGCGACCTCGCCCTGGCCTGGTCCGACGAACTCCTGCACACCGCCGGCCTCGCCCCCGCCCGACTCGACGCCGCCCTGGCCGTGGTCGACCGCATGCGCACCGAGGTCATGTACGGCCAATACCTCGACGTGGCGGCCACCGGCACACCCACCGACGACGTGGACGCCGCGCTGCGCGTCGCCCACTACAAGACCGCCCGCTACACGATCGAACGCCCCCTGCACCTGGGCGCCGCCCTCGCCCCCGCCCCGCCCCCGGGCCTGACCGAGGCCCTGACCGCCTACGCCCTGCCCCTCGGGGAGGCCTTCCAACTGCGCGACGACCTCCTGGGTGTCTACGGCACCCCCGACCTCACCGGCAAGAGCGCCCTGGAGGACCTCCGCGAAGGCAAGGCCACCGTGCTCATCGCCCTCGCCCTGCGCCGCGCAGCACCCCGCGGGCGCGCCGTCCTGCGTTCCCTGCTGGCCGACCCCGACCTGAACGAGGACGGCGCCGCCACCGTCCGCGCCGTCCTCGACCTCACCGGCGCCCACCGCACCGTCGAGGACATGATCGACACCCGCCGCCGCGACGCCGTCCACGCGGTGGAATCCGGCCCCTTCACCCCACCCGTCGCCGCCACGCTTCGCGACCTCGCGGACCAAGCCACCCGACGCGACATCTGACCCCGCCCGAGACACCCGCCCGGTCCCGAGCGCACGACGCCCCCGTTGCGCACCCGTCGTCCCAGAGGACCAGCCGTCATGACCGCGACGCGCCCACCGCACATGACCTCGCCCCGGCCCGTGGTCGTCCCACCGCGACGACCACGTCGGCCTCGGAGAAACCGATCCTCGGATCGTCACTCCCGGCACCGAACGGCCTGTGTGCGCGCTGGACGAGAAAATTCCACGGATACACCCGAAGGAGTGGCGTCATATGAACGCGTTCGCCAACGTGTGGAGTGCTGAATCATGTGGCCTCATCGAGGCCGACGGCACATGTGTTGCCCAATTGGCTGACATTCGGATGAACTCGGAAGCGAAAGCTGCGATCCGGGCTCGATACGAGGAGGCGTCGAACTCTGATGATGCGACCACGTACATGATTGCGGAGCCGTCGTACACTCCGCACGTGTCCGGGAAAGTGAGGCGGTATCGTCAAGGGGACGACATGGGCTGGAAGGTCATCCGGACCGCACATTCGAGCGAGCTTCGGGAGTCCGTCGAATCAAGTCCCGTCGCCGAAACGGTGATCAATGTGATCTCTTTGGTGGGGCGCGAGCTATGGGCAAAGGAAGGAGCGCAGTCCAGGGGGATGGATCTACTCTCTGAAATCAGTCCAAAAAAAGGAGGAGAGGTCCGCAGGCTGCTGGACGAATACGTGGCACGAAATGCCGATTCGGCCGAATCGGCGGTACCGATGATCTTGCGTGATTTCTTTGCCAGTATCTACCGCTGGCAGGTCCCGCGGGTTCGTGACGGCCGGATACTCGATCTCTGCGGGGCAACCCGTAACCTCACGATGGCCGTCGACTACCCCGGCGCCCCCGATGATTCGTCCGGAGGTGGTCATGATTCATATGTTGCAGCGGCGAGCGAAGGCCTCACGTGTCTGGGAGGGAAGGCTGCGACACAGGCGCTGAAGGATTCGGCGGTGACGGACGCGGTCATCCTGATGAAGAATTCCATCACGACGTCCTATCTGGAACGTTCAGGCCGGGAGACGGGTTACCGACCTGCTCCCGGAGTCGTCACGCCGGAAGAATACCTGGTGGCCCGTTGGTGGGACGGGGACATGGTCGGCTTCTACCGCCTGGCCATGGGCACGGCCGAGTACAGGCACCTTTCGGATGAACTCGGCTGTTTTCGAGCGATTCGGGAGTGCGGTCGGATGAGACGCGTCGTCGAGAATCTCATTCGATACAATGACATCATCGATGTCATCTCCGACTATACGAGTCGAGAGGCATTCAACGAGATTCACGTGGCGCTTTCTGCGAAGGGGAGCGCCAGTGTCATCGGCTATGCCGATGCGCTGGCCGCCGTGACGGACCGCGTCATCGACTGCGACTGTCGAGAGGACGGTCACCAAGAAGCGGCGGAAATGGGCATGGGAGCCTGCCTGTGGTATCTGATAGTGCCTCGATATCGTGGAAGGGCCCAGATCGACTGCCTTTCGCGTACGCCGCGGGACGATGTGAGGACCAGCTTCGACTGGCTTCCCTGTGGCGAGAGGCTGACCGCTGTTTCCGCCACCGCTCTGACGGCGGGAAATACGCTGCACTCGCCCGAATGGGAGCCGCTGTGGTTCAGGGAGACCCAAGGGAACCGCAACAGGGACGCCGATTCACGGACCGCCGTCGAGGATCTCGCAAGGAGGACGGCCCGGAGGATACGTCTACCCTGCGAAGGGGGCATCGATCCCGTGATCGAGACCCTCCAGGCCGAAGCGAAGAAGGTTCTCGAAGGGTGCGAGAGCCTTTCCGACAAGGCACGTTTACGCGCCTTGTCGGAAAAATGGTGTGGATTGTTCGATATCGGAGTTCTCGATCCGGACGGGAAGCCGCTTCATTCTCGCGGCTCCCAGGAGGAGTTGCGGAGCCTCATTCCTCGAATATGGAATCACGTCGTCGTCGGCTCTGAAGGACCGGCGACGAGCGACACGGATGAGGGCCTGTTCATCGACGTCGACCGGACGATCACTCGCACCTACCTGGAATCCCCAGAGGTCGCCCTGACCCTCCGGCGCGCCTTCCTCGGCGTGACCACAAGCGCCGTGGAACTCAGTGGTCTAAACCCTTACGGTCGCCTGGTGGATGGCGTCGCCAGGTTCCGGCAACACCACGAATGACGTGCCCGGTGCCCCCCGCACATGCGGGAGCGGCATCGGCCAGGCCCGCGAACCGGTGGGTCATCGGCGCCGCACGCTCTTCAAGGAGGCGCGCGGCCGACCTGCGAGCCCCGGCCTGCGCGCGTCATCGCGCCATCGGGGCCCGGGTGCGAGTAGGGGGTTGAGTCTGGTGAAGTTGCCTGACCAAGTTGTCGCGAGTTCGCCGGGTGCTTGGTCCGGCGGTGGCGTCGAGTGATCGCCGGCGGCGTATCGGCTCCAGAGCGTTCCCGCGTCGGTGGCCAGGCGAGTGGTGCTCTCGTGGTGGCAGCCGACGACGGGGGCCGGCATCTCCAGGAGAGGTCGACGGATCGCGCCCCCCGTGCCGCACTGGTCGGGATGCCTACCAGCGTCAGGTCCGCGGATAGGTGGTTCGGCCCAACGGCCGGCCGGCGCGTCTGCCGGGAAAGAGCCGGCGCGAGGCGAGATTCGTCCCGGTGTTCGTGTTGCTGCGGTGGGCCGGGTGGGCGAGCAGTAGAGCGGCCACCGATTCGGGAACGGGCGAGGGCGGTTCTCCCGGCTTCGGGAACACGATCATCGTCTTGGACGATGTCTTCGATGGTGAGCAGCATCGTGGCGCGGCAGTGTGGTGGTGAGGGTTTCGCGGGGTCGGTCCGGTGGTGGCCCGCCCGTGGGGTGTGCTTCGGGAGACGGCCCGGGGGAGTGTGACCAACGCGCGGGCGAGGGCGACGGTTTCGGAATAGGTGACCACGGCGCGGGCCAGGAATGCGGCCGAGACGCCGCCGGTCGCGGTCGGTGCGGAGTCGCCCGCGGTGAGCCGGCTCAGCCGCCCCTGCCGGCGCCGCGCCATGTGGCGCCCGCAGTCGTATCCGCGGGTGGTGACCGCTGCCGCCCAGGTATGCGCGACCGTGCCGTCGCCGTGTCGTGCGAAGCGCCGGCGGACCGGGCGTGCGAGGCCGGTCTCGGCTGCGCCGTCCCGTCCGCTTTGAACGTTATCGGGAAGGCCCTGTGGACCGCGGCCGGGTTCCGAGGACCCGCCGGTCGTCCTGGTTGTGGCCCTCGATCCGGCACGTCACGACCCTGTGCTCCGGGCGACTACGGGAGCGGCGGGCGGTGAGGGTCTCGCTCTGGGCGCGCAGCGTGTCGCCGACATGCACCGGGTGTTCGAACCGCACTTCGTCCGGGGCGAGATTGGCGGTGGTCAGGCCGCTGGTGGACCGGACGGTCATGCCCAGCACGATGTTCAGGGTCAGGAGCCCGCAGACCAGTACCTGGTCGCGGCCGGTGCGTTTGCAGAACTCGACGTCGGAGTGGATCGGCGCCTCGTTGCCGGTGAGGGCGAGGATCTGGACGTGTTCGGCCAGTGTCACGGTCCTGGCCGGGCGGTGCTCGACCACCCGGCCGACGACGAAGTCCGCCAAGCCGAGCCCGACCAGTTCACGGACCCGGTTCTCCCCGACACTGCGGTATCCCGGGGGCAGAGCGTCAGGCACGGCGGGACTCCTCGAACGCGGCGGAAGGGGCGTCTCACCCGCGCGGACGGCGAGAGCGCGGGCCGCGGCCACCAGCGGTGGCCCGATCGTGCGGTCGCCGACGGTGGTGATGGCGCCGCCGGCGGCGTCTGCGGCACTCAACACGGCGCGCGCGTCCGCGAGTTCGCGCGGGTCCGGTCGGAACGCGCCCCGCATGACAGGCACCTGGTTCGGATGGATGGCGACCTTCCCGGCGAACCCGAGCTCGACGGCGTCCTCGACGTCCCGTCGGAGCCCGTCCACGTCGCCCAGATCGAAGAAGGAGTCGACGGCGGACAACCCGGCGCCCGCCGCCCCTGCGGCGTAGTGGGCCGCCCCGAACAGCACGCCCGCCAGGACGGGGAGCGCTGGATGCCCGACAGGTTCCCGACGGCGAGAGGTGTCTCGATCAATGCCCACACCCGACACCCTTCCGCATCGGCGTCCAAGAGCTCTCCAACCACATCGACATCGCGCGCGGCTTCGACCTTGGGAACGAGCAGTACCGGCGGCCACAGCGCGCACTCCGCAAGCGTGACCAAGTCCTGCAACCCGTGCAGCGTGCCCACCGCGTTCACGCGCACCCCGGGCACGCAGCCCCGTCGCCACCGAGTCGGTGGGCCCGGGCGAGGAAGGAGAGCACGTCGGCGCGCGCGACGTCCTTGGCGACGCCGGGGACGGAGTCCTCCAAGTCCAGCAGGGCGACGTTCGCGCCCGAGCCCCGCGCCGTCTCGAAGCGGCCGGGAGAGGTCCCCGGCGTGACCAACCAGACACGACGATCCGGCACGGCGCAACCGGTGCCTTCTGCCGCAGCTCCCGTCACAAGGCCTCCTGCCACGACACGGCGCGCCGGTCCCCGCGCGCGGCGCCGTCCGGTCCTTGCGCAGCCCGGCCGTCGGCCGGTGGTACGAACCGCGGTCGTCACGCGACCCGGTGCTCCTGGGCCGGCCTGCCGGTCCCGACCGGCCCCGACCAGGGGCACTTCGTCGGGCGGTTCCTGCGGAAGGGACGAACCACAGGGCAAATCACCGGACACATCGCGGGATTCGACGTCCGGCGGTGTTCTTCGCTGCCGCGGAACCGGTTCACCTCGCTACCGTGGAGACTCGGGCCGACGAGCCGCCTCGGGGGTACCGAATGAGCCAGGGCACGAACGCAACCACGCACGAACGAACACACCCGCAGGCGCCGACCGGTCCGGCACCGAACGAGCGGCTGCGCGAGCCCACCCGCGAACGCGGGTGGACCCACAACGAACGCCCGGCAGCTTGCCCGCGCCGCCCGAGCCGAGGGAATACGCGGTGCCGCGTTCGACCCCAAGACGATCGGGCGTTGGATGCGCGGTGAGTCGACCTGGCCGTGGCCCGATCACCGCAGATGCCTGGAGGCGGTGTTCGAACGCCCGGTGGTGGACACCGGATTCGTCCCGCCCCGGAACCGCGGACGCACCCCCGAGCCCCGTCGCGAGACGGGCGAGGGGCCCCCGATCCCCCGGACCCATCGGGGCACCGTGTCCTTCCTCGTCACCGCAACAGGGAGCGACCTGATGCACCTCGACCGACGCAACTTCATGACCATGGCCGGCGCGGCTGCGCTCACGCCGGCCTCCGCATGGCTCCGCAAGGACCCCGACGCCGACACCACCGGCGACGGCACCAGCGCACGCGTCGAGGACACCCAGGTCACCCGCATCCGCCGCCGCATCGACGACTTGCGCCTGATGGACGACGACCTCGGCGGAGGCGACCTCATCACGTTGATCAGCGCCGACCTCGCCTACATCACCAGCAGGCTCCGTCACGGCCGCAACACCGACGTGAACGTCGTCAAGGACGCCCTCGACCACACCGGAATCCGCTGGAGCGAACACCGTGGTTGCGAGGCCGATGACGTCATCGCCACCCTCATCACCCGCGCCCGCGCGAACGACCGCCTTGTGGACGTCATGAGCGCCGACAAGGACTTCGTCCAACTCCTCGCCGACCCGGGGGTGCGGCTCCTGAACACCGGATTCCGCGAAGACCGCCGCTACACCATCGGCGACCAGATTCGCCCCCGCCACGGAGTCACGGCCGAGCAGTGGCCGGACTACCGGGCGCTGACCGGCGACCCCGCCGACAACATCCGCGGCCTGCGCGGCGTCCACGGTCGTACGGCCGCCAACGTGACGGTGTTGCCCATCCGCAAGGGCGGCTCGTGCAGCGCCTACGTCGGGATGCAAGGGAGTGAGGCCGCCGTGCGAATTCGAAAGACGGTGCCGGCAGTGGTATTCGAAAGGGACTCGGGAAGGTCGCCGCGCGTGGTTTTGGCGACATCCGCATCAGCTACGCCGGCGTCGGCACCGGCGGACAACGACTCGACCGACAACTCGACGCCCTCAACCTGCCCCGGGCGACGGCCTGGCTCCTGTGCCCACGGTGTCGGGGCGTCGGCCGGGGCGGAGCACGAGGACCGGCCGACTGGGGGCACGAGACTTCGGCCGTGTCGGGTCGTACGGCCGTGCCGGGTGCGGGCGGATGACGTCCGCGACCCGGCACCCTTGGGTCACGCCGCGCCGGGCACGAACATCTTCGCCAGTTGGCCTGCGGCGCCGATCACGACGCCACCGCCCAACGCGATCGACGCGACACCCAACACGATTCGACGCTTCGTACGTGCGCGCACATCCGCCTCCGGGATGAGGGGTTCGAGGACCGAGCGTGACGCGACCATCGTCGCGGGTCGCGGTGATCGACTCAAGAACGGCGGACGGTAGAGCGACGGGACGGAGGTCGAGACCGGCGAAGTCGAGTGGTCGGTTGTTGGGAGCCGCGACTCGGACTGGGCGGGTGAGGGCCGAGCGAACGGGGGGACTTCGACGACCCGGCATGGGGCACGGCCGGGGAAGTGGTTTGCACCCAACCTGAGTTGTCGCATGGAGGGGACGAGGAGCCGGACGCCCCCGAACGGCGGGCGCTTCGAGACGAGCGCGCCCGCCGGCCGACACGGCGCCGACCTTTCCGACTCCGGTGTGCCGCAGGCGTTGTATGCGTCGCCCCGCAGCTGTCGGACCACTACCTGCCCACCCTGAGTGGAGCCTGTCGCGCTCCGATGCCGTGATCACAGCGGCCACGGCCTGATTACGTGACGACCCGCGTGTTCTCGTAGGTCTGCCGGCATGACGGCAGGCTGCCACCACTTGCGGTCGCCGACCCGCGTGTCGGCCGGGCGCAGTCGGCGGGGGCAAAAGGCCCGGCGCTTACGAAACAACCTCCGGCTAGGGTGCGTACTGCAGGCCCTGAACCGCCGTCACGTACCAGTCGCCGGCGGCTTGGGACTTTCTCCTGGCCAGTGCCTGGTTGTTGCTGTCGAGGTTGTTGTACTGGATGCCTCGCCACCCGGTGGTGAGGTCGGTTTGGGAGATGGCCCCGAAGAGTTGGCCGACGACCGAGGCGTCGTACGTCACCGCGGAATAGAGTTCCTGGTCCCGAGGGACCTGGCCCTGGATGTTGGCGTTGCAGGCTCTCTCGACGAACTCGGCGTCCTGGACCTCCTGATAGACGCAGTGTGCGCCGCTCTGCCCGTCCAGCACGCGCGACCAGGAGTTGCCGACGGTCTGCATCTGCCGCCGCACGGCGTCCTGCCTGAGGTCGATGCCGGTCTCCTCGAAGAACTCGATCCGGCCCGCGGTGATCACGTCGGGGGCGACCACGGAGCCTCCGGGGATGACGAGTTGTCCCGATCCGTTCAGGACTGTGGGCGTGGTGGGGTTGCCGCCGAAGCGGGACCCGTACACGTTCTTCCAGGCGACCAGAACCCGATACTGCCTGGGGTTGGCGGTGGGGATGTCGTAGATCAGATGGTAGGCGTACATCGCTTCCTCTCTCCTTCGACGCGTCGCGGTCAGGGTGTCGCGGTCGGCGTGGCGCGGTCCGGTTTGCGCATGCCCTATTGGGGGGACCCCCGGATCCCCGGTCCCCCCGTTCCCGGGATGCGGACTCCGGTGACAGGTCGCCCCCGCGCTGTTCGGGAACGGTTCACGCGCCCCGGTGAGTCGGTACGATCGCGATCGGGATTCGGATGGTCTCGGTCGACAGGTTCGGCTTGACGCACGGCCCCCGTAGCGGTTGCGTCCCCTGTGTCGACCTACCGTTGCCCCTCATCACAAGCCCCCCCGGCTCGATGGGTGCATCCCTGTACGAAACAACCGATACAGCGTCAAGCACCTTCACTTTAGGTACTTCACCCATCTGCCTGCAGCTCTATGGACACAAAAGCGAGGTTTGGCGCAATCTCGTGCCATGCCACCGGAGTTGGCCAGATACATTGTGCGCCCCTGGGACCTGACGCATTCATGCCAAGGGTCCGACGGCTTGGCCGGAGCGGTCGCGGCGTGCGCGCCGGGGGCGGTCGGGCCGCCCCGCAACCGCGAACCCCGGCGGCCTCGGGGCACGGGCCGGTCGGCATCCTCGTCCGCGGCGGGCTGTGGCACCGAGCCCTGGGAAGTTGTTCAAGTGGTGATGCTGCTGCCGGAAAACGCCAACATCGTCACGTGCGTGAGCGCCACTTGGTCGTCGTTGACCTTCATGTAGCCACTCATGGGCCGTTTCGGACCGCCGGCCGGGTGTTGGCGTTCAGTTGGCGCGCAACTCGCCACCGGCGTCCACCCGTTCGCCGACGGTCGGCCCTGCGCCGACGGCGGAGTTGCGCGCGACGCGAGTTCCCCGGCGCCAACTCGCCTTCGACGGCGAGAATGCCGTCGATCGCCACGTTCCGAGCGGCGTTCGACTCGCCTCCGGTGTGCGCCGCGTCCGGACGGCGACGGCCGGGTTGCCGCGGGATCACGGCCGTGCCTTCGCCCGGAGGCCGCCCCCCGAGTCCACGTTGCCGGTGCCGGCCTCGCCGACGACGGTATTGCGCGCGACGTGTAGTTCGTTGCCGGCGGTGTGCACGTCGCGCTTGGCCCCGATGCCGCGGTTGCGCTCGACCAGCCCCCTGGCCGTTGGGCAGTGGCTCATCGTCGATGTGCGTCTTCGAGGCGGGGCAGGGACCGCGCCGTCCGGCGTGCGTTTGGCTCTCCGGCCGCGTCGGGCTGCTGCGGATCGGGTCGGAGTCGGCGGGCGGGCCGCCGGCAGCGCACGGGCCCAGACCCAGGGCGCTCCGCGAGGGCCGGGCCAACGCCCGTGTCAGGGCCTTGGGCGCACGCCTGTGGTGCGCTCTCGGGACTGCGACCGTCCACCGGAACATCGGTCGAACACTTGACAGCGACGCGGCGTACATGCGGTCGTGCTCGTCGAGTTCGGGATCTTTTTCGGCCCGGTCGGCCATGTCGGCGGTGTCGCCGCCTGCGGCGAGGGCGCGTTCGGCGGCTCGGGCGATCGCTGCCCAGTCGCTCCGGTGGTAGTCGCACACGCGGAAGTCGTCCGGGCCCCAGGTCGAGAACGCGTGGGCGTGGGCGGCCTGGTCGGCTCCGGCGGTGTCCGGATACTGCTCCACGAGGGCCTTCACGCGATCGGCGTGGGCGCGTTTGAACAGGTGGTGCGGCCAGGGCAGCGCCGACAGCAGTACCGGGCGCAGGCCCTCGACCCCGTCCAGGAGCAGGACGCGTTCGTCGGGATCGGTGATCAGCGTCGGATACAGCTGCGCCGTCCACAGACTCGACTGGATCCCTCGTCCAGGCCGCGTTCGGCGCTCGGATGGCGTCGGTGCGCGCGCGGGTAGTCCCCGGGGGCAGGGCAGTGGCCGGTGTCCTGAACGCCGAGGCGTGGCGGGCCGGCTGGGTGACCGCTGTGGCCAGGTCCTCGACGGGGTCGGCGCGGTCCTCCACGCGTTCGGCCCCGCGCAACACCGTGCCTGTCTTGTCCCAGGTCGGGTGGCACTCGTCGTGCTGCACGCCCTCCGGGCAGTCCCTGGTACCGGACCACGGCAGCGGTCTGGAACGCGGAAGGTGGCTCCGGCGGTGCGTCGGCGGCTCGGAACAGGACATCGGCCGGGATGTGTTCGACGCGCTCCGCGCGCGTAACCGGCATCGGGAGCGGGGCCGCCCCGGGCGTCGACCCGCAGATGGTGGCCCGGGCGGATCCGTGTGTGTGGCTCGATGCGATCCACAACGAATCCTCCATCGCGTCCCTTCGGATGGTTGGACGGTCCGGCGGCTGCGCGCCCGGTAGACGCACCGACGATAGCGAGCATGGACGACGACGTTCCAGCCCCTCCGCCGAAGGAGCGGGTAACGCGTGGACCACCCGATGTAAGCGGCACAGGTCGCAGCGCCCTGTGCCGCTTTCACGCGGCCGTTGCCACCAGGCCGGTCCGCGGGCGATCGCGCCCGTGCCGGGCTCCGTGCCGGCCGTCCGTGCGATCGGTTCCTTTGGTGTCTTCTCGAGCGAGGCGCTCGGGAGGAGCCTGGTCGGGATGCACCGGAATCAACGACGATGACGCTGATACGGCGTTGGACGCGTGCGTGACTACGCAGGAGGTCCGATACGCACATCGACTTCACCGCCGCGCGTGCGTGTCGGTTGGGAACGGTAACGCGGTCGCCGCGGTTGCGAAGCCGGCAGCACAGCCGGTCGGCGGCGGCCCCGCACCGGCGCGTTGCGCCCCCGGTGTCGGCCCGCCGATCGAGGGGTGCACAGGTGTGGCCGGCGGGCGGATCAGAGCTGCCGGGCCCGGGTGGGGGCGACCCGAGTGACCGGCGGTTCGAGGTCGTCCGACATCCGGTCGGCGCGTTGAGGTCTGTGCTCGCCGCCCGTCGACCCCGAAGGGTCGTGGGGCCGAACTCGGCCATGAATTGCCCGGACTTGGCCGGGAACCGGCAACCGGGATTTCGCCGCTCCGAACCTGGTGCCCCGGTCGGAGTGGAAGGTTCCGCCGGCTACTCGGCACGTGCCTCGCCGAACTTGGCGAGGATGTGGCGGGCGGTTCGCTGCAGTTGCTCGTCGCTGTCGATGTCGTTCCACCGGCAGTCCCGGCGCGAGTTTGCCAGGGCGGCGGCGAGCAGTGGCATGGCCGGTTCGGCGGCGGTACCCATGCGATCCAGGCACGCGAGGGCGTGGTTGGCCGTTGCGGAGTTCCGTTCCCACGCCCGTGTGAGCGTGTTCAGCACGACCGGTGCTTCGGGTTCGCCGTACAGGTCCCACAGGGCGGTGGCCGCGTGTACGCGCCGCCACTCGTCGTCGTCCGTCAGCGCCGTGCGCAGTTGCGCGACGAGGACGGGCGGGGCCGGTGGGCCGATACGGCCGAGCAGGTCGCCCAGGTCGCGGACCCAGGAAGGGCCCTGGAATTGGGCGACTTCGACGATTGCCGCCCGCACCTCGTCGGCACTGCCGCCGAGGGCGTACAGAGCCTCGACCGCGGCGACCCGAGCCCGCCCCTCATGCACGGCGATCCGGGCCTTCGCTTCCGGGGCCGACGTCAATCGCCGAACCAGGGGAAGGGCTGCCGCGGCGGCGACGCCGAAGCGCGCCGAGGCCTTCAGCGCCGACTTCACAGTGCCCCAATGCCGGTCCCGGACGGCGACCGCCAGGGTGTCGACGATCACGGGCACCGCGCTCGTGTCGCCGAGCCGCGACAGGGTGTCGAGCAACGGATGCACGCTGCCCTCGAACCACGTGGCCGCGAGATCGGCCTCGCGCAGATGCCGGACCAACGCCGGCACCAGCATCCGTGACGCCTCGGGCAGCCACGCGGCGGCCGGGAACGCGCGCCATGCGTCGACCCCGGCGTCGCACGCCACCAGCAGGCACGGCAACGCCCGCGCGTCACCGAACCGGGCCAGTGCGCACACCGCCGTCTGCTGGGCCCGCCCAACCTCCGCGTCGGGATGGGCCCAGACGTCGGGGCCGTACTCGGCGCGTCGCGCCGTCACGTACGCGGCCAGTGCCTCTCGGGCTGGTTCGGCGATCGCATGACAGTTGTCCATGACGTCGGCCGCCTCCGCGGTCAACTCGTTGCCGAACCGGTCGAATTGATCCGCGACCAGCAGCAGCAGGTCGGTGTGGTCGCTGCGCCACGTCCGCATCAGCTCGCCGCTCATGCGGACCGCGTCCAGACGGGTGCCCGGATCCGGACTGCGTAGCTGGGCCGCCGGCAACTCCGTGCGCCAGGCGATGCGTTCGTCCAGTGCCTCGTGAAGGGTGCGGAGCGTGCCGGTGGTGACCGCGTGGATGCGGTTGTCCCGGTCGAGGTGGTCGAACCCGGCGATCCCCCGGGGCGGAACGTCCTGCGCGGTGTTCGTCGCGGGTGCGGGGTGCCGCCATGATCGTCGGGATGGGGCGTCCTTGCCGATGTCGCCGAGCAGCGCGACCGCCGCGGGAAGGATCTCCGGTTCGATGCGCTCCAGGGCGCAGCGGGCGCGTTGGGTCAGGGCCGCAAGTCGGGTCGGCGAGTCCCGGTGTGGGTCGGCGGCCAGGGCGGCGAGCCGGGTGCGGGCCTGTTCGGCGACGGTCGGCAGTCGCAGGGCCAGGGTTGCGGTCGCCTCGACGGCCGCGAGTCGTTCCGGGAGGCCTTCCTCGGCCGCAAGTCTCTCCTGCAGCAGGGTGGCGGCCCGACGGCCACCGTCGTCGTCGACGAACTGGCCCAGTGCGGGTATCGCCGCCCGACGCACGTCGGGGTCCGGGTCGGTGGCCGGCGCGACGAGGGTGTCCGCGTGTCGCCGCATCTCGGCGTCGGCCGCTTGCAGGACCGGGAGTTCGCGGTAGTCGCCGTCGAGGCAGGACAGCGCGTCGTCGCCGATGCCGCCGCGAGCGTCCGAGCAGGGCGACCGTCAGCCGGATCCGGTGTCGGCGCCGGATATGTCGTCATTCCTCACGCTCCGGGTCGATTCCAGCCCCGTTCCCGGCTTGTCCCTCCGGATCGCCCCTTTTGCCAGGCCTTGTCCTCCTCGGCGGCGGCCTTCTCCAGGACGGCGAGCGTGTCGGGGGCCAGACGCGTTCCGGCGGCGTCGTGATGCGCCCGCACGGTGGTCGAGTCCACACTCACCAGCGACAGGTCCACCCCGCCCCGTTTCGCGCCCTCCGCGATCAGGCCCTCCAACAGGGCCTCGAAGACACCGGCGTCCCGCCACTGCCGAAAACGATTGTGCACGGTTGACCACGCACCGAACCGCTCCGGCACCTCATGCCACTGCCCACCCGTCCGAACTTCCGGATCACACCCTCGAACTGCCGCCGCAGCCACTCGGGATACGGACCGTACGCACCGACCGGCAGGTACGGCCCGATGAACTCCCACTCCATGTCCGTCAGTTGCTTTCGCGTCACACCAAGACGAGCTACCGGATCACGACCGCCCTGACGACGAATCCCACAGACGACCACAACCCGATACACGGGCTTACTTCGCGGCATGACGGACACGGCGACGAACGCGACCTCGACGCCATCAGGACCCACGTCGCCGCCGCCCTGGGCACCTCGCGGATCCGCATCGCCCACATCGCACGCGCCGACCTGGGCCTGGGCCCCCACCGGTGGTGGCGCACCGGCGCTTACGCGGCGTACGGCCTCTTCGAGATGATCACGACGATGATGCTGCCGGTCCTGGCGTTGGCTTCGTAGCGGATTCGAGCGCTTTCCCGGCCTTGCGGCATGGTTCCGGTGGCGACCTCCCGGAACAGCGGCTGATGGCGTGCTTGGCCCCGACGTCTTGCCGATCCGCAGCGAGGGATAGAAAGAAGGCCACGGGGATCGATAAGGGGGTTCGATGGCTGTCGAGTCGGTACCGCCGTGGGAGCCTCGTGTCGCGCCATCGCGGTGGCCGCGGTCGCTTCCCCCGGCTCGGCCGCAGTGCGTTCGTCTTCGGGTTCGTACTGCTGTGCGCCGTCGGCATCGTAACGTCCGCGATCCGGGGTGACGGGACACCAAGCACGCTACGAATCGACAGGAACGAAGCAGTCGGTACCTGGCGGGACGGGGACGGCGGGTCGATCACCGTGAACGAGGACGGCACCTTTCAGGCATCGGCGTTGTGCGGCGACTATCAGGGAGCGTCCTCGACTGGGGACTTCGACCTGACTCCGCGCACGGGATCCGGCACGTGGACGTTCTACGCACCCGGAGCGGACTCCGCCGAGGTTCGGTTGCGGTTCGCTCAGGACTGGGCGCTCACGTCGTTCACGTCCGGCGGCACGAGCCGGTGCTGTGGCAGTGACTCGGTGACCCCGACGAAGGTCGCCTGTGCAAACTCCGCCGCGCGCACTGACCGCGTTTTCCCTGGCTCGAGTGGTTCGAGTGCCGTGTGATCGTTCCGTGCGAGTCCTTTCCGACTCTCCGTGGCTCGGGCACACGCTCTTGGCCATAACCGTGGGTGGGGGTCGGTGACCCGGTAGCGGCTGTCCTTGGTCGCGGGTTTGGTCGACGGGGGCGTCTCGGTGGCGACGGTCCGTTTGCGGATCAGGAGCGTGTGGGCCCGGGTGAGGCCGGCGCCGGCGATGTCGCCGGTGGCGCGGCGATGGTGGTGGACGTGTGTTCCCCGCTGTGGATCGCTTGGGCGGCCTTCCGCCCTGCCGGGCGGAACCCGGCAGGGCGGAAGGAGTCAGTCAGTGGTGTGGGGTTGGGTCCGCGGCCGTGGTTCAGCCACCGAGCCTCCACCCGTCGGCGGATTCCCAGCTGCCGAAGCCGCTGGACGGCCCCCACCAGGTGTGACCCAGGACGCGGTCGGTGCCAATGGTGAAGGCCTCGATGGTGTTGCTGTCGGGGTTGAAGGCCATGGCCGGCGAGCCGGTCACCGCCCACGGGCTTGCGTTCGCCCGCGTGAGTGACGGTGGGCGCCAGCCATCCGTGCTCCGCGCTGGCGTGGACGGGCGGGGCGGGCAGCATTGCGCGGGCGGCCAGCGCGGTGGGACGCGCCGCGGGGTCCTTCGCGAGGGCGGCCTCGACCAGGGGCGCGAGGGAGGCGGGGAGTCCGTCGAGGTCGGGGGCGCGGGTAGTCAGGTTCGCGAACAGTACCGGCAGGGAGTTTCCGGGGAACGCGGGGCGTCCGGTGGCCGCCCAGGCCAGGACGGCGCCGGCGGCGAACACGTCGCTCTTGGGTCCGACATCGGCGCGTTCGAACTGCTCGGGAGACATGAACCCCAGCGTTCCCACGGTGTGTCCGGTCTCGGTCGGGCCGGCCGTCGTGCCGTCGTCCGGCGTCGCGACCCCGAAGTCGATCACCTTGGGACCCTCGATGCCCAACACGATGTTCGACGGCTTGACGTCCCGGTGCACCAGGCCGACGGCATGGATCTCGGCGAGTGCCGTGAACAACCCTGCGGCCAGGGCGAGCAACGACGCCTCGGGCAGCGGCCCGAACTCCTCCACCACCGTGCTCAGGGGAATCCCCGGCACGAACTCGATGGCCAACCACGGGACGTGTGCGTACGGGTCCGCAGCCAACACCACGGGAGTGAACGGCGAGTTCACTTTCCGCGCGGCCTGCACCTCGCGCACGAACCTGTACCGGAACCCGCCATGGTCGTGGCTCAGATGCGGATGCACCGTCTTCACCGCCACGGCCGTGCCGTCCGGTGCCCGCCCGAGGAACACACTTGCCGTCGCTCCATACCCCAACCGCCCCACCAGCCGGAACCCGCCGACCTGCTGTGGATCCCCGCGACCCAACGGCTCCATCACTCCCCCGATTCCGGAGCAACCCCCCGGCTGCGTATCGGCCGCCGCCACCCGATGCCACAGACGATCGCACAACCCGGCCCGCCCGCAACCGTTTCGGCCGAACGTCCCCAGGCCGCCGCGCGAGCGAGTCCGTGTGCACGACGATGTCCTCCTGGTACGACGACGTTCCCGAAGCGCTGCGCGAGCGCGAGCGGGCGGTCCGGCGCCGACCGCGTTCGAACGGATGCGCGTTGCCGAGCTGTCCGCCGCGGGCGCCCTGCCCGATCGGCGTCCGACCCGCGACACGCAGACCCAGGCACGAGGATGGTTGGGCAAATACTTCATCGAGGAGCGCAGCGCCCTGGTCAGCGAACTGACCCAAGCCGACGGACACTCCAGGGACGGCGTCGCCCCACGGATCGATTTCCGCGGCAGGATCGAGCGCGCGATCGTCCGGGGACAGTTGACCGCGTCCGTGAACGAGACGGTGCGCGAGACACTGTCCCTCGACGACACCCGCTTCCGCGCCCGGGTCGCCCGCGACGCGGCCCGGCACCACGAGCGCGACGACGCCCTGTGCCATCCGCTGCTCCTGAACCGTTGGACCCGTGAATTGAACGGCATGCGCACCCACGTGGCCGAGCGCATCGGCACGAGCCCCAAGCGGATCGCCCGAGTCGACGCCGCACGCGTACGCGACCTCGCCGCTTCGGCGGGCTCGAGGCGTTCGTGAACCGGCGGCGCATGCTCGCCGTACTGATCCAACGCGCCGAGGAGAACAGACGGTTGCGCCTGACGCTCACCGACGCGGTGACGATCGCGGAATACAGTGACCCCGTAGGGCCGCAGAGGGCCGTGCTTGTGGAGCAGGCCCACGACCAACTCGTGCGACGACACCCCGACCACTATCGCCTGATCCGCGAACTCCTGGCTCCCCATGAACTGCACCCCGGCGTCCTCGACGCCCGGGACAGCGAGGCCCACGGCCGGCTCAGGACCGAAACCTTCGCGGCCCTGGACCGAACCCACCCACGCCCCTGAACCGGACGCCGTCCCCGCACGCGCGGTGCGTCGCCGCACACCCGCGCCCCGACGGAGGACCATCCACCACCCTCTCAAGCCGCCCACGAACTCGACACCGCTGTGACCGGATCGCCTCCCGGAACGCCTCGACGATCGTCGAAAGCAGCGCGGCCCCGGCCTGCCTGTGGTCGACGAACGCCGCCGGCGGGTGGTGCCCGAAGGACTTCTTCCAGATCGCGGCGGCGTCCTGCTTCTCGGAGAGCGCGAGCATCAGGACGCCGTCGAGGTCCACGGTCACCCGCCCGTCGGCACCGGGGACGGACGGCCCGACCAACTCCCGCACTCGTTGCCGGACTGCGCACCGGACGCGCGGATCGCAGCCAGTGCCTTCGGGCCTGCGGCGGCGAGGGTGTCGACCAGTCGGGAGACCGTCAGGTCTGCCCCCTCGCCGCCACCGGCCCGAACCCCGCCGGTTCCGCGCGCGGCACGCCCACGTCCGCAAGGCAGTCCCCGCCGATCGCGACCGCGAGTGGACATCGAGCAGCACCCTGCCCGGATCGTGGACTGCACGCGTCTTGCGCGACGGCGCAAGCGCCGCCGAAAACGCGCCATCCAGATCCGACTTGCGGACCGTCTCGACCAGCAGCACCGCACCGGCCTGCGACACCACCGCCCGGCCGCCGCCCTGAGCACTTTTCGCTTTCCCGATCACCCACCGGACAACTCGCCCCGTGAAAGCGCGAGGCTAACGCGCCGACGGATTCTGACCGGCGGCGGCGCGGGCGAGGCGGTCGCGCAGTCGCGTCAGCCGATCGATCTCCGCGTCGAGCACGCCGAGGCGGCGGACCACGGCAGCCGATGCGGGCGAGCCCACCGACGTCCGTGCGGCCGCCGACGACTCGTCAAGGCCGTCGGATGCCATTGCGGTGGCGGAACAGCGCAGCTCCGAGTCCTCCGTGAGTTCCGTGAGCAGGTCCAACCGCGAGGCGAAACCGCGTATGTCTTCGACGGTGAGTCCCAGTGCCAGGAGTTCGCGGATCGTACGGACGCGGGCGACATCGTCGGGGCCGTACACGCGTTGTCCCGACGCGCTGCGGGCCGGGGGCGCAAGCAGGCCGCGCTGCTCGTAGAAGCGGAGTGCACGTGGTGTTGCTCCGGCCGCCGCCGCGGCATCCCCGATCCGCACCGTCGTTCACCTTTCCCGGTATCTCGTCAGGGCGCCACGACCACCGTGCCGAAGTGGCGTCCTGCGATCATTTCCTGCAACACCGAAGGAGCGCGATCGATGCCCGGGACGACTTCGTACGGGAAGCGGATTGTGCCCTCCCGCAGCCACCGCCCGAACTGCCGCTCCCACTCGGCGGGCACGCTGGGGTGGTCGACTCCGCGGTATCCGCGCATCGTGATCCCCCGGACGACGAGCCGATAGCTGTCGATCTCCGCGGGGGAACTGCCGCCCGCACGATCCGCGGCGAGCTGTCCCGCCAGCGCACCAAGCAACGCGATCCTGGCCCCTGAGCGGGCGATCGCGACGGCCGCGGTCAGCTGTTCACCGCCGACCATGTCCACCACCACATCGATGCCGTCCGGGGCGGCTTCCGCCAGCAGGGTGGTGAAGGGGCCGGTGCCGCGCACCACGACCGCATCGAAGCCGAACTCCTTCCGCAACCGTGCGGCCTTCGCCGCCGACCCCGTGCTTCCGACGACCCGACCGGCCCCGAGCAGCCGGGCTATCTGTCCGGCCATGGCTCCGGTCGCCCCGGCCGCGCCGCTGACGAACACCGTGTCCCCGTCCCGGACCGGGGCCAGGCGCGTGAGGGCTCCGTACGCGGCCGAGCCGGTGGACAGGTGCGCAACCGGATCCGGCAGCGCGCCGCCGGCCGGGGCGTATCCGTCGGCCCCCAACACGGCGAATTCCCGCCAGCCTTCCAGGTGGACGACCAGGTCGCCCAGCTCCACCGCGGCGCCTTCCCCCACCGCCGCTACTTCGCCCACCGCAGGACCGAACAGGGTGTCACCGGCATGCAACGGCGGCAACGGGACACCGTCCGTCTCGTCGCCCATGAGTGTGCGCAAGCCCGGAAACACGAGGAAGTAGCGGTTCCGGACCAGGATTTCGCCGGCACCGAGAGCGCGGAGCGGGACATCGAAAACGGCCAGGTCATCGGGGACCGGCAGTGCGTGTGGCTGCCTGACGAGTCGGATTTCGCGGGATGAACGGGGAAGGGGTTGGGTCATCGGAGTGCTCCTGGTTGGTGTGCGATGCCGCGCCGGCCAGTGGTCCGGGCCATGGCGCCGCAGCGACGCTAACTCTTGACGCACGGGTCAGAAGCAAGCCCCGCTTCCGTGCCGGACCGACTCCTCGCCGCCGATCCCGAGCCCGTTCCGGCGGCTGCCGGAGCCGAGGCGGTTCCCGGCCACACAGCAACACAAAGACACGGCGACCTCGGTCTGCGCCGCGACCGCCCGCCGGTTCACTCTCCGGATTGCGCGCGCCGCAGCCCAACGCCCTGGCGGAGTCGGACGCGTACAGCCACGCTGCCGAGGCGAGCCGGCCAGGTCAGGCGGAAGTCCCGGGCGAGCCGTAGCCCAGGCGCAGGCATCCCACGAGCATGCGCCGGTCACGCCGGCCGGCGGTTCATGGCCGATGGCGGTGAACCCACGGGCGGTGGCGGTGTGCCCGTTACGGCGGCGCGCAAGGCGGAGCGGACGAGGCCGTCCAGGTGGTGGGGCCGGACCCCGGAGGGGAGGAGCTCACGAGACGAGACCTGGCGGATCCCGGAGTCCGCCCTCGCGGGTGCGAAGAAGCACGACGCCGCCGGCAGGGACACCGGGAACTCGCGCAACGGCACCCGCGCGAAGACCGTGCCGACCGACGTGGGCCCTGTGGAGATCGCGGTGCCGCGTGACCGAACGGCTCGTTCGAGCCGCGGATCGTCCGCAAGCGGCAGCGGCGCCTGTCGGGGGTGGACGAGATGGTGATCCGCCTGTCGGCGAAGGGCCTGACCACCGGCGAGGCCCAGGCCCACCTCGCGGCGGCCTATGGCACGGACGTCTCGCGGCAGACGATCTCCACGATCACCGACAAGGTCCTCGACGGCATGGCCGAGTGGCAGAACCGGCCCCTCGACCGAGTCTGTCCCTTCGTCTTCGTGGACCGCATCAACGTGAAGGCCCGCGACTCCTGGGCCGGATCGATCGGCGGCCACGACGTCGGTGACTCTCTTGTCCCGCACACCGACCACCGACCCTCGTCACGCGAACGTGGATCGGCCCGCCCCGACTCCCATATGGGAGTCGGGGCGGGCCGGGTGTGTCGGTGTCGTCGGTCGGCGTCTACCAGATGCCGGCCTGTGCCTCCCAGCTCTTGGTGTAGGTGTTGAGGCCGCCGTCGGCCTTGGCGGTGAACGTAAACGCGGCCCAGTGGGTGGTGCCGTAGTCGTAGACGGCGGTGATGTCGGCGCGTCCGTCGCCGTCGACGTCCCCGGCGAGTGGCGCCGCGCGCGGCGCCTCCCAGTTCCCGGCCCCGCTGTCCCAACTCGCGAACGGCGCGTTCAGTGTCCCGTCGGCCTTCGCGAGCAGCGTCCGCAGCGTCGTCCTGGCCCCCGCCTCGCCGAACATCAGCACGATGTCGGCCCGCTTGTCACCATTCGTGTCGGCGGCGGTCGCCTGGATCTGCCCGATGTCCCATCCTGCGCCGGGCGCGTTCCAGGAGGCGACGGGGGCGGGGATGGTGCCGTCGGGTCGGGTGAGGAACCCGAAGGCCTTGGCGTCGCCGTTGTCGTGGACGTAGACCGCCCCCAGGTCGGCGCGCCCGTCCCCGTTCAGATCCCCCAGCGTGTAGCGGGCGTTCTGGTACCGCCACCAGTCGGGTGTCGTCTCGACCCACCCGTTCACCAAGGTCGCGAACACCCCGCCCGCGGCGGCGGGAAGGCTGTGCGTGGACATCCGCCCGTCGGCGTACCCCTGCACGAGCACCAGGTCAGCGCGCTTGTCCCCGCTCACGTCCCCGGCCAGCAGCGTCGTGCGGTCGAAGTCCCATCCGGCGGGGTGTTCCCACCCGACGGGCCCGGACCGGAACCCACCGTCACCCCCGCCGTTCGCAGGGAAGGTGAACACGCGCACGTGCCCGTTGCCGTAGTGGTAGAGCGCGGCGATGTCGGCGCGCCCGTCCCCGTCGAAGTCCCCGGCGGCGTATTTCGCGTCCCCTTGGCAGAACGTCCCCGCGGGTTGCACGTAACTTTGCCGCGGATCACCCAACGAGCCGTCCGCGCGCCGCAGTTGCGTGAACCACCCGGTCGCGCACCCGCCGAAGTCGACCACGGTGGCCACATCGGAACGCCCGTCGCCGTCGAAGTCCCCGGCGAGCATGGTGCGCCCCATCGGCGTCTCGTCGACGCCGGGATACACGGTCGTCCCGCCGGTGTGCATGTTCCACCGGATGTGCCCGCCCTCGAAGTCGCTGCCGGCCCCGGCCATGACGCCGTATTCGGCGCTGGTGGGGAACCCGAGCGGTCCGGTCTCCCATCCTTGTGCGGCCCAGGTCTCGCGGATGGAGCCCCACACGGGCCATGCCCCGGTGGCGTCGGATCGGTAGATCGACGCCGTGTCGCCGGTCGCGCCGGGGATGCGGAAGTGTGCGAAGGTGCCGGGTTTTTGCGCGTTGGTGGGCAGGATGTCGGTGGAGGGGAACCCGAGGACGCTGCGGGGGCCGCCCATGGTTTGCCAGCGTTCGTGGATGGGGCCGTTGAGGATGTGGGCGCCGAGGGTGTCGGTCCAGGTGATGGCGCCGGTTCCGGTGGTTGTGGTGCCGGCGAAGAGGCTTTCGCTGCCGATGGTGGTTTGTGCGCCGTCCTTGACGGGGTTCTCGTCGCTGCTGGGGTAGCCCAGTGGTCCGCTGGTGCCGCCGGTGGTCAGCCATTTGTCGCGGATGCCGCCGTAGGCGGACCAGGCGCCGGTGGTGGGGGACCAGTGGATGGAGGCGCCGGCGGTGGTGCCGGTGTTGCCGCCCTGGAAGTCGGCGTACCTGCCGACGGTGTCCGCTTCGGTCTTGATGCCGGTGAGGGGGAGTTTCAGTGGTCCGGCGGGTCCGCCCAGTTTCTTGTATTTCGCCAGGACGGGTCCGCAGAGCTTGAGTTTGGCGGCGGTGTTGGTGGGATCGGCGGGGTTGGTGAACGATTCGCAGGTGTCCCATTTGGTCTGGTCGTCGGCGATCAGCCGTCCGGGTTCGAAGGCGTTGCCGTCGGTGCCGGGGGTCTTGCCGCGGAAGACGTAGAGGCGGCCGAGGGAGTCCTTGGCCCACGCGTCCGCCTTGCCGTCGCCGTCGAGGTCCCCGTCGGAGCGGACCTCGGTGTAGACGGCGGTGGTGAATCCGGTGCCGATCAGGGTGCGGGCGGCGGTGTTGCCGAGGGCGGTGACGTCGGCGGTGCCGTCCGCGTTCTTCTTCGACGCGTACTGGTACAACGAGCCGCTCACGCGGTCGCGGGCCCACAGGTCGGGCAGTCCGTCGCCGGTGGCGTCCCCGGGCGCGATCAGGTCGAGGTTGCCCCAGTCGCCGGTGCCGACGAGGGAGGCGTGGTCGAAGACGGAGGCGCTGTTGGCGCCGTGGAAGAGCCACAGACGTGGGGCGCCGGTGGTGTCGGTCTCGACGGTGATCAGATCCAGACCCGCGTTCGCGGCTTGGCCCGGGACCGGGTCGACGTTGCCGGGTGCGACGATCTGGGTGGTCTTGCCCCAGTTGCTCGCGTAGTCGGCGCAGGGCGTGTTCGGCCGGGTGAGGTCGACGCAGCCGTCGGCGGGGGGTTTGGGGACGGGGCTGCGGCGGCTGGTGCTGAAGTAGCGCCCGTTGGGGTCGAGGCCGTTGTTGCGGTAGAGGAAGACCTGACCGCCGCCGAGGGCATAGAGGTTGTCGCGGTAGATGCCCGCGCCGCCGCGGTGGGAGATGCCGGTGCCGGTCCAGGACGGTTTCCCGTTCTCGGTACCGGGCCCCTGGTTGGCGGGGGAGGCGACGACTCCGCCGGTGGTGGGGTCGGTGGTGGAGCCGTACATGCGCAGCGCGCCGGAGTCGTCGACGGTGAGCAGGTCGGGGAGTTTGTTGCCGTCGATGTCGCCGATGGACAGCGTGGCGTTGGGGTCGGCGGCGACGAAGAACGTGTAAAGGGATTGCGGGGAGCGGTTTCCGGCCTTGTCGACGGTTTGCGCGTACAGGTGGTGGGTGTACCACATGCCGACGGGCAGGTCCTTGATCCGCCATTTGCCGCTGACGGGGTCGAGGGTGGCGCGGGGGGCGCCGCCGACGGGGACGAAGTTGTCGAGGGTGTACTCGATCGCCTCGACGCCGGACTGCCCGTCGGTGGCGGTGAGGTAGAAGTCGCCCTTGTCGCCGGCCTTCTTGTTGCTGCCGTCGACGGGGTAGTCGGTGCTGGTGATCGTCGGTCCCGAGGGCGGTGTCGCGTCGACGGTGAACGTACAGCCGTTGACCCAGTCCGACTTGAGATCGGTGTCGTCGGAGGTGACGGACCAGGTGTAGGTGTGGCCGTCCAGGAGTTTGGCGCCGGGGACGTCGGCGCGGGCGATGTGCCCGCTGGGTCCGGCGGAGACCCAGCCGCTGTCGTACACGAGGGGGTTGCCGTTGCCGACCTCGTCGACGTTGAACCTGGCCACCAGGTCGTGGCCGTCGGGGTCGGACAGGGTGGCGAACAGGCTCACCGTCCCCACCGCGGGGTTGACCCCGGGAACGTAGCCGCAGTTCCCGGACGCTTCCCCGTTGACCGGCTCGGGGGTCATGTGCAGGTCGGTGGGGGTGTTCGGCCTGGTGTTGTACTCGATGGTGATGTAGTTGTCCGCCGCTTCGCGGGAGAACCGCTTGAAGCCGAGGTTGGCCGTGGTCTTGGGGCTTTCCTTGCCGTAGACGCCGAAGGTGAGCGTCTCCCAGTTCTGGTGGGCCGCGAGGTTGGCGGTGAGGTCGAACTCGGCCTTGCGATCACCGCAGTTGGGCTTCTTGGTCCCGGGGACCGACGCGGTTCCCCACAGGCCCAGGTCGGTGGGCTGGTTGTTCCAGTTGGTGTCGTTGGTCAGGGTGTCGGTGGTCAGGTGCAGATAGACCGGCTCCGCCTCCGCGTCCAGGCAGCTGAACCTCGCGGAGTACACCTGGGTGGTGGTGAAGACGACCTTCTTGATCGACTTGCCGTTCAGGCGGCCCTGCCAGTTGTAGTCGACCCGGTAGAAGGAGCGCTCCAGTCCGCTGGGTTGGTCGTACCACTGGTACCCCGCGCCCGGCAGCCAGTTCACGTTGTCGCGCCCGGGGATCGTGGGGAAGGCCGACTGGGCCCAGCCGTACATGCTGACCCGGTCGAGCATCGGCACCCACACGGGATCGATGTACAGCGGGAACACCGTGTCGGAGGCGTTGATCAGCCCCTGGTCCGGGGTCAGCGTCAGCGCCCCGCCGCCGACCTCGGCACCGATCGGCGCGGTCGTGGCGTGCACGCCGGGCCGCTTGTCGGTGGAGGCCAACTCGTCCGCCGGTATCGCGCCGGGACCGGTGTCGGCCGTGCCGGCCGTCGACGCGGCGCCACGCGCGGCGCCGTCCGACTTCGGTGTGGTACGCGAGTCCCACATGGTGGGCGCCGGCGCCCGGAACACCTCCCGCCCGTCGGGCGACTTGGCCGCCATGCGACCCTCGCCGGTCGCGCCGACGGTGACCCCGTCGGTGCTCATCCCGAGCTTGAGCGTGGCCAGTTGCGGGTTCTTCGCGGCCGCCGCGGTCTTGACGATCAGGGTGTGCGAGAAGCCGCCCTGCTCGGTCGCCGACACCTTCAGGTCGACGTCGGGCAGCACACCCGGGTACAGCGCGCCGTCCCCGGCCAGGACCGGAGCGGGCAGCGCGGTGGGCCAGGTGAACGTGAGCTTGCGCCCGCCGTTGGTCATCGACGCCAACAACCGACTGCCGCCCCCGCCCAGGGCGAGGTCCGTGGTGGTGCTCGCCGGCCGCACCGTGCCGTCCCCGGCCCGCGTCAGCGTGGGGTCGAGATCGCGCCAGACCCCGGTCTTCTTGGTCCGCGACGGCTCGACGCTGCGCTTGAGCGCGAAGGTGCCGTCGGGCCTGGCGGTGACGGTGTCGGTCTCGGTCGTCAACTCCGGTACGGGAGTGTCCTGTCCCGTTTGTTTCGCCTGGGCGGTGGCGGCCTTCTCGGCGGCGACCCTGGGGTCGGCGGGCGGTGTCGTGGCGGTGGGCGGGGCGCCCGCGCGCGGCGCGGCGTTGGCGGTGCCGGCAAAGGCCCCTGCGGCCAGGGAGAGCGCGACGAGCCCGCAGACCACCGCGGCCGGACGGGATCGTGGGCGGGCGTGGGCGGGTGGTTGTCCCATGACGGGTACTCCTGCGGGAACGGGGATGCGGTGGCGCGAGTGCGCACAGGTGCGCGGAACCTACCGGTTGGGAGCAGCCCGCGCGACGTGCCACAGATCACATCGACCAAGTGATCTTGTCGACATGCATCCGAATCCCCTCAGGGCGCAGGCGAATTGCCGAACTATGAATCCCCACAGGTGATTTGACCTCGATCGAGACGATCGAACAGCCCTCGAGGTTGTAGTGAGGAAGCACACACCCCACCCCGGGAACTGCCTTTACCCGCACGGGATTTACGCCCTACCGTGCGCTCCGTCTGTGATCTCTCGCCTGCTCGGGGGCGGGGTCCGTCCTGTCCTGGTGGGGGTTGTTCGTCATGCGTGCACGATCGTCGAAAGCGGGGTCTCCCCGGCGCGGACCAGGGCGTGCCGCCAGACTCCTCGTGGCCGGAGCCACGATCCTGGCCCTGACCGCGAGCGTGGGCCCGGCCCAGGCCGCGAACATCATCAAGAACACCCCCACCCCGGGCACCTGGATCCCCGACAACGTCCCCAAAACCCCCTCGGTCAAGGGCACCAAAGCCCCCAAACCATCCGTGCGTCCGCTCACCGGCGACGGCCACCCCACCTGGAACCCCACCAAACCCGAGTGGCCCAAAGCCGCCGAAGCAGAGACCACCCCCGCCCCCGCGTCCGGATTCGTCGCCCGGGGCGGATCGTCCCTGCTGGCCGCCCCACCGGCGGCAACGCCCCCGGCACCCCGGTCTGGATCACCACCCCCGACACCACCCCCGGCCCCCTCCGCACCGGCACCCTCACCGCAGGCGCCCCCACGGCCGCGACCGACACCCCCGCCGCACGCGTGAAGGTCACCGTCGCCGACCACGCCACCGCCGAGAAGGCCGGCGTCGACGGCGCCCTGATCACCGTCCGCCGCACCGACACCACCACCGCCCCCGGCAAGGTCACCGTCGGCATCGACTACACCGGCTTCCGCAACGCCTTCGGCGCCGACTGGTCCACCCGCCTGCGCCTGGTCGCCATGCCCGAATGCGCCCTCACCACCCCCGACATCGCCGCCTGCCGCGTCAAGACCCCCGTCACGGGCGCCCGCAACGACCGCACCAAGAACCGCGTCCTCGCCGACGTCGACCTGGCCCCTGCCCCTGTCCCCGCCGCGCCGAACGCGAAGACCGCGTCCGTACCGGCCGGCGGCGCGATGATCCTGGCCACCACGGCGGACGCCTCGGGCCCTTCGGGCGACTACAAGGCCACGTCCCTGTCCCCGTCCGGCTCCTGGTCCGTCGGCGATAACTCCGGTTCGATGAACTGGTCCTACGGCATCGCCGTCCCGCCCTCCATCGGCGGCACCACCCCCACCGTCAACCTGGCCTACAACTCCGGCGGCGTCGATGGCCGCACCACCTCCACCAACAACCAGGCGTCCTGGATCGGCGAGGGCTGGGAATACTCGCCCGGCTTCGTGGAGCGCTCCTACCAGGCCTGCGCGAAGGACGGCAAGGACACCAGCGGCGAGAAGTGCTGGTCCAACCAGAACACCCAGACCCTCTCCCTCAACGGCAAGTCGTCCACCCTGATCCAGGACGACACCGACAAGAGCAAGTGGCGTCTGGAGAACGACGACGACTCCCGGATCGAGCTCCTCACCGGCGCGGACAATGGCGACAACGACGGCGAGCACTGGCGCCTGACCACCGGCGACGGCGTCCAGTACTACTTCGGCGTCGGCCACAAGCCCGGCACCACCACCGGCCCCGCCACCAACGCCACCTGGTCCGCCCCCGTCTACGGCAACGACCCCGCCGAACCCTGCTACAAGGCGGCCGGGTTCGACTCCTCCTGGTGCCAGCAGGCGTGGCGGTGGAACCTCGACTACGTCATCGACGCCCGCGGCGGCATGGTCACCTACACCTACAGCACGGAGACCAACCGCTACACCCGCGGCGCGATCCTGGTCGGCTCCGGCACGCTGACCGAGTACACCCGCGGCGGCACCCTCGCCAAGATCACCTACGGCTCGAAGAAGACCGACACCACGCAGCCCACCGCCCAGGTCCTCTTCGACACCGCGGAGCGCTGCCTGAAGAAGGACGGGTTCGACTGCGACCCGGCCAAGATGACCAAGGCCAACGCGTCGAAGTGGCCGGACGTCCCCGTCGACCAACAGTGCGCGGCCACCGGCAAGTGCGAGAACTACTCGCCGTCGTTCTGGTCCACCAGGCGCCTGACGAAGATCACCACCCAGTCCCTGGTCGGCTCGACCTACCAGACCGTCGATGAGTTCGCCCTCGACCAGGACTACCCCGACCCCAGGACGGCTCCTCCGCCACCTTGTGGCTGAACTCGATCACCCGCACCGCCTGGGACGGCACCAGAAAGATCGACGTCCCCTCGGTCGACTTCACCGGCACGTTTAAGCACAACCGCGTCGACATCGCCGGCGACCTCGCCCCACCGATGAACCGCCGCCGCCTGACCGGCATCACCAACGAGACCGGCGGCCAGACCACCGTCACCTACAACGACCCCGAGTGCACCCCCACCACGCTCCCCGCCCCGGACGCCAACACCAAGGCGTGCTACCCGATGTGGTGGAACTACGCCGACGGTGGCGAACCCGTCCTGCACTGGTTCCACAAGTACACAGTCGCCGCCGTTACCGAACACGACATCCTCGCCTCGGTGCCCAACCGCTCCACCCGCTACGAATACCTCGGCGGCGCCGCCTGGCACCGCGACGACGCGGAGTTGACCGAGGACAAGGAAGCATCCAGGCCCAAGAGCAAGGACCGCCGCACCTGGAACCAGTACCGCGGCTACGGCCAGGTGATCACCCGCAGCGGCGCGGCCCCCGACGCCGTCACCCAATCGGCCACGTTCTACCTGCGCGGCATGGACGGCGACGTGAAGAAGGACGGCACCAAACGCGCCGTCACCCTCACCGACTCCACCGACACCCCCATCCTCGACGCCAACGAACACGCCGGATTCGCCTACGAGACCCAGACGTTCACCGGCGACGGCGGCACCGTCGCCACCACCACCCTCAACACCCCCTTCTCCTCGCCCGTCACCGCCACCCACACCCGCGCCCGCGGCCTGCCCCCACTCACCGCCCGCCGCACCGCCACCGAAAAGACCCGCACCCGCAGCCTCCTCGCCGACAACACCACCTGGCGCCAAACCTCCAAGACCACCACCTACGAACCCGAACACGGCCTCCCGGAAACCGTCTCGGACAAGGCCGACGGCCTGCCCGAGTACTGCGTCAAAACCACCTACGCCCACAACACCGCCGCCTGGATCATCGGCAAACCCGTCGAGGTCCAATCACTCGTCGGCGACTGCGACACCACCGCCACCAAGGAAACCGTCTACGCCTGGGCCCGCACCCAGTACGACAACAAGCCCCAGGGCGAGATCGGCACGATCGGCGACGCCACCTCCACCGACGCCGTCATCGACTACAAGGCCGACGGCACCCCGAACCGGGTCACCACCGCCAAGACGGTCTACGACACGTACGGCCGCGTCACCAGCGCCACCGACGCCGAGAACCGCACGACCACCACCGCCTACGCGCCCGCGACCGGAACCCTGCCCACCTCCGTCGCGGTCACCAACCCCAACAACTGGACCTCGAGCACGACCTACGCCGGCGCCCGCAACCTGCCGGTGAAGGCGACCGACATCAACGGCCTGGTCGTCGAGCAGGAATACGACGCCCTCGGCCGCCCGACCGCCGTCTGGAAACCCGGACACCCCAAATCCGGCGACGCCGACCTGGTGTTCACCTACGCCCCCAGCAAGACCGGCCCGTCGGTCGTCACCACCAAGACCCTGCGGTTCTCAGGCATATACGGGGTTTCGCACCAGATCCTGAACAGCTTCCTGCAAGAACGCCAGACCCAGGCCAGCACCGCCAACGGCGAGATCGGCGGCCGGCTGATCACCGACACCTATCACGACAGTCTCGGCCGCCCGTACAAGACGAACCAACCGCATTACAACGGGACATCGGACCCCGAAACCGACATCTTCGTCACCGACGACGTCGACATACCCGGCCAGAACGCAATCGTCTACGACGGCATGGGCCGCGCCACCGCGAACGTGTTCACCTCGCACAAGGTCGAGCAATGGCGCACCACCACCACGTACGCGGGCGCGGACGAAACCCGTATCACGCCGCCGGCCGGCGGTACCGCGACGCTGTCGATCAGCGATGCTCGCGGCAAGCCCAAGGAACTGCGCGAGTTCGACGGCGGCAAGCCCGAAGGCACCTTCACGAAGATCACCTACACCTACACCCCGCGCGAGGAACTCAAGACCGTCACCGACGCGGGCGGCAACACCTGGACGTACACCTACGACTTCCTCGGCCGCAAAACCCACGTCGAGGACCCCGACAAGGGCCCGTCCGACACCCGCTACGACCTCGTCGGCCGCGTCATCGGCACCACCGACGCCCGAGGCCAAAAGCTCGCCTACACCTACGACGCCCTCGGCCGAAAGACCGCCTCCTACAAGGACACCGTCGCCGACGACAACCTCCTCGCCGAGTGGACCTACGACCGCTACGCCAAGGGCCAGGCCGACGGCTCCTCCCGCTACGTCGGCGGCAAGTCGGGCGCGAAGTACACCAGCGAGATCACCGGATTCGAACCCGGCACCTACCGCCCCGCAGGCACCCGCACCACCATCCCCGCCGCCGAGGGCAAACTCGCCGGCATCTACACCACCTCCACCAAGTACGAGCCGCGCCTGGGCCTGCCGGTGAGCACGAAAGTGCCCGCCCACGGCGGCCTGCCCGCCGAGACACTGCTCTACGGCCACAACGACGGCGGTCTGCTCACCGAGGTCAGCGGCGCGACGTTCTACCTCAGCTGGGCGGCGTACGACCCCTACGGCCGCAACAGCCTCGCCGTCCTGGGAGCCGAACCCCTCCAACCCGGGTTCACCAGCGCCTACGACCCGGCCACCGGTCGCCTGCTGTCGACCGAATGGCAAAAGCCGGGCGTCAAGGTCGACGCCACGTCATACACCTACAAGCCCAACGGCGACGTTACCTCGATCAAGACGGTCCGCGACGGCACCACCACCGACACCCAGTGCTTCGCCTACGACAGCCACCGTCGCCTCAAGGAGGCATGGACCGACACCGCCGGCACCGACACCCCGGCCGACCCACGCGACGGCGGCCTCGGCTCCTGCACCACCCAAACCCCGACCCCGTCCACCGTCGGCGGCCCGGACCCGTACTGGCAGTCCTTCACCTACGACGTCGTCGGCAACCGCACCAAACTCGTCGACCACGACCCGACCGACGACCCGACGAAGAACGTCACCACGGAGTACGGCTACCGCGCGGGCACCACATCCACGGACCGCACCCACCGCCTGGACACCGTCACCGTCAAGACCGGCACCCGCGAAGCGGTCACCACCGGCCTGACCTACGACCAGGCGGGCAACACCAAGACCCGCCCCGGCGCCGACGCGAACCTGCAGACCCTCACCTGGAACGAAGAGGACAAGCTCACCAAGGTCGCCTCGGCCACCGGAACCGGCGACTACGTCTATGACGCCGACGGCAATCGGATCATCCGCCGCGAGGCCGGCAAGACCACCCTCTACCTCGGCAGCGACGAACTCACCACGAACACCGACCAATCCGGCCCTGTGGTCGGCACCCGCTACTACCAGACAGCCGGCGGTGCCGCCGTTGTCCGCAACGGCAACGGCATGCTCGTATATGTGGCCGTCGACCATCACGGCACTCCCACGAGCACCCTCGATGCCACCACCCTGACGGCGACCCGTCGTCAATCGAAGCCCTTCGGCGAGCCGCGCGGTCCCCAGCCCACCCAGGCAGGCGGCCAATGGCCCGACGACAAGGGCTTCCTCGGCAAACCGACGGACTCCACGGGCTTGACCCACGTCGGCGCCCGCGAATACGACCCCACCCTCGGCCGCTTCATCAGCGTTGACCCCGTGATGGACCTGACCAGTGCCCAACAGATGCACGGGTACACGTATGGGAACAACAATCCAACCACGATCAGTGATCCGACGGGACTGTTCGGGATAGATCTCGGAAGCATCGGAAAATCCATTGGGGAGTCTATAGTCGCGGTTGGCCAAGAAATCAATAAAGGCGGTGGTAAGGGCAGCAATCCTGTCACGACCGTTTCCCTTGGAACCGGAGGAAAAGGAAGCGGAAAATGGAAGCAGGCTGATTCACCCGAACAAATTCCCTTCGATTTGGCACTCGCAGGTGCTCTAGCGGCTGCGGCTGCGTACAACGCGGTCGCCTCCACGTGGGAGCGCTGCCGGAAGGAGAAATGGGCCATCTGCTCCCCGAACACCTGGTTCCGAGACTGGGATTGGGGGAAGTTGAACCCCTTCAGAGGGGGCGACGGCGAATCTTGTCACAGTTTTCTTCCGGATACCGACGTTTTGATGGAGGACGGCTCGACCAAGGCCATTCAGGAGGTTGAGCCTGGCGACTCTGTGCTGTCCACCGATCCCCAGACGGGCGAAAGCAAACCTCGCCTTGTTTTGGCTTCGATCACCACCGAGGACGACAAGGAATTCGCCGATATCACGGTCCGGACGGACCAAGGCGACGCCTCGATTGTCGCCACCACCAACCACCCGTTCTGGGTTCCGGATCTGAAGCAGTGGGTCAACGCCGGTGACCTTAAATCCGGCCAGTGGCTTCAAACTGCCTCAGGCACCTGGGTGCAGATCTCCGCCGTCCGGACCTACGCCAAGCAACAACGCACCCACGACCTGACTGTCGACACAGACCACACCTACCATGTGCTGGCCGAGACGACTCCGGTTCTGGTGCACAATTGTGACGAGGAGGACCTTAGCGACGAAGCCGCGAAGAAATTCGCAGCGATTGCGGAGAAGCTTCCGGTTCGACCAAATAATCTGGGTCCGACCACGGGGCAAGTCGTTGACAGCAACGGAAATCCCATCGGCGGATGGATTAAGAGCAACCGAGACGCCGAGTATTCAACTATCGATGCGCTCCTCCGTGCGACTCCGGGTGCTCCGCATCCCCGTGACAATGCAATGAATATGTATCCGGCAGCCTCTCATGTCGAGGCGAAAGCGGCATTGCGGATGTGGGGAAATCCCACAGACCCCCGCCATACAATGCATGCCCACGTAATTATCAACAATTCCGAAGGGCCTTGCAATAGAAGCAACATTGGTTGCGTCCTCACGGTCCCTTGGGTTCTTCCCCCGAACTCAAGCCTGACGGTATGGTATCCGGGGCCCGATGGAAAATTGAAACCTAGGACACTTCACTCGGAACGCTGACCGGGTGCGACCAGCAGTGAGTCGGAAGTGTGTTTCGAATGTACATCAAGACGGACGTATACACCGCTCCGGTTTGCCGTGTCATTGACCAGCTATCTCACGGTGCGTCGCCGAAAATAGTGATTAGGAATCAACCTTGAGGAAACCGTTTTGAGATCTTAGATGAGTTAATGGTGCGACTCCCGTCGAAGTTCCGGGTGTTGCATCCCGGAGTGAAGGGGGTCCCTGCGCGCCTCTCGTTG
>NZ_MWQN01000003.1:900000-1125638 GCF_002024165.1 Embleya scabrispora
CAGGGCACGCTGCGCCTGCGGGGTGGAGAGGTAGTTGAGGACGAAGTCCTGGGCCAGGATCGGGTTTGCCGACTTGGCGCCGACGAAGAAGCCCTGGACGCCGACGAACGGCCGGGCCGGGGAGCCGTCGACGCTGGGCACCGGGTCGACCGCGAACGGCACGTGCGCGGCGCGGAAGGTCGCCGCGTCCCAGGGGCCGGCGAGCAGGAACGGGGTCTTGCCCTTGAGGAAGGCGTCGGTGGCGATGTCGGCGGTGAGCGAGGTGGAGAGCACGCCGTCCTTGCCCAGACCGCGCAGCCAGGGGCCGAAGCGCTGACAACCGGGGCTGTCCAGTTCGAGTTTGGCCTGGTCGTAGGCGCCGTCGGGCTTGGTGCCGAAGACCCGGCAGCCGAACGAGGTCTGCAACGGGTACAGGTGGTACGGCGATCCGCTCTTGGCGTCGACGGGCACCGCCACCGGCAGCTCGGCCCGGCCCTGCTCGACCAACCGGCGGCCGGTGGCGAGCAGTTCGTCGAAGGAGGCCGGAGCCTGCGGGGCCAGGTCGGTGTTGCGCAACAGGGCGATGCTGTCGACGGCGTACGGCAGTCCGTACGTGCGGCCCTCGTAGCGCATCGCCTCCAGCGCGACGGGGGAGAACGCGGCGGCGCGGTCGCCGAGTTCGAGCGGTGCGAGGACCCCGTTGTGGACGAGCTTGCCGAGCCAGTCGTGCGGTCCGACGACCACGTCGGGGCCCTGGCCGGTGGGGGCCTGGGAGACGAAGTCGTCGCGGATCTCGCCCAGGCCCTTCTGCACGACCTTGATCTTGACGCCCTTGTCCCGGGTGAACGCGGCGGCGATGTCCTGGAGCGGCTTGGCGCGGGCGTCGTCGGCCCAGACGGTCAGCGAGCCGTTGCCGGCGGCCGGGGCAGAGGCGGGCGGGGCGGTCTTGTCGTCGCCCTTGTCGCCGCCCCCGCCGCCGCACGCGGTGGCGAGCAGCGTGGCGGCGGCGAGCACGGCCGGGAGCAGCAGTCGTGGTCTCACGGGGTCTCCTCGATGGGTGCGGTCGCGTCGGTCTCGGGTGCTGCGGGGGTCCGGGCGTTCGGGTCGGTCCACGCGGGGACGTGCACGGTGAGCCGGCGGTCGCCGTCGTGGTGGAAGGGGTCGCGGATCGGGGTGCCGTCCTCGGTGAGGCCGTCGCAGCGCCAGCCGCGGCCGACCGCGCCGGTCAGGCCCACTCCGCGCGGCAGTCGCCACGTGCCCTGATGGACGCCGGCGGCGACGCGGGTGGTGAGCAGGCCGGAGTAGTACACGGTCTCGTCGGCGGGCAGGTCGGCGGCGGTGGTCACGGTGACCTCCAACAGCGCGTCGGCGCCGCCCTCGACGACCTCCAACGTGCCCTCGGCGGTATGGCCGCCGGCCGTCGCGGTCAGCGCGACGGGCCCGGGCCGACCGGGGGCGACCCGGGCCAGGCCGAGCGGGCGCAGCGCGTCGGCGGGGGTCCAGGCGAGCGCGGCGTCCAGCACCGAGTAGGTGCAGCCGTCGGCACGCACGCCCACCGGCGCCACGCTCACGTCGGCCTGTCCGGTGGCCACCGCGGGCCGCTCGGGCATGGTCAGTTCGACCAGCGGCAGGTCGGGGTCGCCGAACAGGTGCAGCAGCGCGCTGCCCACCCGCCGGGCCCAGGCGCTCTCGTGGTGCGGCGCCTGCGGGTCCTCGTGGAAGCGCACCTCGCGGTCCGGCGCGTAGCCGAGATCGGTGACGAGGTGGTCGACCAGGTCGCGGGTGTGCCGCACGGTGATCAGGCCCTCCATGCCGCCGATGTCGATCCAGATCCGTGCCGGACCGCGCGCGCTCTGCCGGTGGTGCACGGGCGTCTCGGCGAGGGTGATCGGATCGACGAAGACCAGGAACGGCGAGAGCACTCCGGCCAGACCGAACACGTCGGGGCGGCGAAACGCCAGGTGGTAGCTGACCAGGCCGCCCATCGAGGAGCCGAGCACGGCGGTGTGCGCCGGGTCGTCGGTGATCGGGTACCGGGCCGCGAGCAGCGGGCGCAACTCCTCGGTCAGGAAACGCTCGTACAACCCGCCCCGGGACAACGCGCGTGGATCGCGCGGGTAGGGCACGTAGTGGCTGTACTCGGCGCCGCGGTCGTCGCGTCCGTTGTCCACGGCCACCGCGATCAGCGGCGGCAGCAGGCCGGCGGCGATCAGCCGGTCCAGGGTCTCCTCGACCCGCCAGCTGGGTTCCGGGCCGGTGCGGGCGAACACGTGTTGCCCGTCGTGCAGCCACACCACGGGGTACGGTCCGCCCTGCCGGTCGTAGCCGGGCGGCAGGTACACGTGGACGTCGCGGACGTTGTCCAGATGCGTCGAGCGCACGTTCGACAACGTCTCGATCACGCCACCGGTGTTCGCGGGCAGGGACATGCGGGGGAACTCTCCCGGGGTGGGTGCGGGGGCGGCGGGCTGCTCGGTCGGGGTCACGGGCGCTCCACCCGCCAGACGTGGAAGGCCGGTCCGTCGGCGGGCATCGGCTCGCCGCGGCGCAGGTCGGGTCCGCCGGTCAGGCTGTGCGCGGCGGCCGGCGCGGCGATCGGGGCGTGCGAGGCACGGTCGACCTGGACGAGCAGCGTCTCCTCGGGCAACCACCGCTCGAACAGCACGGTGTCGGCATCGCAGCGCAGCCAGCGCAGGCCGCCCTCGCGCAGCGCCCGGTGTCCGCGCCGCAGCGCGATCAGGTCGCGGTAGACGCGGTGGGTGTCGTGGTCCCAGCGCGCGGGGTCCCACGGGAACGGCCGGCGGCCGTCCTCCAGGTGCACCCCTTCCACGCCGACCTCGTCGCCGGCGAACACCATCGGCAGCCCCGGCAGGGTGAACAGCAGTGCGGCGCCCAGGTGCTGGTGCTCGCGCCCGGCCATCGAGCGGAAGCGTTGGGTGTCGTGCGAATCGAGCAGGGTCAGGTTGTGGGTGTACGAGCGCCAGGGCAGCAGGGCGGCGAAGTCGCGCATGACAGCGGCGAGTTCGGCGCCGCCGTAGGCCGGGATCGGCCCGGGCACACCCCAGAACTCGGTGAGCGGCGCGTCGGCGAGCCACCCCCAGACCGGTCGGGTGAAGCCGGAGTAGGCCATCGTGCCCTGCCAGCCGTCGCCGCGCAGGGACGCGGACGCGTCGTGCTGGTGCTCGGCCAGGAGCAGTGTGTCCGGCGCGGCGGCGTTCAGCGTGGCGCGGGTGGCGCGGGCCACCTCGGCGTTGCGGTCCTGGGTGCCGTGGCGGCCGGCCGACTGCGCGACGTCGATCCGCCAGCCGTCCAGCCCGAAGTCCCGCGGATACCGAGCCACCACGGAACCCGCGCCCTCGTACAACCGGGCCCGCAACTCGGCGGAGGCGTGGTCGAACTTCGGCAGCGTGTCCACACCGCAGAACGAGGCATAGCGGCCTCGGTCCGCGCCGTCGAAGTAGTAGAAACCCGCCTCGGCGGAGTCCGGTTCGGCCTGTCCGCGCCGGAACCACTCGTGCCCGTCCCCGGAGTGATTCAGCGTCAGGTCGCCGATCACCCGCATGCCGCGCCGGTGCGCCTCGGCGGTCAGCGCCCGCAGCGCCTCGTCGCCGCCGAGCAGCGGGTCGACCCGGTCGAAGGTGGTCGCGTCGTAGCGGTGGTTGGAGCGGGCCGGGAAGAACGGGGTGAGGTAGAGGACGTTGGCGCCCAGTGCCCGGATGTGGTCGAGCCGGTCGAGCACGCCCCACAGGTCGCCGCCGTAGATCTGCTGGAGCGCGCCCGGGGTGCCCCACGGGACGGGATCGTCCCAGGCGGCCGGAGTGGCCCAGTCCGGGAGGATGTCGCTTTGCCGGGCGGAGCGGGCGAAGCGGTCCGGGAAGATCTGGTACACGACCGCGTCGGCGGCCCAGGCGGGCGGCGCCGGGTGGGTGGTGAGGGTGAAGTCGCCGGTGTCGGGCACATCGCGCGAGGCGATGCCGGCGCCGGTCAGCCAGCGGTTGCCGGTGGGGGTGTCGAGCAGGAAGCGGTAGCCGAACTCGGTGCTGCCGACCTCGACCTCGACCCGCCACCAGGTCTCGTCGCCGTCCACCCGATCCACCCGGGCCTCGGTGAACACCGGTTCTCCGTCGAGCTTGGTGCGCACGTGCACCCGGCGGGTGCCGGCGTCGGTGCGGGCACGCACGAACAGCTCGACGCGATCGCCCGGTTGCGGCGACGGGTTGCTCACGTAGCCCGGCGAACCGTCGTGGTGTGCCACTGTGTTACAGAGTGTTTCCGGTGGGTGCATGGTGTTTGTGACTCCGAAACATGCCGTTCATCAGGTCGAATGCCGAGGAGCGTAAAAGCTCGGCGTAATCGACTGCAACACTCTGCAACATGTTTCAAAGATTTTGTTGCAACGACGAAACACGTTTCGCTAGCGTGTGTGTGTCCCCCATGCGCTGTTCCCCGTGCGCCGGACCCGCCGAAGAGAGGTGACCATCGCGTGACACCAGAGCGCCCGTCGGTCCGCAGGATCGCCGACCGGATCGGGGTGAGCGCGGCGACCGTCAGCCGGGTCCTCAACGACAAACCCGGGGTCGCCGAGCACACCAGGACCCGGGTCCTGGCGGCGATTCGCGAGCAGGGCATGGTCGCGCCGGCACCGGTCGGCCAACCCTTCGTCGGCATCATCGTGCCGGAGCTGGAGAACCCCGCCTTCGCCCTGCTGGCCGGCGCGGTGGAGGCGCGGCTGAGCCAGTACGGGGTGACCGCGCTGATCGGCAGCTCCACGAAGCACGGGCCGACCGAGCTGGACTACATCGAAACGCTGTTACGGCGTGGCATCGAGGGCCTGGTCCTGGTCTCCGGACGGCACGCGAACCCCGAGGCCGACCACGGCTTCTACTGGCACCTGCACGGAAAGCACGTGGCGATGGTGCTGGTCAACGGCGGCGTACCGGGCCTGCCGGTGTCCACGGTCACCACCGACGAGGCGGCCGGCGCGGCAATGGCGGTGGCACACCTGCACAGCCTCGGGCACACCCGGATCGCGCTGGCCGGCGGCGAGGAGTTCTACCGCCCCTCCCGCCACCGCCTGGCCGGCTACCGCGCGGCGATGACGGCGACGTTCGGCGGCTGCGACGACGCGCTCTACGTGGAGTCCACGTACTCGATCACCGGCGGCCAGGCCGCGGCCCGCCGCCTCCTCGACGCCGGCGCCACGGCGATCATCACCGGCAGCGACCTGATGGCCCTCGGCGCGATCTCCGCCGCCCGCGAATCCGGCCGCCACGTCCCGACCGACGTCTCGGTGGTCGGCTACGACGACTCATACCTGGCCGCCCACAGCGACCCCCCACTGAGCACGATCCAACAACCCATAGAACAGATGTCCACGGCAATCGCCACAGCCATGTGGCAACAACTCCAGGGCTACCACGTCCCCCACGTAGACCACCGCTTCACCCCCCGCCTGGTGGCAAGAGCCTCCACAACAGCAGCCCCCGCCACCCCATCCCCACGTGCTCAGGAGACACCCGCCTCGGGGACGTAGCCGCAGGACTCCGGGACACACTCGACCCTGTGGCAAGCCCGAACCAACCCAGCCCGTCCGCCACTTGAGGACACCCCGCCGGAGGCCAAACCGCAACCCCCGACACTGACGGAACCCAAACCAACCCAGCCCGCCCGGCACTTGAGGACACTCGGCCGGAGGCCAAACCGCAGCCCCCGACACTGACGGAACCCGAACCAACCCAGCCCGTCCGGCGCTTGAGGACACCCCGCCGGAGGCCACACCGCAGCCCCCGACACTGACGGAACCCAAACCAACCCAGCCCGTCCGGCGCTTGAGGACACCCCGCCGGAGGCCACACCGCAGCCCCCGGCACTGACGGAACCCAAACCAACCCAGCCCGTCCGGCGCTTGAGGACACCCGGCCGGAGGCCGGGCTGCGGGCGGCGGTGTGCGCGGGGGCTCAGTTGCCCCGGACTCGTCCCAGCGACTGCAACATGTAGCGCTCACGATCGTACGGGTCCGCCCCCGTGCGCTCCCGGATCGGGACCGCATGGCCCGCGAACAGCCGGTAGTCCTCGAACTCGCTGACCAGCACCCCTTCCCCCCGCGTCAGCCCCGGCAGCCGCCCCGTAACCCCATGCACCATCGCCGCCGGAAGGCTCCCCCGCACCAGGAACCGATCCCCCCGCGCCACCTGCTCCTCCGGCACCGCCCGCGCCGCGGAAAGTGCCGACAGCACCACGCCCAGGCAGTCCGCCGGAGTCTCCACCTCGAACCGATGCGTCGGCTCGAACACCCGCGTCCCGGCCCGCCGCAACGCGTCGGCCACCACCAGCGGCGTCACACTCCGAAAGTCCCCCGCCGCACTCACCGGACTGAAATACCCGGTACGGGTCAACGTCACCGTGCAGTCCAGCACTTCCCACCCATACAGCCCCTGCCGCAACGTCCGGCGCGCACTCTCCTCGATCGCGCGATGGAACGCGAGCGGCAGCGCACCCAGCTCGACCCCCAACCGCAACTCGATCCCGCTCCCCGGCGGCGCCGGCTCGACCCGCACACCGACCGTGGCCCAAAAGTAGGTGGGCCCGTCGGCGTCCATCTCCTCCACGGCCTCGCCCACCCCCACCGGGCGCTCGAAGTACAGCGGCCGCGACTCGGCGAACGCCACCCGCAGACCGAACTCCTCGGCCAGCGTCGCCCCGATCACCTCCTTCTGCACCTCGCCGTACAGGCGCACCGAGATCGCCCCCGACGACTCGTCGCCCCGCACGTCGATCATCGGATCCTCCTCGGCCATCCGCTGCAACGCGGCGAACAGCGCGGGGCGTTCGCCCGGTCGCCCGGGTGTGACCTCCGATTCCAACGTCGGCGGCGCGAACAGTCCGGTCCGAGGCAGCCCGTCCGCCGACCCCAGTTGATCGCCGACTCGCGCCTGTGCCAGACCCCGCACCTTCGCGATGGTGCCCGCCGTCGCATCCGCGTCCCGGACCCCCGTACCACGATCGAAGACCTGCACCCCGGAGGCCCGCACGGTCGACTCGGCCACACCGCCCCCGTGTTCGCGCCGGAACAGCGCGACCGAGTCCCGCGCCCGAAGCACCCCGCTCCAGGTGCGCACGTACGCGATCTTCTCCCCCGCGCGCCCCCGCTCGATCTTCAACACGACCGCCCGCAAGGGCTCTTGCTCGGCCGCGTCCTCGACGCGCGGCAACCACGCGGCGATTCCCCGCACCAGGTGGCCGACCCCCTCCCCGTTCAGGGCGGAGCCGAAGAACACCGGATACACCCGGGCCTCGCGTACCTGGCGCCGCAGTTCGCGCGTGTAGTCCGCCGCCGTGAGCACGACCCGGTCGTCCAGATACGCGTCCACGAACGACTCGCCGTGGTCGGCGAACGCCTCCGCGAGCCGCTCCGCGAACTCCGGGTCGCCCGCGTCGAACGGCGCGAATCGCGCGTCCGCGGTACCGATCCCGGCCACCGACCCCATCGCGACGCACCCGGGCCCCAGTTCGGCGGCCAGCGCGCCCAATACCTCCCGGTAGCGCGCACCCATCCGGTCGATCTTGTTCACGAACACCAGGACCGGGATCCGCAATCGGGCAAGCGAGCGCATCAGCACCCGGGTTCGCGCCTGCACACCCTCCACCGCGGACACCACCAACACGGCGCCGTCGAGGACGCGCAGCGCCCGCTCCACCTCCGCGACGAAGTCGGAGTGGCCGGGGGTGTCGATGACATTGACCTGGAGGTCGTCCACCCGAAACGCCACCACGGCGGAACGGATGGTGATCCCACGCCGACGCTCCAGGTCGAGCGAGTCGGTCTGGGTGCTGCCGGCATCGACACTGCCGACCCGGGAGATCACTCCCGCGTCGAACAGCAGACGCTCGGTCAGGCTGGTCTTCCCCGCGTCAACATGCGCAAGAATCCCGATGTTCAAATGGTTCATGACGGCCAGAGGCTCCCGCGGCTGCACTGATGGGACGAATTCCGTAGAGACCGCTGAACCCTCGGCGCATGACGTTCCTCTCCGAACGAACTCATCCCATGTGACACAGTGCGTCTGGCACCCTAACACCGCCCCGACACACGTCCGCGATCATTTCCCGGCGCCCGCGCACCGCCCACGACCACTACTCCGGCGGCAGCTCACCCTGCACGATGCGGGCGATCAGCGCCCGGCGACTGGTCACCCCGGCCTTGGTAAAGACGGCCTTGAGATGGTCCTGGACCGTGTACGGGGTCATCGCCAGGAGCCGGGCGATCTCCCGCGTGTCACAACCGCGGATCGCCTGCAGCGCCACCTCCTGCTCGCGCCCGGTCAACCCGAACGCGGCCAGATACAGCGGCATCGTCTCGGCCGGCGACGCGGGTGAGGCCACCACCCCGACATGCCCGTCGGCGAGACCGTCGACCAGCGAGGCATGCAACACGAACCACCGCCCGTCCCCGGTACGCACCCGAATCGGCACCTGCGCCGCAAGCACCCCGGACGCGGCTCGCCGCGCGTGCTCGGACACCATCGCGAAGGCCGTGGGCACGGACAGTGCGGCCGACGAGTCGTCGGCGAGGTCGGCGAGCAGCCGCTGGGCCCGCTGATCCGCCGCGACCAGGCCGTTCGACGGACCGAGGATCATCATCGCGGGCGCCTGGTCCACCGGGAGCGCCCACGTCGGAGCGGCATGGCAGGCCCGCAGCGCGTTGCCGATGTGCCGCGCGGCGACATCCGCCAGGTCCCGCTGCCGGGCCAGGAAGGGGCCGTGTTCGCGCCCCCGCATGAACGCGGCACATCCCCACCGCCCGCCCTGCGTGTCGAAGACCATCCGCAATTCGTCACCGAACCCGGCCGGGGCGAGCTGCTCCCGAAATCTCATCGCCCGTTCGGGCCGCCCCCCAGTCGCCCGACTCAGCGTCTCGGCCCGAATCCCACCGCGCCGGATCGCGGCGAAGGAGGCGATGTCCTCGTGCCACACCTCCATCCGCACCGCCTCGCGAAACCCCGCCATGCTCAGGTCGTTGCTCACCACGGAGGTGACGAGCCCGGTACTGGGATCCGCGGTGTGCCAACAGACCGCGTCATATCCGAGTACATTCCGCAGCAACTCGTCGGCGCGCGCGAACACTTCGGCGGCGGACCGCCCCGGCGTGGCCAACTCCCGCAAACCATCGATGACTTGCTTTGCAGCACTCGATGCCATGGCGGGAAGGTAACACGCTGGAACCAACCCTGTCCGCAGTGCGACGGCCGGGACTCCGGTGGAGCCGACCGCCGCTCGACACCCTCGCTCCTGTTCCACGAGCCCCGACGCGTGCGAGGATCGGGGCGATCGGAAAGGGGCCACCGATGGCGCGGGAACACGAGAACGGCACACGTCCGCCGGTACGGGTGCGGGCGGTCGACGTCGACACCGGCGCCGTGCCGCTCTTCCTCACCATGCTCGACAGCGCGGTGGCGTGGCTGACCGCCGCCGGCCGACCCGGCCAGTGGGGCACCGAGCCGTGGTCCACCCGCCCGGGCGGCGAGGCGCGCGTCGAGTCGGCGATCCGCGGAGGGTACGCCCGCCTGGCCGAGATCGACGGTGCCCCGGCCGGCGGCTGTGTCTTCTCCGGCACGCCGTCCGCGTACATCGACCCGGTCGACGAACCCGAGTTGTTCATCAATCTGCTCGTCACCGACCGGCGCTTCGTCGGCGCGGGCGTCGGCGCCGCCCTGATCGCGGACGCCCGCCGAGAGGCGGCGAGCCGCGGCATCGACCTGATCCGCGTCGACTGCTACGGAGGCGACGACGGCGCCCTGATCCGCCAATACCGCAGCCTGGGCTTCACGCCGGTCACCCCCTTCACCGTCGAGCGCCCCGACCAACCCCCGTGGCCCGGCCAGTTGCTGGCCATGCGACTGAACTCCGGCCGATCCGGCACGCCCGGCGACCACCCGGCATCATGAGCGCATGATCACCATTCACCTCAGATACGAGATCGACGCCGACAAGCTCGCCGACTTCGAGGAGTACGGCCGCCGCTGGGTCCACCTGGTCAACCGCTTCGGCGGCACCCACCACGGCTACTTCCTGCCGAGCGAGGGCGACAGCGACATCGCCTACGCCCTCTTCTCGTTCCCCGGGTTCGCCGCCTACGAGCAGTACCGCATCGACAGCGCGACCGACCCGGAATGCCGGGCCGCGATCGAACTCGCCCGCACCACCGGCTGCATCAAGCGCTACGAACGCCGCTTCCTACGCCCCCTGGACGCAAACCCGCAGCCGTAGAGCCCGCGGCACTCTCCACCGTCTCCCCAGCCGGCCGACAACGCCCACGCCTCGCCACGCAGCGGCACCGGAGCGCGAGTGGGGGTGAGCCGATCATGGTGTGGATGCCGCTCTTCAGTGTTCCACGGGGGTGTTCGGCGGCATGTGCTCGCGGAACGTACCGGCGGCCGGCGGGAATCGGGAAGCGGACCGAGCGTGATCGCCTGCGCAACCACCCGCCGGCCCCGGGTCGTCCCCGATGACATGACGTCGCCTGCCGCGCCTTCGCCCACACCCCCGCCGTGGCCGCACTGCGCGGAAGGCACGACCACGACCGATCCCGTCGGATGCCGGGGCGTACACGTCACCGGACACACCCGGTGCCTGGCCCACCTGCCTTCCCCGGACCGAGCCGCCCACCTGGCCGCCCTGGTCCCGGGTTCGAATGTCGACCACCGCGGCACCACTTTCGACGGCCCCCTGTTGACCGCGCTCCTCGACGCGCTCCGGGATCCGATCACTGCCCGCCCTCGTCTCGGGTCGGCCCTTTTCGAAGCCGCGACATTCACCGCCGACGCCGACTTCCGCGGTGCGACGTTCACCGCCGACGCCCGGTTCGATACTGCGGCGTTCACCGCCCGCGCCCGGTTCGACCGAGCGACGTTCACAGACGCCGCTCAATTCGAGCGCGCGACGTTTTCCGCCGACGCCCGATTCGACCGCGCCACGTTCACGGCCCGCGCCCAGTTCTACGGTGCGACATTCGACTCCCACGCGCAGTTCGGCGATGTGACCTTCACCGCCAATGCCTGGTTCAACCGGGCGACCTTCAGCGCCGGAGCATGGTTCGACGGCGCGGCCTTCTCGGCCGACGCCCGGTTCGACGCCGCGGAGTTCGGCGCCGCCGCCGACTTCGGCGACGCGACGTTCACCGCCCGTGCCCGGTTCGGCGCGGTGATCTTCTCCGCCGATGCCCGGTTCGATGCCGCGACCTTCGGTGCCGACGCCGACTTCGGCGACGCGACGTTCACCGCCCGGGCCCGATTCGGTGGCACGAGGTTCCGGGGGAACGCGTCGTTCGCCGACACCGGATTCGTCGGCCGCGTCATGTTCGGCCGGACACGGTTTCACGCCGACGCCACGATGGTCGGGGCGGTATTCGACAGCGAGGCGTTCTTCGGTGGGACGGTGTTCGAAGAGCATGCCAACTTCGCCGGTGCCACCTTTCGCGGTACCACTCTCCTCGGCCCTCTGGAGTGCCGGGGCCGGCTGATCCTGACCGGCGCCGTGTTCGGGGTACCGGCCACCATCCAGGCCGTGGCCACCGCCGTCGAGTGCGTCCGTACTCGGTGGGACTCGGCCGCCACCATGCGCCTGCGCTATGCCTATGTGGACCTGACCGATGCCGTGCTCACCAACAACCCGGTCACCATCGCCACTCACACCGCGCCCTTCGTCGACACCTACGGAATCGCGGTCGACGAGCGCGCGATGACCGGGACCCCGGACATCCGTCTCGGCTCGTTGGCCGGTGTCGACGCCGCCCACCTGGTCCTGACCAACACCGATCTGACCGAGTGCCGCTTCTTCGGCGCCGTCCACCTCGATCAACTCCGCCTGGGCGGCGAAACCGCATTCGCGCGTACCCCACCCGGAATGGACGTACGTCGAGTGGTCCCGCTGCGCTGGACCGACCGCTTGGCCCTGGCCGAGGAACACCACTGGCGCGCCACCGCCCCGGGGCGCGCCCGCCTGCGAGCGGGATGGGCCACCGCACCGCCGCAGCCGGGGCCGGCGGCATGTCCCCCCGGGCCACCCGCGCTCGCCGCGCTGTACCGCCAACTCCGCAAGGCGTTCGAGGACGGCAAGGACGAACCCGGCGCCGCCGACTTCTACATGGCCGAGATGGAAATGCGCCGCCTCGACCGACGCCCCGGCCGGGGCCATGCCGAGCGCGGCCTCCTCACCGCGTACTGGGCCCTGTCCGGGTACGGCCTGCGCGCCTCCCGGGCACTTGCTTGGCTGCTCCTCGCGATGGCCGCCACCGTCCTGGCGATGGTGCTCTGGGGACTGCCCACCAGCGACCCCAAACCGCTGACCACCGGCACCCAGGCGGCACCCGGGCAACCCGTGTCGCTCACCACCGACAACCCCGAGCCGGTCCTCACCGGCCCACCTCGAACACGACTGACCGGCAAACGCGCCGAGAAGGCGACCAGGGTCGTGCTCAACTCCGTGGTCTTCCGTTCCTCCGGCCAGAACCTCACCACCGCGGGTACGTACATCGAGATGACGTCCCGCTTCCTCGAACCCGTCCTCCTGGGCCTGGCCGCGCTCGCCATCCGAGGCCGGGTAAAGCGCTGACTCCGCGGGCAAAAAGCCCTGGCCGGGCACCGGTTGGCCGAGCACGTCGAAGTCGATGACACCCGGCCCCTGTTCGCCCGGCACAACGCTGCTCGGCTTCGGGTCGCGGTGCACGACGCCCGCCGCGTGCATCGACGCCGGCGCCTCCGCGGGAGCGGCGACCAGGCGGAGCAACACGGGCGCCGTGAACGCCCCGCCGACCCGCGCCCCCGGGAACTCCCGTCCCATCGCCATCGACAACGCCATCGGAGCGCAGCGCGCGCCGAGGTGGATGCGATGCGCGGCACCCTGAAGGCAACGGTCGCCTCCGGTCCCGACTCCGTCGTAGCCGCTGAACGCAGGTCCCACCGGCGCCTGTTCGGTGGCGACGACCCCGGCCGACACCTGTGAACCGGACACGACGAAGCCGGCCCGCCCGAGCAGGGCGGGGCCGGTCTCGTTCCGTCGGCGGCCTGCGCGGTGGATTCACGGCCTGCTCGACCCGGTCGACCGCATCGCGCGACTCCGATCGAGCGCGGGCCGTCTGTCCGCGCGCGGGTCGACCGCCCGCAGTCGGCGCGGCAGCAGCCCATCGACCGCTTCGGGTCCGCCGGCACGGCCAAGCCGACCCACGGCGGCGCCCGTGCCGCTCAACACTGCGCCACCAGGCGGGCCCGGTCGAAGCGCCGGTCGGCGAGGTCCTCGGAGCGGATCAACCAGTACAGGGTCCCCGCGTCGCCCCATTCCATCCCCGCGTCCTCGTCACTGTCGAACTGGGCGAGCAGGAGCCAACGCGTGGCCTCCGCGTCCAACTGCGGCTCCCCCCAAGGGCGTTCGACGCCCAGGTCCGCGCTCGCCGCCTCGTACTCCACCGGACCCTGGATCGGCACGGCATGACCGCCGACGCGGTGGCCGATGCGGCCGTCGAGCTTCGCGAAGGCACGTCGGAACGGCCGCAGCCCGACCGGGATTTCCCGAGGTTCGGGCCACGGATCACCGCTGCCGAGCAGGGCCTCGCGCACCTGTGGCAGCCAGAGATCGGGCGCACTCTGCTCGACGTCCGCCGCCAACTCCACCCGCGGGTACGGTGCCGGCCCGCAGGGCGGCTCCACCGGCGAGACCGGTGTGCCCTCCGGGACATACAGCACCCGGGCACCGACCCACGTCTGGGGATCGTAGACGGAGACGAACGCCGACTCGTCGTCGCCGGCATCCTCGCCCCGGCCGTCGAAGTAGAAGAACAGCAGCGTCCCGTCGCCCGGAACGCCGGCGGCCCGCCCGGCCGCCGGCAGCGCCGCACACCGTACCGAGGCGATGAACGACAACGGTCCCACCTCCGGCCAGTCGGGCCAATCGACCCCACTCGGCAACTCCGGCACGCCGCCGAGGACCGCGACGACCTGCTCGCCCGCATCGGCTCGGCGCAGCCGAACACAGGGACGCAGCAGCGCAATCCATCGTTCGGCGAGGTCGGAGGGCAGGTGCTCGGCGGCAAGCCGGGAATAGCGCTCATCGGTCATGTCGACGATGATCCCGCCCGCCCCCGACATCCGACCACCGGCCGCACCGTCGCGCCACAAGGACCCGGGGCCGCCATCCCTCACGGGACGGCGACCCCGGGCGGTCGTACCGAAGTGCCCGAGCGGTCCTACCGGCCGAAGTCCTTGCCGACGACCAACGGTCGGCCGGCCGTGTCGGCGGACGCGAGGTCGCGCCCGGCCTCGACGCGCCCGTCCACCGTGTACTGGTAACAGGGGAATCGAATGCACACCACGGAGCGGCTCACGCCGTGGAGCACGTCGAAGCCGGTGCGGTTCGCGATCGACAGAACCGGCTCCCGGATCGTGTATCCGGCGTCACCGCGCTCCTCGATCGCCCGCGCCGAGACGACCGTGCGCGTTCCCGTGAGGCTCTCCCCGCTGTAGACGCAGAGGTTCCCCGTCGGGCAGGAGGTGTCGGGAGCGGCGGCGTCGGCCCGCGCGGTGGGCGCGAAGACGAGCGCGCCCATGAGGGTGCCGGCGACCACGCCGGACGCCACGGTGGCGAGTGAGCGGAACATCGAAGTGTCCTCATTCCTTGTCGTGCGTTCTACCTGGCTGAGACCTGGCTGAGTTCGTACCTGTGCGGTCGAGCCGGCCCCGTCGCCCAGTGGGCCGTGCGGTTGGTTGGCCCGGCTTCGACGCAGGCCACATTTCCCTATCGACAGCGGTGCGTGAAACCCCATTTACGGACAGTGGCGACACGCTCTGATTTGGCCTCGTTACCGAAAGTGGACAGTGCTTTCGGCGATCATGTGACCAGTCGACTACAGCCGGTGAAATCCCGAAAAACACCCGAGCGAGCCGAAAGTGAAGAACCCCCTCCTCCGCACGCTCCAGGGGGGCCGCACATCCACATCGCGCAGAACCCCCCGCCCACTCTCGGACACCACCCCATGGCCGATTCCGAAGGGTCACGGATTCCGATTCCGGATGCGGGCCTCGCAGAGCGGCTCAGGCCCGTCGTGACTCGACACCGGCCGTCTCTCACCAGAGCCCCGGGCGGGCTCGGTGACCGGGCGCGCGGTCCGGTTGCGGCGGCCTCCGCAACGACCGGGCGGGGCTCTCGACCGGGTTCGGGGTTCGGTGGCCGTCCGGGGTCAGCCCTCGGTCAGCCGCAGCACGAGGTTGGCGCGGTCGATCGCGGTGAGCACCGGACCGGGTGGGACCGCCGCCGCCCGGGCCCGCTCGATCAGCGTCGCGGCGTCGGCCCGGGCCAGTTCGGCCACCGTGCGCTCGCCCAGTACGTCGCCCAGATGCGGGGTGTCCGCGACCGCGAGCAGGGCACGCGCCGGCAACGCCCGTACCGCCGCCGGGTCGTCGGCGGTCAGCACGTCCTCGGCGCGACTGTCGTCGAAGGCGTGCGCCGCGGCCTGCCGGGTGACCTCGCCCCACCGCGACCCCGCCAGGCTCTCCCCGGGTTGGCCGCAGTAGAAGCCGAAGCCGCCGAACGAGGCGGCGAAGCGGCGGTTGTACAGCGGGTCGACGGTGAGCCGACCGTCCGCCGCCGCGGTGAAGTCGGCCAGCACCACCCACGGATCGGTGGGGCACGACGGGCACGGCCGGGTGCCGTTGTCCGTGATTCGCGACGAACAGCCGGTCGTCTCCTGGCGGGTGTCGTCGATCCCCTCGAGATACGCCGGAGGCAGCGTGTCCAGCACACCGAGCTCGAAGCCCTCCCGCACCCGGCTGTACTCGCAGGCCGTGTCCTCGCACCCGCACCCGGCCGCCGCCACGGGCGCGGTGAGGCATTCGTCGTACCGCACCGCCAGGTAGTACGTGCGCCCCGGTTCGCGGCGCCGGCGCACCGGCGCGCACCACGGGTCGGTCGGCGGCGGGCAACCCTCGGTCCCACCGGGCAGCGCGTCGCGAACGTCGACCCGCACCGGATGCTCGATCACGATCTCGTCGCCGTACGGGCCCAGCACGTAGCCGGCGGACACGTCGAGCAGCCACGGCAGCCGGCCGCCGTCGCCGAACCGCACGGGGTTCACGGTCGCCCCGCACACCACGCCCCATCCGTGCAGCAGCCGGTTGTGTCGGCGCATACGCTCCAGCAGCCAGACCCCGGTCTGCGTCAGGTCCTCCGGGCCGACGAGTTGTCCGCCGAACCAGCGGGGGCGCAGCCGTCCCGTCGCGTGCCCCGCCAGGCAGTCACCGCACCCGCAACCGCCGGAACCGGACCCACCGGTTCCGGCATCGCCCCCGCCGCACCCACAGCCGCACCCGCCCGGCCCGCCCGGCGCCACGGGCCGGATCGTGTGTTCGTACCCGGTCAACGTCCCTCAGCTCCTCGGTAGGCGTGTCGGTATGTGCGTCGATGTGCGTATCGGTGTGCGTGTCCGTGTGCGGGCAGGTGTGCGTCTGGACAGGCGCCTCGGTCCACGGCCGCCGGGCTCATTCCGGCGCCGCCGTGAACGCGATGTGCAGAAACCCGCCGGGGGTTCCGTCGAACAACCGCTCGCCGACCGTCGACCGGGTGCCGAGGGCACCACCCCGCAGCGACGGGAGCGGGTGCCGGTCGCCGGACCAGATCGAGAAGAGCGTGTGGTTGTCCAACGCGGTGCCGAGGAAGTCCGCGTCCAGCGCCAGGGTCGGCGCGTCCGCGCCCACCGGCGGCACCGGGACGGTGTCCGAGGAGCGCACCTGGAGCAGGAACTCCCCGTCCGGCTCCGCCCCGGTCACTTCGAAGATGTACGTAATCGACTCGGCAGGCGCCGGCGACTCGTCCTCGGACCGCCCGGCGACGCCGCCGCCCAGTTCGAGCCGCCGGAAGCGGGCGATCCGATCACCCTCGCGCACCGCCTGGAACAGCCGCACCCACCCCTCGGGGTCCGCCAGGGCGGCATCGGCGAGCGCCCGGTCCACGGTGAGTCGGATCAGCGGCCTGCGCGCGAAGCGCAACGCTCCGGCCCGGTCCGGGCGTACGCCGCCCTCGGGCCACACCCGCAGCAGCCGGGGCGCGCGCTCCTCGGCCCCGAGGGTCGGCGGCGGGAACGGCGTGAACACGTGCATCTCGCCGCCCTGGGTGCCGTTGCCGGAGGGGAACGGCGGGACGGCGGTGAGCGGTGCCCGGTCGATCAGCGTGTTCAGGGTGGTGTCCCGGGGCGCACCCGGGGTCAGCGTCCACAGCGTGTTGCGGTCGGCCGTGGTCAGTGCCGTGCCGACCAGGTCGGGGTCCAGGGCGAGTCCGTCCGGGCCCTGCGCGCGCGGCGGCCCGCCGAGCGCCACCCTGCTGCCGACCACGAACACCGTCGAGGTGAGCAGCCCCTCGCTCTGGAGGCCGACGGTGTACGCCACACCCTCGCCGCCGGCGGGCACCGTGACGCGGGTGAACGCGCCGCCGGCTCGGGTCAGGGTCAGCCGCCGGGCGCCGAGGTGGTCCAGCTGCCACAGGCCCAGCCAGGTGTCGGGGGCGTCGAACGCGGCGTCCACGAGCGGCCGGTCGAAGGCGATCTCCAGGCGCTTCTCGGCGACGAACGCCCGCCAGGTGTCCGCGTTCGCCCCGGTGCCCACCTTGGGCCACAACCCGGTGATCCGGGGCGGGGCGGTGGTGTCGGCGCAACACCTGTCCACCCGCGCGGCCAGGCCCATCAACAGGTCGAACAGCACCCGGTTGGAGTACACGACCGGCCGCGCGGTGACCGTGTCCAGATCCGGCGCGTCGGGCGGGTCGTAGGTCACCGTCGCCAGTGCCAGGCACTCCTCGACGCACCCGCAGTCGTGTTCGACGGTGTCGGCGACCTTCTCCCGGCGGTCGAAGTGCTCGCCGGGCCGGGTCGGGAAGATCGCGGCGCACTGCGCGGCGCTCAGCCCGACCGGATCGGGTTCGCCGGCGGTGATCCGCAGGGAGAACCGCTCCAGGGTCAGCGAGGGCACACACTCCTCGCGCACCTCGCAGTCCACCACGGGCATACGCGCGTACTCGGCCCCGCACTCGTGCCGGCACAACCGCAGTACCACCGTGCCGGTCTCGATCGGGTCGCCCTTCGGGTCTCCCGCGCAGTCCGTGGGCTGGTTCGGGTGCTCGATCCGTACCTGCTCGTCGACCACGATCAGCCGGCCGTGGCCGTCCACCGCGACGCCGGGGAAGACGGTCAGCGCGCCGTCGGTGCCGAGTTCGACGTCGAGCCCGCACAACACGCCCGGGCCGAGGCCGAGTCGGGCCAGGGTGGCCGCGGTCCGCCGGTGGTAGGACTGTTCGACGTACCAGTGGCGGACGTCCATCGACTTGCCGGGGTAGAACCGGTTGCGCACCGGCGGCGCCGGGGCCGCGTCCTCGCCGCCGCAGCCGCATCCCGTGTCCGACCCGGAGTGTCGTCGATCCTGACTCACGTGTGCTCAACCCCTTGCAGACGGACGGGGGTCGCACCGCGACCGCCCGGTGTGGGAAGCGTTGTGTCGAGGCGGGTCTCGACCGGGCCGCCGACGTGCGCGGCGGGCGAGCCGGGCAGGCGTACGTCCGCGCCCAGGCCGGGACCCCCGCCGGCGGTCCACTCGGGCGGCGGACCCGCGACGAAGGTGTCGATGCCGACCCGTCCCGGAATTCGGCCCGGGCGGGTGAGCCGCACCTGCGCGAACACGTGTGCCGGACGCTCCCGCTCGACCACGCGCGCGATCTCGGGCAGCGCGTCGGCCCGCTCCGGCGGGACGTGGACGCACACCCGGTGTGCGTAGGCCGCGTACAGCGGCAGGCCACGATCGTGTGCCGGGACGAGGTCGGCGCCGTCGAGGACGGCGGTGGTGTCCAGGGCGGGCGGGCCGGGGTCGGCGACGCGGGTGCTCGTGTCCCGACCGAGGCCGCCGGTGCCCAGGCGCCAGACCTGCGCGCCCAGCAGCGGTTCGACGACCCGGACGGCGACCCCGGTCTCGCGCTCGACCGCCTCGACCAGGCCGGCGGGGGTGCCGCGCCGGCCGTGTGCGGCGTACGCTCCGGCGACGTTCGCGCGGCGGGCCGCCTCGTCGGCGGCGGTGAGCGGTACGGCGTCGACCCAGCCGGCGAGCCGGTCCAGCCACGGGTCGTCGGGGCGGTCGGGGGCCGAGCCGGGGTCGAGCGAGGCGGGCAGGTCGTCGAGGCCGCGCACCGACGCCGCGTGCGCCGACCCGAACAGGCCGAGCAGTCGGCCGAGCGTGCCGGAGCCGTCGTCGTCGCCGGTGTAGGCGGCGGGCAGCGCGTCGAGGAGGCCGCGCCCGAGGCGTTCCACCCGGATGTCGTCCACGCGCGGGGTGCCGCGGCCGTCGCCGAGCAGTTCGATCGTGATCCAGAGCCGGTCGCCGGGGTGGGCCGGGCCGGCGAGGACTCGCACGTCCACACCGTCCAGCGGGCCGGCCCGCCAGCGCCCCCGGGCGGTCGGCACGGGCGCGTCGTCGGCGTCGGCGTGCATCGGGTCGGGCGGATCGGGGGTACCGGCGGCGTCGGTCGCGAGCATCGTCCAGACCCGAACGTGGCTGCCCGCCGGCGCGGGTTCGGCGAGCACGACCCGCACCCGATCCCAGTGCTCGACCCCGACCGGCTCCCTCGGCGCGGGCACCACGGCGACGCCGCGCGCCCCGATTCGCCGGGGCCCGAGCCGGGCGATCCCACCGGGGCCGGCCACGAACACCCGCCCGCAATGATCCACCGCGATCCCGGCCGAGTCCCCGCCGGCCAACAGCACGACGTCGCCGCCGTCGTCCGGGACGAACACCACCCCGGCCCCCGGCACCTGCCGCGCCCCGCCCGCCACCAGCACCCCGTCGGCCACCCGCACCGCCGCGAGCCCGCCGACCCGCTCCCGGGCGGCCCGCAGCGCGGGGTCCTCGGCCGGCGGCGGATCGGTCCACGGCGCGAGGTATTCACCGGTGTCGGCCCGGACCACCATGCCGACCGGACGGCCTTCCGCTCGGGGCGAACCGTCGGGGGCGTGGAGGTCCTTCGTCGCGTCGTCCACCACCAACAGCCGTCCGCCGCCGAGCAACCACAGGCCGCGCGGTGCGCGGAGTGCGGCCGGGTCGCCCGTCGCGACGTCGAGGCAGCCGAGGACGCATACCGTGTGGTCGCAGCCGTCCATCCGCAGGACGCGGCCGTGGCCCGGATCGGTGACCAGGACGGTGCCGTCGGCGAGCACGACCATGCCCAGCGGGCCATCCGCCGGATCCAGGTCGGCGACCGCCGCCGGTTCGAGCGAGGCGGCGCCCGGGGCGAGCACCAACCGTTCGCCGTCCGTCCGCACCCCCGCGAACCGCGCGCCGGGCCAGCGGCCGAGGGCGTTGACCCAGCGGTAGTCGCTCGCGCCGCTCACGCCCCCTCCACCCCCATCCAGGAGATGTGCCAACCGAGTGCGCTCCGCACCAGGTCGGGCAGGGTGACATCGGCCAAGACCTGTGCCGGATTCAGCGGCAGCGTCGTGGCGCCGCCGACGACGCCGCCGATCCGGCCGGCGGGCATCGGCACCACCACGGTCATCCGTCCCGGCTCCGGGGCGTCGACGTAGGGCGTACCGTCCAGCACGCACGCCTGGCCGCCCGGCGCGCCGGCGGCGGTCAACTCCCGGTCGCCGTCGAGGCGGACCAGATACGCGGGGGTGTCGCCGAAGCCGGCCGCACTCGTGTCCACCAGCGTGCGCAGCCCGATCACCACACCGGTGGCCGGATCCTCGACCCGCGACCACACCGTGCCGAAGGCCCCCGTGGAGCCGGTCGCCACATACGGCGTCGGGGACACCGGCAGGATCCGCCGCCCGGCCGGATCGGGCGGCGCGGTCAGCGCACACCCCCGTACCGACACCGTCGCGAGCAACACGTCCAGCCCGTCGCGCAGTTCGGCCGGCGTACACCAGGCCGCGGTCGGTCCGTCCGCCAACCGCACCGCACCGACCGCCCCGCACTCGCCCGACCGGGTCCGGACCGCCGCCTCGTCGTCCTCGGTCCAGCGCAGCGTCAGGCAGAACTCCACGGCACCGCCGTCCGGTCCGGCGGCGACGGCCGGTACGTCGACCTCCACCCCCTCGGCCAGGATCAGGTCCCGCCCGAGCGCATCGAGCGCATACCCGGCACCGACCGCCACCCGCTTGCCGCCCCGAGCACCGGTGGCCGCCAACCCGAGCGCCACCCCCCACCCGTGCAACACCCGGTTGTGCAACCACCGCCGCGAACGCTCCACCGCGACCACGTCGTTCAACTCCGCCGCGGCAAGCACCTGTCGAGCGAAGAAGCTCGGCCGATGCGTGGACGGCAACGCCGCCCCACTCGTCGTCGGGCCCGTCATCCGAACTCCCCCCTCGATCCAAGACCCGGGCACACACCCGGACGAACACCCGCCGACGCAGCCGCCCACACACGGCGCCGCAACCGCGACGGCGCCCCATCCGCCCCGCTCCACGTCGAACCCGTCATACGAACTCCCCCCTCGATCGAGGATCCGGGCGCGCGCCCGGGCGGACGCCGGCCGGTGTGTCGGCCCGGCTCCGGAGGCCGGGCAGGTTCAGGGGTGGCCGGGTGCACGGTGGGGGGCACGGGTCGGTCCGGGGCTCGGGGCGCGCCGGGACCGCATCGGCGGCCAGTACCGCCGTCCACCCGAACGCCATCGGCACGGCGGACACCTTCGGCTGCTCGGCCGGCTCGCCGTCGTCCGGCAGCACGTGCCGCACGGTGATCCGGAATCCCGCCGCGTCGACCGCCGAGACCTGCACGGTTGTGGCGCCCGCGGGGGCCGGCGGCGGCCCCTCGGCGGTGACGAACACCTCCGGTACACCCGCGAACGGGCGCGCGAAGTCGATCCGGGCCGACCACCGCATCCGCGACCCCTCGGCGGCCGTCCCGCCCCGGGCCGTCCGGCCCGCGACCACCACCGCCGGACCGGGTCCGTGGGCGTTGCGCCGCGCGCCGTCGCCGACGTCCAGCGCCCGCGTGTCGGGGTGGTACACGGCCAGCGGTACGTCCTCGGCGCCCGCCGGCACCCCGCTCGCCACCCAGCGCGTCCGGGCCCTCGGGCCGCCGCATTCGGCCCGCAGTACCAGCGTCAGCGGCCCGGTCGCCTGCGCGGGCACGATCGGCACCTCGTCGGCCCCGAGCACCAGCAGCTCACCGCAGCGGGTGTGCGCCACGCCCGGCTCCACGAGCACCCGTCCGTCGCCGAGGTTCCACACCTCCAGGCCCACGCCGACACCCCACGTGCGGTGCGCGGCCCGGGTGTGCCGGGCCAGGCTCGACACCTCGTTGCCCGCGAGGTCGCGCAGATCGGCGGCGGCCAGTCGCACGCCGGCCTCCTCGACCACCCGATCCGCGGACCTTGTGGGCGCCGCGCCGCCGCGGGCCCTCATCGCCCCGCCTCCGCCGGTACCGCGTTCACCGTGTGCGGCCCAGGCACCACCAGCGCGGTCGGCGGTACGCACAACCCGCCGCATCCGGGCGGCCCGCCGTCGGCGCGCAGCGCGAGGGCGCGCACGTGGTCCACCCCGGGAACCTCGTCGATCACCCGCATCACCTCGCTGCGATACACGTCCCGCCCGAACGACCGGCCCGTACCGCGCGGCCCGCCGGTGACCGGGTGCAGGGAGGTGTCCAGCGCGGCCCGCACCGCCGCCGCGACCGCCGCCGGATCGGCGCCCGGGAGCAAGGCGACCGTCGTCTCGGCGCGTACCTCGACGTAGCGCGGCCCGGTGACGAAGAACCGGGTGCCGGCCGTGCGCAGCCCGGCCAGGTGCCGGCGGACCGCGCGCAGCAGGCCCGGGGTGGGTTCGGGGCGCTCGCGCGGCAGTTCCGGCACCACCACGACGGTCACGCAGCCCGCGGCGACCAGGCCCGGCAGGCGCGGGTCGGTCTCGGCGAAGGCGCGGGCCCGGGCGATCCGGGCGCCGGGGGTGTCCAGGGTGCATCGCTCGATGCCCGCCAGGGTGACCGCGCGTTCCGGCGGGGCCAGGCGCGGCACGGTCGCGCGGGGCAGGTCGTCGAGGGATCGGGCGTCGGCCGCGGTGAGCGCGTCGAGCAGGCGTTCGTGGGCCCACAGCGCCCGTTCCGCGCGGGCCGCGGCGGCTGTGGTGTCCTCGGCGTCGGTGCCGCCCGCCGCCGGGCCGACCAGGGCTGCGGTCAGCGCGCCGGCGGCGGGCGGGCCACCGAGCAGGACCCGGGTGCGGGCGTCGTCGGCGACGGCCACGGGTGCGGGCGGGGCGAGCGCGCCGCCCCGGGCCCCGGCGGTGCCCCGGAAGCCGGCGAGTACCGTACGCCCCGGTTCGGGCACCCGTCCCGCGCGGCCGTCGCCGAAGGTCAGCGTGCCGGTTCGGGCGTCGAACACGGCGGACAGGTCGGTCCGGCCCGCCGCGTCCAGATCCGGAAGCAACCGCACCGCCTCCACACCGCCCGCCGGATCGGCCAACCACACCCGGGGCGCCTCGGCGGTCGCGCCGCCGGGCAGCGCGAAGACCTGCTCCGGCGCGCCGTCCCCGACACCGACCGCGACGAGTTCGACCACGAGCCGCCCGGGCGCCGTCGCGGTCGGCGCGATCCAGCGCAGCACCCGCACGGTCGGCGCGGCCGGGTCGCCGGTGTGCACCGTGCGTACCGTCCGCGCGTTGTCCACGGTGATCGTCAGCGCGGTACGGGCCCCCTCCACCGGAGCGCCGGCCCCGCCGACCACCACCCCCGGCGCGACGTCGTAGGCGCCGACCGCCGTACTGGCCTGCGTCGCCTCGACCGCGTCCGCGACCACCCGGCGCAACCGCGGCGCCGCGTCGTGCCGGCCCCGCGCAAGGCGGCAGCGCAGCCAGGCCCGGGCCCCGGCCGCGCCGAGCGGCTCGACGGGCAACCCGCCGGGCCCGATCCGCAGGCGTACGGCGGCGGAACGGGTCAGCGCGCGGGTGCGATCGTCGACCTCGGCCGGCGCCGCCCACGCGCCGCCGGAGCGCACCTCCCAGACGGTCCGCGCGCTGTGATGCGGCTCGGCGTCGAGGTCGTCGGTGCCGTCGGCGTCCACCCACAGGGTCAGCGCGGTGCCCGCGGGCAGCGCCCGGTCCAGGCCGAGCAGCAGCGCGGCGCCGACGTGCGGGTCCGGGCCGAGGGCGGCCACGGTGGTGCCGGCGAGCAGGGTGGGGGTGTGATCGGTCCAATTGGACTCGTCTTCGGTGCTCGCCACCAGAGCCGCCGCCACCGCGCTACCGGTCAGCGGCAACGCCGCCACGGTCTCCAGGCCGAGTGGCGCGTCCGCTCCGTGGGCGACGAAGCCGAGCCCGGCGGGCAGTTCGGCCGGTGCGCCGGGCCCGGGGCGGATCGACAACACGACCCGTGCGGCGCTCGGCGCGGCCGGTCGTACGCCGAGCAGCGCGAGCAACTTGCGACGATGCCGGTCGGTCACCCGGGAGACCCGGTAGACGTCGGTGTCCACCAGCCACGCCAACATCTCAAGCACCGCGATGCCGGGATCCGAGTGGTTGTGGTCGGTCCACCCCGGACTCTCCAGCGGCAACAACGCCCGCGCCTCGGCGACGAGGTCGGGCCACCGCCTGGTGTCCGGGTTCGGCGGGAACAGGGGCATGGTTCAGTACTCCCTTCCGGGACCCGCGGTGCGCCCGCCCGCCCCGGCCAACCGCACCGCGAGCGGGCCCGCGCACACCATCGCGTCCGGATCGACCGGAACCACGTCTCCGGCCGGCACGCCGCCCACGGTCAGCTCCAACGAGGTCACCACGTCCACCCCCGGTACCGCCTCCAGCCGCCGCGCCAGATCGGACAGGTACACCCCGCGCCCGAACGGCCACCCGGTCCCGCCCGGCCCGCCGTCCAGCGGATGCAGGAACAGCGCCAGGTCGGCGAGCACCGCGCCTCGCACCGGCCCCGCGTCGCCGGCCCGCGTCGGCCGCACCGTCGCCGTCACCCCGACCGGGAAATAGCGCGCCCCCTCGACCACCAGGCGCGCCGCCGCCGGCATCCGCGCGCTTACCGCGTCCCGGACCCGTCGCAACAACTCCCCGGTCGGTTGCGGTCGTTGTGTGCCGTCGCGCGGCACCACCACGAGCCGGACCCCACCCGGAAGCACCCGCCCGTGTCGATCCCGGGCGCCGAGCGCGCGGGCCGCCGCGATCGCCGGCACGGTCTCCCGGGCCAGCGCGGCCACGTCCGCCTCGGTCAGCGCGAGCCGCCGATGCCGCAGCAGCGCCGGCCCGCGACGCAGCACGTCGGGGAATCGCTCGGCGTCCGTACCGCCGCTCGCGCCACGGGGGTTGACCACCCCGCCGACCGCGACCGCGCTGATCGCCTGGGTGATCGCGCCGGCCGGTACGTTCCCGACCGCGCCGCCGCCGGAGCGGTAGCTGCGCAGCCGCATGTTGTCCGCGCCCACCGGCGGCACCCGGCCGTGGCCGTCGCCGCCGAACAGCAGGCGCCCGGTGGCGTGGTCGCACACGTACACCCGATCGGCCGGCCCGGCCAGACCGAGCGAGGGCAGTTCGTCCCAGCGCACCCACACCTCGGTGGTCCGGCCGGTGCGCGGGTCGCCGACCAGGCGCAGCGCGGCCGCCGCCCGCTCGCCCAACTCCCTTTGCAGCAGCGGGAGATCGACGGCGGCCCGGTCGCCATCCAGTTCGCGCACCTCGACCACGGCGCCGTCCAGGACCGGGATCCGCAGGGCCTGGAAGACCTGCCCGGCGCTGCCGTCGGCCGAGCCGAGCAGCTCGTCGGTGACCGTCTGCACCTGCCGCACCCGTGCGCCGCCCGGGACCATTGCGGTCAGCGCCGTCCGGGGCGGGTCGGCCTCGGCGGGGAAGCGGGCCCGGATCCAGGTGCGCGGGGTGCCGAATCGGGCCGGCGGCGCGTCGCGGAGTTCGCCGCCGGCGAAGGCGCGGGTGAGCCGATCGCGCACGGTCAGCGTCTCGCCGTCGGCGGCGGCCACCGTCACCGGCTCGCCGCCGCGCAGGTCGGTGAGCAACAACCGGTCGCCGGGGGCGAATCGGGCCGCGGCGCCGCGCCCGAGCAGGGTCACCGTGTGGTCGGCGGCGCCCGCGACGGGGGCACCGGGCGCGCCGGAGGTGCCGGGCCACAGCAGGCCGATCACGCCGGTGCGGGTCAGCCCCTCCGTGCCGTCGTCGGTGGCCGGCGTCACCCACGTGGTGCCGTCGTACGCCTCCCAGGTGGGTCGCACCGGTACCGCGTCGGGGTCCTCGTCGGCGGGTTCGACGTAGAGTCCGAGGCGGTCGGCGGGCAGTTCGCCGTCGAAGCCGAGGTAGAGGCTCGGGGCGGTCTCGGCCATCGGTCGAAACGGCGTGGCGCCGAGTCCGGGGAAGGCGAGTCGGGTGGTCAGGTCGGTGGATACGTGGTCGTCGAGCGCGAGCGTATGGGCCGGGTCGTCCGGTCCGGCGAGGTGGCGGTAGAACACCTCGAACCGGTCCAGGATCGGCGGGCGCGGTTCCACCACGGGCAGGAAGTTGAGCACACCGGACTTGTCGGTCCAGCTGACCTGCCGCAGGAACGAGAAGCTGCCGCGTTCCAACCTGGCGCGCAACCAGCGGCGTTCGTCGCCGGTGACGCTCGCGCTCGCCCAGTCGTCGGGCACGGTGAAGTGCAGCGCCCCCGAACGTTGCAGGGCGAGGACGGCGGGGGCGCCGGCGGCGCCGATCGGCCGCCAGCGGGTGCCGTCGAAGTACTCCCAGGTCACCTCGGGGGCGGTGAGCTGATTGGGGGTCTGCGCGCCGGCGACGGCCTTGAGCAGGTCCTCGGGGGCCAGGTTCTCCAGGTCGGTGGCGATCGTGCGGGCCTTGTGCACCTGGGTGTCGACGGCCGCCTTGGCCGCGCCGATCCGGGTGGTCACATCGGCGACGAACGCGACGGGGTCGGCGGCGAGGAACGACGGCAGCGGCGTGTCCGCGAGGTAGGGCGTGGGCGTGGCCAGCACGGTGGCGAGCACGCCGGCCAACTGCCCGTGGGCGGCGACCACTTGGGCATCGGTACCGCCGGCCAGGGCCTGGGCGAGCGCGGCCCGCGGCGCGGCCAACGCACTGGCCCCGGCGGACAGTTGCGCCGCCACATCGGCGGAGGCCAGCAGCAGTGCGGCACTTGCGCGCGGCGCGCCGCCGAGCGCGGTCAGCGCGGCGGCGAGGTCGGGGCCGGGGTCGGCCGCGGTCTGCGCGGCCTTGACGTGGTCGCGGGCGCTGCCGACGCCCGCGAACAGGCCGGGTTCGGTCTGCGCGGCGGTGCCGAGCGCGGTGAGCGCGTCGCGGATGTGCGTCTTGACCCCGGTGTACCAGCCGACGGGGTCCTCGCCGGACAGCGGCGAGACGACGGCCCGGCCGAGGTCGCCGGTGACGGCGGTGAGCGCGTCCAGTTTCGTCGCCACGGCGCGGATGTCGGCAACCGTCTTGTCCCGGAACTCCTTGGCGTTCTGGACCCCGCCGGTCAGTTCGCCGGTGCGCTGGTCGGCCTCCTCCGCCGCGGTACGCGGTCGGCCCACCACCACGGTCACCCGGGCACCGGGCTTGCCGAAGGCCGCGTCGCACGCGACGTGGAACGCGCTGCCGCGTACCGGAGCCGGGCCCAGCGGGGTGAACGCCCGGGTGAGATCGACGGCTTGCGCGTCGGCGACCGCCTTGTCCGGGGCCAGTCCGGCGCGCAGGGACAGGTCCAGGTGCAGCGGGGCGTCCAGGGCGAGCGGCGCGGTGAGGTCGTCGGGGTCGTCGAGCGGGAAGTAGTCGACGCCCGGTTTCGGGGCGGCTGCGCCGGCGGTGAAGGTGTCGGCGGCGGTCGGCGGCACGGTGACGCCGAACCGTACGGTGTGGCCCTCGTGCCCGCCCGCCACGGCGAGCGGCTTGTCGGGCTGCCCGGCCACATCCTCCCTGACGCCGGCGGTGGTGTCCGCGACATGCAGCGTCACCGTCGGCGGCGCGGTGGTCCCGTACGGCGCACGCACGGTGACCGTGGTCCCGGCGCCCGTCGCGGGGCTCGCGAACAGCGCGATCCGGGCATGCGTGCTCTCCGCGGCGAGCCGGATGTGCGTGAACTCCGGTACCACGAAACCTGGTCGCGCCGAGAGCGCGGAGTCGAGCCGGGCCCGGATCCAATAGCCGTCGATCCCGTCGACCGTCGTGGTCACGGCCGTCGCGCAGGGGGCGACCAGCCGCACCGTGCCCGAGCGGGTCAGTCCGGCGGTGCCGTCGCGGGAGGCGTCGTCGCCGTCGCCCCACGGCGCGAACGGCCGCCAGTCGGCGCCGTCCCACCAGGCCCAGCCGATCCGCAGCGCGGTGGACGCGGGGCGGGTCAGGGCGATCGCCACCTCGACGACGGCCCGTCCCGCGAACGCGAGCAGCGTGTCGTGTGCGAGGTACAACTCCCGTACCGCAGGGCGCAGTCCGGTGAACAGCGTGATCGGACGGCGGGCCAGTACGTCGGCGGAGTGGTCGGCGGCGGCATCCGCGCCCGGATCCACGCTCCACACCTCGACCAGCGGCGCGCCGGCCAGCGCCACCGTCTCCTGGGTCTCGAAGACGAGCGGCGCGTCCTGTCCGGGCACGGTGGCGCCGAGTCGCGAGCCGGCGGTGACCCGGGCGTCGGGCACGCCCGGCAGCGGTTGCAGCAGCACGGTCGTGTCGGCACCCTGCGCGGGCAGCAGGGACACCCCCACCATGTCCAGGAGCGCCGCGAGTTGCCGATCGGGCAGCGCGGTGAGCCGCTCCTCCAGCGCGGCCAACAACGCCCCGAGCCCGTGCGCGACCCCGATCGAAGGCCCCCCAGGAGTCGGATGCCACTCGGGCACCCACCCGTTCCGCACGGCCAACAAAGCCGCCACCACCTCACCCCGCCCACGCGACACACTCACAAGCCCACCCCTTCACCCACACCCACCACACACCGCCCAGACACCTCGCCCGCGCCCCCACCCGACCGCGACACACCCACTCGGCACGTGACCGCCTCACGCGCACGCCCGCCCGCGGCACGCCCGCTCGACCCCCCCCACGAGGCCACGCCCTCCCCCGCACTCGACGTCCACGCCCGGCCCACCCCCGCACCGACACCCGACCGCAACGCCCCCACGCGACACCCTCACCCGCCCGCCCCCGCACACCCACCCGACGCCACGGACCCCGCGCCTGCGCCCAGCGGCACCCCCGCTCGACGCCCCCACTCGGCCGCTCCCTCGCCCGCACGCGCCGACCACCTCGCCACCACCCCGCCCGCGCCCGAGCGCCGCACGCCCGTCCGGCGTCCTCACCTGGCTGCTCCCTCGTGCAGGTAGAACGGATAGACCAGGTTGTAGAAGGTGTTGGTGGCGCGGATCCGGTAGTCGATGCCCACGTCCAGCCGGCCCGCCGCCCGGTCGGCCACCGACACCTCGACGCCGAGCACGTCGATTCGTGGCTCCCAGGCGATCAGGCCCCGTTCCACCCGCAGTCGCACCACGGCGGCGGTGGCCGCGGTGACCGGTTCGAACAGCAGGTCCTCCAAGCCCGCGCCGAAGTCGGGGCGCATCACCCGCTCGCCGCGCCTGGTGCCCAGGATCAGCAGCACCGACTGGCGGACCTTCTCCGGCCCGGACGCCTGCGCCGCCTCGCCGAGCGGATCCAGGTGCGCGGGCGCGGCCCAACCCCGCCCCAACACGGCGGCGTCGTCGGGGGTGCGCCGCGCGGGATCCGGGTTCAGCGGCGCGTTCGGCTCGGCCACCGTCAACCTCCGATCAGCACGGTCGGCGTGCCGGCCACCACGGGCGCACCGCAGCCGGCGAGATCGCCCTGCCGCAGCACGCCGCGACCACCGACGAGCACCGTCGCGGAGCCCTTGGCGAACGGCGACGGCGGGTGCGCGGCCGGCGGCGGGAACGCGCACGCGTGCATGTCGCCCTGCACGGCGGCGGGCAGGCCGCCGATCAGCACGGTGGCCACGCCTGGTCCCGCGACCATGCCGGGGTGGCCGGTGGGGTCGGTGACTCGCGCTGCTGCGGGCACGGCTGCCTCCTCGGGTGTGGCGGGGTCGCGTCTGGTGGGTCGTGGGCACGGGCCCGATCCGGCGGGTCAGTTGATCTTCACGAGCGCGCCCTGGATGCTGCACGTGGCGGCGGCCCGGATGTCCGCCCGGGTCGCGTTCGCCGTCAGGCCGTTGCCGGCCTTGACGCTCACGTCCAGTCCGGTCACCTCCACCGAGCGGGTGCCGGTGATGGTCACCGCGCCGGACGCGCTCAGCGAGATCTTCGCCGCGCCGCCGGCCACCGACAGGGTGATCCCGTCTGCGGCGATCTCGATCGCGTGGCCCAGGGTGTGGGTCAGCGTGAGCTTTTGCACCAGGTCGTCGATGGCGATCTCGTGGCCCACGGGAGTGCGGATCACCCGCTTGGTGATCGAGTCGGTGGGCAGGGCCGCGGGCGGGCGCGAGGTCATCGTCCAGAGCCCGCCGAGCACGTACGGCTCGCGCACGTCGCCGTTGCGGAACGCGACCAGGACCTCGTCGTCCGGCTGCGGCATGAACCACACGCCCGACCCGTCACCCGCCACCGTCGCACACACCCGTGCCCACGGCTCGACGCCCGGCAACCACGCGTACCGGATCTGCACGCGCCCGGCCCCGGTCAGGTCGAGGTTGTCCACCACCGTCGCGGGCGCCACGCCGGTCACCCGGGGGCTGTCCGACTCGTGGATGTCGTCGAGGGCGTCGAAGAGCGGTTCGAACATGCCGGTCCTCCCGGGAGGTCGAGCGGTCGGAACATCGGTCCGGTCCGCGCACACGGCGCGGGTGGTCGTCGGTAACGGATTCGGTCGGCACTTCGGTCGGCATTCCGCCTTCCGCATTCGCCGTCGGCGGCACATCGGGCCCCTCACCTACGAGTTGGGCGCCGGCAGCGACAACAGCCCGCCCTGTACCCGGACCGCGCCCTGTGCGGCGGGCGGGATGCCGCCGAACCAGATCTCCTTGCGCAGGTCGAAGGACGTGCGGTAGCCGCCGCCGTCGAGCGTGTGCTGAGCCGAGACCACCCGCCACAGGCCGCCGAACGTCTCCCCCACACCCTCGATCCGCAACACCCGACCCGCCGTGATCCGCGGGTCGCCCACACACGAACCGCTCGCGGTGGTGCGCCGGTTCAGCCGGGGCAGCAGTCTGGAAACGATCAGTCGCGGCGCGGTGGCGATGGTCACCGGCTCGTCCACGAGCAGCACCTCGCGCGCCGGCCCGCCCCGACCCTCCGGCCCCCGGAATCCGGGAACCACCTCGATGGTCAGCGCCCGGCGATCCCAGTCGTAGCCGACCGCGATGGTCAGTTCCAGGCCCACCTCCGACCGCCACACCCGCACCGAGACCCGCCCCACCTGGCCGACCGTGCTGATCCGGGGGTTGAACTCGATCAGCGAACTCCCGTACCGCAGCGTCACGTCGGGCGACAGATACGCGGCGGGCGACATCAGCCGCAGCACAAAACCCGAAGGTTCGCTGTCGTGCTCGACGATCAGCTCCCACGCGTTCTCCGCGGCGATCTTCCGCAGGAAGTCGAGCGTGGTCTCCGAGTGTTGCCGCCGCACCACCCGCTGCCGCATGCTCGGATCCTCGACCGAGGCCACCACGTCGACCACACCCAGGGCGGCGGACAGGAACGCGCCCAGCGGATCGAGCAGCGGGATCATCCCGTGTTCGACCGCGAGCAGCGGAGCGACCACCGGGTCCGGCAGCGGCAGCACGCCGAGCTTGGGCACCGGCACCCCGAACCAGCGCGCGGGCGAGGCGGCGGCGAGCCGGGTCCGGCGGTCCTGCGCGATCACCCGCAACATCGGCATGCCGTCGGCGGGGAACGTCGCCTCGCTGCCCACCACGTCGCCGGTGAACAACCGGCGCGGCTCGTCCGGCGCGTAGCCCAGGGCGATGCCCACCTCGGTGTCGAGCCCGAACAGCGGATCGTCCAGCCACCGCAGCGCCTCGTTGGCGAGCGAGACCTCCAGCCGGTCCGCGTCGCCCATGCCCGTCTGGCAGGTGATCCCGGTGACCGAGCCGCGCACCGCGGCCGGCGCGGGCCGCCCGGCGAACCGCAGGCGCATCTCCGGGGCGTAGTGCGGGAACACGGTCATGCCGGCACCTCCGGCGGCGGCGCGTCGAAGACCTCGTCGGTACCACGATCCCGGTACGGCAGGCGCGGGATGTGCAGCGTGTCGCCGACGGCCAACACCCGCGGATCGTCGAGCCCGTTGCGCAACGCGATCGGCCGCCACGCGGCGGCGGACCCGTACTCGCGCCAGGCGATCAGTTGCAACGTCTCGCCGGCCACGACGGTATGCGCCTTGGTGTAGTCGGAGGTCTGCCGCTTGACCTCCTTCGCCTCCATGTCCACGTTGCGGAACTCGCTGAAGGTGACACTCAGCCGGGCCCGCACCGGGGTGCCGTCCGGTTTGAACATCACGAACTTCTGCGCGACCCGGGTCAGTACGCAGGTGAAGGTCAGGCTCGACCAGGCGAACACCAGCGGGGGCGGCGCGTGCAGCGTGGGGTCGATGTCCATCAGGTCGACGACGCGGCGCACCAGGATCCGCACGTCGCTGCCCGCGCCCGCCTGGTCGTTCGCCTCCAGGGAGTCGAGGAACAGCTCCATCTCCAGGGTCTGCGCGTTGCCGTGCACGAACTGCACGATCGGCGCGGACAGTCCGGGGACCGGGAGTTGGGCGTAGGTGGTCTCCCGGTTGACCGTGTAGTCCTCCGGGTTGAACAACACGCGGGTGAGCTTGCCGGTGACCGAATTGGTGATCGTCGCGCGTTCCATGACGGTCATCGGCTCCACCCCCGACGCTCCTGGCGGGCGAGCACCCGGCGGTCGATCTCCCGCACCACGCCGTCCACCAGACGCGGCAGATCCGCCGAAGTGAGCGCGGTCGCGGCCGGGGCGGCGCGGTACGGCTGCGCGGCCCGGTCCCGGGCGATCGGATCGGCGGGATACCCCGGCGCGGTGGCCGGGGCGGGCGCGGGTGGGGCGGGGGCGGCGAACGTCAACGCGCTCCGGGGTCGTGTATATGGCGCTGCTCCGGACGGGTCGGGTCGCGCGCCGCGCGAGGTCGGAGCCGGCCGCCCGCCCGGCTCCTCGATCCGCCGACCGTGCCCGGCGCCCCGCTCGTACAACTGCCTAGTCGCACGCGCCCGTTCGGCCACGCCACGACCGACTGCCGCAGACCCGGTACGCAACACCGGCACCGGCGGCCCGCCGACCGCCCCGAACCCGTCCGCCCCACCCGAGTCGACCCGCTCGACCCTCGTGAGCGCCACCATCGGCGGCAGACTCACCCGAACGTCGAGCCGCACGTGCGCACATCGCCGAAGGTCCACGACCCGCGAGGAAATCGCCTGCGACTTGGGGGCCTTCGGCGCACGCGGCGTCACCCGCAGCACGAACGCGCCCCCGGACACCCGCCCCTCGACCCGCGTCCCCAGGTTCCGTCCGCCGCCCGGCTCGACCCGGGCACGAACGGCGGCAAGCATCGAGGAGGCGGCCGTCCGAACTGGCCACCCCGCCGACGGCGGACGCGCTCCCGTGACGATCACGGTCGAACTCCTCTCCCCATACCCACGTTCACGACCACTGCTCCCCTACGCATCCGTCCGCGACCTCAGCCGCCGCCCGCCGCCTCGTTGAGGCGCTGGTTGATCGCCGACACCCGCTCCACCCACCGGCGGCGCTCGGCGTGGTCGAGATCCATCAGTTCGGCGTGCGACCAATGCAGGTGGTAAGCGACGAAGGCGATCTCCTCCCTCAGCCGATCGACCGGATATCCGCGGATCCCCCCAGGCGCTCGTGGCCCGGAGGGACCTCCTCGCCGCAGTTCGGACAGGACCCCTCGGCCGACGTGTCCGGCTCGTCCACGCTGTTGATCCGGTTGTACAGGCCCTGGAGGTGGGCCAGATCGGCGGCGAACAGCGTCTCGATCGTGCGCGGGGTGACCGTCTCGACCGCGCCCACCCGGGTGACCACCCGGCTGAGCAGGATCACCGACAGATAGGCCGGGTTGCGCTGCACGCGCGGATCGGCGAGCGGCAGGATCTCGTCGGCGGCGGTGGCCAGCCGCATCGTGCCGTCGCGATGCAATGTGCCGTCGTCGCCGAGGAGTCCGATCGGGAGGGTGAAGTCGTGTTCGATCCGCAACATGGTCACTGCACCCGCTCCAGGCCCTCGTGGACCAGTTCCAGGGTCTCGATCGCGATGTCGTTGGATTCGGCGGTGAGCGGCGGGGCGGTGTACTTGGTCGGCCAGGCGCGGACGAAGTTCCAGCGCGAGGTGACCACGCCGCGCCGGTCCAGGAGCAGCACCGCGCCGTTCTTCCGGACGATGTCGCCCTCGACGATCTGCCGGTGCCAGTCGTACAGTTCGGTGTCGGTGGTCATGCCCCACTTGAGCATGATGTTGGCGAATTTGGCCTGGCCGGGGAACTTGTACGGGGTGATGTTCCAGCCGCCCTCGCGGTGTTCCATCACGTCCACCGTCGCGTCGAGGCCGCTCACCTCGTGGAAGCCGACGCGGATGATCCCGTCGAGTTCGACCTTGAAGTTGAAATTGACAAAGGGGTCCTGGATATCGCCCGTGCTCACGGCGCCCTCCACTGCCTGTCGTTGCCCTGTCGTGCGGGTCGGTGTCGTACCGGTCGGTGTCGTACCGGTCGATGTCCCGCGGGTCGGTGTCGCGCCGCGCGCGCCCGCTACTGCTCGCTGACCTCCGCGCCGCCGTCCCAGATGCCGATCCGGACCACGATGAACTCGGCCGGGTAGACCGGCTGTACGCCGATCTCGATGTGGAGCAGTCCGAGTTTGCGGGTGCTCGGCGGATTGAGCGCCTCGTCGATGCGGACGAAGAAGGCGTCCTTGGCCTTGGCTCCGAACAGCGCGCCGTCGCGCCAGACCCGGGTGAGGAACTCGGTGAGGGTGTGTCGGAGCCTGCCCCACAGTTCGAGGTCGTTCGGCTCGAACACCGCGCCGCGCAGCCCGAGTTGGATCGACTCCTCGAGGTAGAGGAACAGCCGTCGCACGTTGACGTACTGCCAGTTGCGATCACCCGTCGTGGTGCGCGCGCCCCACACCACCGGCGAGCCGCGTCCGGGCAGGATGCGCAGCGCGTTGACCCCGTCGGGGTTGAGCAGGCCCTGATCGGCGTCGCTCAATCGCCGTTCCAGACCCAGCGCGCCCGCGATGCCGACGTTGGCCGGGGCCTTGTGTACACCCCGGGTCGCGTCGGTGTGCGCGTAGATGCCGGCCAGGTGGCCGGACGGCGGTTGCAGAACCACCGCCTGCTTGGCGGGATCGCGCAGTTGGATCCAAGGGTAGTAGAGCGCCGCGAACCCCTTGTCCAGCGCACCCGTGAGATCTGCGCGTTGGGCCTTGACCGTGACCACGTCCACGCCCGGCAGGCTGTCCAGGATCGCGAAGCGGTCGTACAGCGACTCGCAGTGTTCGACGATCGCCCGCTGTGCGCCGGTGTCGGTGCAACCCGGCGCGAGTACGAGGCTGATCTCGTCGATCGGGCGGAGCAGGTTCAGGTGTCGGGGCATCTTGTTCGCCACGTCGGCCCAGGAGGTGGCGGGCACGTCGGCGACGGCGCCCGCGAGGGCGTACGTCCCGGCCCTGGGTCGCGGATCGCCCGCCGGGATCGGCGCGTCGGCCGCGATCACGATCCGCAGGTAGTCGCTCGCCACCGTCGGCCCGCCCCACCAGCGCGGATGCGACGGGGTGGTGGACAGGCCCGGATAACCGACGGCCCGGCCGTTGCGGTCGGTGACGGTGAGGTCGAACTCGGCGGTGGCCACCCGTGTCGGCGCGGTGAGCCGGTACGCCTTGACGAGCGGCTTGCGCAGGGTGATCGCGTCGTTGGAGACCGCCGCGACGATGCCCCACTCGGTGTTGGTGCCGTCGGAGATCCGCACGGACGAGCCGACCGGGACCAGTGGGCGCAGCGCGATCGCGGCGGGCACGGTCAGTCGCAAAACGGTGTCCCCGGCGGCGAGATCGTCGCCGCTCACGGTGCCGCCGGCGAAGTCGACGGTGCCCGACAGGCCGCTCGCCAGCACGACCGTGTCCGGCGCCTGGACCGACTTCACCCGCACCGTCTGCCGGTCGGTGCCCTTGGCCACCACCACCCGATCGCCCACCGCCAGGCCGTCGACCGCGTTCACGGTGAGCACGCGCCGGGTGGCGTCGACGGCGGTGACGCTCGCGCTGCCCCGAGCCACGGCCAGGTCGGTACCGGCGCCGGCCGCGGTCAACGCGGCGGCCAGCGCGCTGGAGTCGGCGATCCGCACCGAGCCGCCCTCGCCGTCCGGACCGTCGAGGCGGGCCACCGCCCTGGCCGCGGCCGGTGCCCCCGTCGCCCGCCCCGGCAAGTCGATCCCGGCCGGTGTCGCGGTGCCCACGCGCAGCACGAAGCACTGGGTGCCGCCGTTGCGGAAGAAGCCGTCCACGGCGAGCGGCAGATAGTAGGGCACGTCGCCGCCGTCGACGGGCGGGCCGAACAGTGCGGTGAACGCGTCCGGGCTGGTCACCAGGGTGGGTTCGGCGATCGGCCCCTGCGCGGTGATCCCGATGAACGCCGCGACGCTGGTCGACACGCCCTGGATGGGCGCGGCGGGCTCGGTCTCTTCGATATAGACGCCGGGGTACGAGACCTGCACGGCCATGGCGGACGTCCTCTCAGTGATCGGGTGATCAGGTGAAGCGCAGTTCGATCAGCGCGTCGGGGGAGCCGGGGACCTGAACGGGGGTGGGCGCGGGTGGCGGCAGTCCGGCGGCGGTGACCAGCGCGGTGTACGCACCCGGCCGCACCTCGACCAGCACGAAGCGCCCGTCGGCGCCGCTGCGGGCGCGGACCGCCTCGCCGCCCGCCGCGTCGAGCAGCACGACCCGGGCATCCGCCACCGGCACCGGCGGCACCCCCGGACCGGCCGTGGCGTCGAGTACCAGGCCGCCCACGTCGGCCAGTTGCTCGGCAGGGCCGTCGGGCGGCGTGCCCTCGTAGGAGGTGAGCACCGTGTGCACCACGCCGTCGATCCGCCGGTCCGCCTCCGGGACCGGCATGGTGACGATCAGGTACACGGCGGGGCGCCACGAGGTGGCCCGGCCGACCGTGCCCCAGAACTCGGCGAGTTTGCCGAACCCTTCCGGCGGCACCACCTCGACGGGCAGTTCGGCCTCGCGCAACACCTCGGGTACGCCGACCAGTTGATCGGGTGTCAACACAGCGGAGGCGACCAGCGGGTCGGCGTGCAGGAACACGGCCAGGACCGCGCCGAGCACCATGTGCTCCTGCTCGGTCGCGGGCATCTGCGGACTGTCCTTGGCCGCGTTCCACGCCGTGATCAGGTAGTGGCAGCGGATCCGCGCCGGCTCGGGCCGCTCCACGGTGACCGCGCCGGTGGTGATCCGCTGTCGGATGTTCTGCCGCATGTGCCGGTCCTCGCGCAGATCGACCAGCGCGCAGTTGACCCAGACGCCCTGGCTCGCGCCCACCCGCTGCCGCCAGTCGTCGTCGGGCGGCTGGAACCCGATCCGGGCGCCGGTCAGCCCGGGCACGCCGGCGACCAGCGTCTCGCGGATGATCAGGTCGAGGATGTCGATCATCGCGCACCGCCGGAGCCGAGCGGAAACCACATGCCTTCGGGTGGGCCGCCGGGCCACCAGTAGTTGATCCGCCCGCCGCTGCGCAGGGCCGCCGCCTGCATGGCGGCGCGGCAGGAGCCGCACGGGTCGTACTGGCCGGTGATGTACATCCGCCGACCGGCCGTCAGCGGGGCCCGCGCCACCGCCTTGGCCTCGGTGTGGCTGTCCTGGTTGGCCCGGTTCAGTCCGCGTGCCGCACGCTGTTCGGGGGTGACGCCGCCGCTGCGCAGGGACTCGTTGTGCACGACGCGCCCGTTGGGGTCGAGCACACGGACCGTGGCCTCGTGCGGCGGGCGAGAGTCGCTCGCGTCGATCCGGGCGAGTTCGTCCTTCTGCTGCTGCGCCCGGCGGCGGTCCCGGACCTGCGCGGCCACCGGATCGTCGCTCAACGCACCGAGAACGTGGTCGGGTTGGCCCTCGTACAGCTCGCGCAACCGGTCGACGGCGGACGGGTCCTTCCGCGCCTCCTCGCGCAGCGCCTTGGCCCGGGCACGGACGTCCTTGACCAGTTGTCGCTTGGCGGCGAGGTCCGTCGTCTTGACGGATCCGCCCCCGGCCGGCCCGGCCCCGCCGTCGGCGGGCCGCCCCGCGGCGGCCTTCTCGGCGGTACTCTTCGTGCCCGTATCCTTCCCACCGGCCGCCTTCTTGGCGGGGGCCTTCTTCGTGGGGGCCTTGCCCGTCGCGGTGTCACCCGTCACGGTGTCGCCCGTGGTCTTCCCGCCGGTCGTCGGCTTGGCCGCGCCGGTGCTCTCGCCGATGCTCTTCGGGCCCGCGCCGGTCGTGCCCGTGCCTGTCGTTCCGGGGCTCTTCGCGCCGGCCTTCACCGCCGGGGCGGGCTCGGCAGGCGAGGGACCCACCGGGTTCGTGCCCGCCACGGGTGGGCCGGCCTCGGTGTCGGCGGGCCTGGTCTTCGGTTTGCCCGGCGACTTCCTGCCGGGTGCCTTCCTACCGCCTGTTGTCCCGCCCGACTTCGCGGCCGGCTCGGGCGCCGCGGGCGCGGTGGCGGGCCGCGTGGGGGAGCCGAGGCGGGCGCGGCTGCGCGGGCCGGTACGGGCGGCGCCGCATCCGTCGGGTGGGGGGCTGCGGCCGGTTGCGGCCGCTTCGCGGGCGGCCCGCCGTGCTCCTCCGTCCCGGAACCGCCGGGACCGCCCGGGGTCTTCGATCGCCGGTGGCTCGACGCGCGCAGCAAAATCTGGTGCAGCACCGCCGCCAACGCCCGCAACACCTCCTTGAGGTCCTTCCTCAGCACCTCGTCGCGGTCCGGACCCTGCGCGTTCTTCCAGTCGCCCCACAACTTGAGCACGGACGGAGCCGTCGCCAGGGTGGTCAGCGCGGCGTCGACGAGCAGCCCCGCCAGCCGCTTGCCCGCCGAGGAGGCGGCCAGTCCGGCTACGTTGAGGACGGCGCCGACGACCTGGATCCAGAACCGCGAGTCGGAGGGCCAGTGCTCCGGATCGGCGTTGATCGCGTCCAGGATCCCCTTCACGGAGGTCGCCACGCCCAACACCTTGAGTACCAGCGCAACCTCTTCCACGCCGGTGAACGCCAGTGCCGTCTGCAGGCCGAGCGAGGTGGCGATCTGCGCCAGTTCCCGCTCGGTGAACAGGCTGCCGTCGTCGATCGCGTGGCTGCCCGTGAGCCTGTCGTACTCCGCCTCGGCCCAGTTGCCCGCCGCCGTGACCTTGGGCGACAGCGCGGGCGCGCCGGTGAGCGGGTCGACCCAGCCCGACGCCTTGGCCCGTTCCCGGATGGCGTCCAGCACCGCGCCGCCGGTGACCACGTCGAACACGGTGTGGAGCGTCTTCTTGTCGTCGGCCGACAGGCCCAGCGCCGACGCGGCCTTGTCCACGCCGAGCCGCCCCACATCGTGCGCCGCGTAGTCCAGGCCGATCACGGTGTCCACCAGGCCGGTGACCTCGAGGCCGGTCCCCTCGGCGGTGCCCAGGGCGACCATGGCGTCGGAGCGGTTCCGCTGCTTGACCTCCGCGAGCCGGGCCTCGTCCTCCGGGTCGTTCTTCGGCGCCCGGGACACGCCCGGCGCGGTGCCGGCCGCGACCGGGGCGGACAGGCCGGCGGCGGCCCGGGCACCCGCCGTGTGCGCGGCGCCCTCGGCGGCGGTGCCCGAGGGGTGCACGCCCCGCGGTCCCGGCTGCGGGCCGCCGCGGCGCTGCTGCACCACGTGCGCGAGTTCGTGGCCGATCAGCGCCCGGCCCACCGTCGAGTGCGGGTCGTAGCGTCCGGGGCCGAACACGACGTGCCGACCGACCGCGTACGCCTTCGCGTCGAGGCGGTCGGCCGATGCCGCCGCGTCCGCGTCGGTGTGCACGACCACGTCGCCCAGGGACGTACCGAACGAACGCTCCATCGGACCGCGCAGCGCGGCGTCCAGCGGCCGGGCCCGTTCGGCCCGCGCCTCCAACTCGGCCGGCAGGTGCGCAGCGGTGCCCCCCGCCTTCATCGGCGCCGCCATCACCGCGCCCCGATCGTGGTGGGGGCCTGCGGGGACGGTCCGATCTTGTCGTATTCGCGCTCCATCGCCCGGAGTACCGCCGCCCGGTCCACCACGCGCCCCTCGGCAGCGGCCAGGTGGGCCGCCGCCACCGCGACGTTGTGGATGTGACCGCCGGAGAGCGGGTAGCGCTCGGCCAGTTCGCCCAGATCGACGTCCACGTCCCGGGGCAGTGCCGCCGGCCAGGCGCCCTGCCAGATCCGCCGCCGCTCGGCGGCCTCCGGGAACGGGAAGTGCACGCAGTAGGTCAACCGGCGGATGAACGCGTCGTCCATGTGGTGCAGGAGGTTGGTGGCCAGCACCGCGAGCCCGTCGTGGTCCTCCAACCGCTGAAGCAGATAGGCCACTTCGAGGTTGGCGTAGCGGTCGCGCGCGTCGTGCACCTCGCTGCGCTTGCCGAACAGCGCGTCGCACTCGTCGAACAGCAGCACGGCGTCGGTGCGCGCGGCGGCGGTGAAGACGGCGTCCAGGTTCTGTTCGGTCTCGCCGATGTACTTGGACACCACCGACGCCAGGTCCACCCGGTACAGCGGCAGCCCGAGCCGACCCGCGACCAGGCGCGCGGCGAACGTCTTGCCGGTGCCGCTGGGTCCGGCGAACAGCACCGACACGCCGCGACCCGGGCCCGGCCGGTCGGCGAAGCCGGACGCGTCGAGCACCGTGCGATGGGCGGTCAGGTGCGCGCACACATCGCGCAGCCGCGCGCCGACGTCGTCCGGGACGATCAGCGCGGACCAGTCGTCGGAGGTGCCCAACCGGGTGGCGAGGCGGCCCAGTTCGCCTCCGGTGATCCGGGCGGCGACGTCGACGACCTCGGCCGCGGTGGTGCGCAGCGGCGCGCCCGGCTCGGCCCGACCGCGGGCCCGGGCGGCGACCGCGTCGAGGGTGTGCCGCAACTCCGGCCCGGCCAGGTGGGTCCAGCCGGCCGGCGGGTCGGCGCCGGGCGTGCTCGCGACCTCGACGCCGTGTGCGGCCAAGGCGGTGGCCAGGCCCCCGGGCACGCCGACCGCCCGGCGGACCGACAGCGCGGCCACCCGCTCGGCCGGCACGTGGGGCCCGGTGGGCGCGAGCGTGTCGGGGCCGCCGACCACGACGGCGTGGGTGAACCGCTCCCACACCGCGTCGGGCGGGCCGCCGGCGTGCGTGTCCACCACGAGGACGGCCTCGCGCAGCAGCGCCTCGGCGGCCAGACCGGGCAGCAGGGCCGGGTCGGCGAGCGCTTCGGGCCGCGCGGTCAGCACCCGCCGGCCGGCCCGCGCCGCGCTCCACCACGCGACGTCCAGGCAGGTCGCGGGCGGCGCGCCGGACAGGTGGGTGAGCGAGGGCGCGTCGCCGACGAGCCGGGCGACCAGCGCGGCGGCGGCGATCGGGTCGGGCGCGTCGACCGGCGCGTACGCGTCCACCGTCGCGAACGGCGCGAGCGCGTCGTCGAGTCGGCCGATCGCGAACAACCGGCGCAGCAGCACCGCCGAGGGCCGCACGGCGCCCGCGTAGGAGGGTCCGGAGCGCCCGCCGACCGGCTCCACCAGCCCGCACCGGAGCAGCGGACCGGCGGTGGACAGCCGTACCGCGACCGCCGCCCGGTCCTGCCCGGTCTCGCAGCACAGGCGGGCAAGCAGGTCGAGCGTCGGGTACGGCTGCCCGGAGTCGCGTTGCAGCCAGGCGATCACCCGGCCGTACGCCGGGTCGAGTTCGGGTGCGAGGATCAGCGCGAGCGCGGCGAGGTCGAACGGGTCGAAGCCGCGCCGGGCCAGCGGCAGCGCCAGGTGGGCGGGCAGCGGCGGCCCGGTGATCAGCACCGGCGCGGGCCGGGGCGCACCCGCCAGCGCCGCGCGCACCTCCTCGTGGGAGGGGTACAGGCGTTCCAGCGAACTCTCGTCCGATTCGGGCCCGTTGGCCTGCACCGCCCGGGCCAGCACGTCCGCGATCCACCGCTCCAGGTCGGAGAGGTCGGTCAACACGGGTGCGCTCGAACCGATCGAGCCGGCGACGGCCATGCCGCGATCGTTGATCATCGGCCCGAAGCGCGTCATCCACCCGCCGGTTCGATCTTTGCCGAGCGCGGAAGTAGACCTCCACCGCCGGTCGACTCGGCCGGCCTCCACCTCGGATGGAGAGCGTTGTCCACCCGATCGGGTGGGTCCGGCGCGCCCCCGGCGGCCCGGTTACCCGGCCGCGGGCCCGCCGCCGGCGGGTTGTTCGTGGTCCGGTGCCCGCCGGGTGCGCGGCGCGCGCGAGCCCCACACGGGTGGCGGTACGGCGCGCGGTGCGCCGAGCGCTCGATCCGGTGCGCCGTCGGCCTCCACCCGGGCGGGGCCGAGCGGTTCGCCGGCCGGTGTCGCCCGCAGCAGGCCGGCGGCGGCCTCACGGTGCGGGACGCGCAACTTCCGCAGTACGGCGTGCACATGGGTTTTGACCGTGGACAGGCCGATGGAAAGATCCCGGGCGATCTCGTGGTTGGTCCTGCCCTCGGCGATCAGAAACAGGATCTCCCGCTCGCGTGCGGTCAGCGTCTCGGGCAGCGCCGACATGCGCTGCGCGGCGACGGTCGGGGACTGTACGCGTTGCAGCAGCAGTGCGGCGATCCGCGGGCTGCACGAGGCCTCGCCGCGCACGACGCCGATGATCGCGGCGGCGGTCTGCGAGAGCGAGTATTCGCGGCCGATGAATCCGGCCACGCCCGCCTCGGCAGCGGTGATGACGTCGTCGCGGGACTCGTCCACGCCCATCGCGATCAGGCGGGTCTCCGGCGTCCCGCGTCGGATCGCGCGGATCGCGGGAATGCTGTCCGGCGTGCTCAGGTCCAGCAGGAGTACGGAGGGGCGCAACCGCCGCGCGCCGGCGACCGCCTCCGAGGCGGAGCCACCCGAGCCGACCAGCCGCAACGCGGGTTCGTCGGCGAGCGCCCGCACGGTGGCGTCGCGATAGATCCGAACCGGGGTGATCACGAGTACCTCGATCGCCACACTCATCGACTCTGCTCTACCCCCGCCACCGCAGACCACGACCCACCCGGCAAGCACACATGGTAATCAATCAATCACGTGCGGCAATCAGCATGATGACTACCCACCCAAATCCCCCGGAACACACCGCACTCCACAGGGGAACCAGTCACCACCAGCCATCCACCCGCCGTCCCGATCCGGCAACGGATCCGACGCCCACCGAGAGCCCTCACCCCCGCAACCCACACGGGAACAGCCACCACCGGCCATCCGCCCGCTACCCCGGTCGGGCGGCAGAGCCACCTTCTCCACGACGGCCCTCAACGCCCGGAAGACGCACGGGAGCCACCCGCCCCCAGCGCCGGCATCCGGCATCATCCCGGCTGCGCGGGCGAGCCGATTCCCCACGCGCGTACCGCCCACCACCGGTCATCGGCGGGCCCGCCGCCCCGGCCGAGGCGCGCGCGAGCCGGCGCCGACCGACGGCAAACCGCCGGCCGACACCGGCCCCGTCGAGCGCGGTCGAACCCGCGTCGTTCAGGCGAGCGCGTGAACCGGCCGACTCGTCGACGACTCGATCTCACCCGCCGCCTTGTCCAGCAGTTGCCGGGTCAGGTCGGTCAACGCCCGCGCCGCGGCGAGCTCTTCGCCGACCGCCGGCTGGTCCGGGTCGTCCGGATACCGGCTGGCGTGCGCGTGCGAGCGCAGTTCCGTACCGTCGCGCAGGCGCAGGAGCGCCGCGGCCTCGGTCCGCTTCCCGTCCTCCTTGAACTCCATCTCTACGTGCCATCCCACGATCTGCATACCTGTCGCCTCCAAGCCCCCGACTCCGTCGGTCCACTCCGTCGCCGCCGCCGCGTTCACCCCCTCTCCCAGGATGGTTCAATCCACCACGAATCGGTAGTTTTACCGCAGTCGCTCACGCAGCCGACCCACCCGCTCACGCGGCCGGCCCGCTCATCGTTGCCGTAGAGCCGGAGTCGGGCGGATCTCGAACCCCACCAGCCCCTCCTCCGCCGGATCCTCGTCGTACACGTACACCCGGTCGACGACCGCGAGCGACGGCCCGCGCCCTGTCCACGCGGTCATCCGCGCGACCTCGTCCGGCGCGCCCTCGAACACCGCCTCGACCGTGCCGTCCGGCAGATTCCGCACCCAGCCCGCGACACCGTGCCGCTCCGCGGTGCCGCGGCACGTGTCCCGGAAGTAGACGCCCTGCACGTCCCCCGATACGACCACCCGCCGGCGACTCATCGCGCACCCGCCGCCGACGGCCCGGTCACCGTCACCCGGGCCGGACGCAGCAGCCGGTCGCCCACCCGATACCCCGGCTCGTGCACGGTCGAGCAGATCGGCGGATCGACCCCGGCCACCACGCGCAACGCCAACGCGTCGTGCACGTACGGGTCGAACACGTCGCCCACCGCCCCGAACGCCCGCAGCCCCAGCGCCGCGAGGGTGTCCGCCAACGCGTCGACGACACTCGCCACCCCCGGCGTGAGATCACCGGCGGCCCGCGCCCGGTCGAAGCCGTCGACCACCGGCAACAGCGGCGTGAGCACATTGACCAGCGCCGCCTCCCGCACGGCCAGCCGGTCCCGGCGCACGTGCCGGCGATAGCCGTCGTAGTCCGCCCGGAGCCGGCACAACTCGTCCACCCGCTCGGTCACCTGCTCACGCTGCGCCGCGATCTCGGCCAGCAGCGACGCCAGGATCGGCGACGGCGGCTGCCCGGACGGAACCGGCAGCAGTCCCGGGCCGGGGGAGATCCGGTTCATGCGGTCCCACCTCCGCGCTTGTCGTCGTCGACGATCTCGGCGTCGACGACCTCGTCCTCGTCGACGCCGGCCTCGGCCGAGGTGCCGCCCGCCGCACCGCCCGCGCCCGCCGCGCCCGGCTGGGCGTTCGCGTACATCGCGGTGCCCAGCTTCTGACCGACCGTGCTCACCCGCTCCGCCGCCTCGCGAATCGCGGCCGTGTCCTCGCCCGCGAGCGCCTCGCGCAGCGCGGTCAGCGCCGTCTCCACCTCGCCCTTGACGTCCGCCGGCACCCTGTCCCCGTTCTCCCCGAGGAACTTCTCGGTGCTGTAGACCAGTTGCTCGGCCTGGTTGCGGGTCTCCGCGGTCTCCCGCCGCTGGTGGTCCTCCTCCGCGTGCGCCTCCGCCTCGCGCATCATCCGGTCGATGTCGTCCTTGGGCAGACTGGAACCGCCGGTGATGGTCATCGACTGCTCCTTGCCCGTGCCCAGGTCCTTCGCGGACACGTGCACGATGCCGTTCGCGTCGATGTCGAAGATCACCTCGATCTGCGGCAGCCCGCGCGGCGCGGGCGGCAGGCCGGTCAGCTCGAACATGCCCAGCCGCTTGTTGTACGCGGCGATCTCGCGCTCACCCTGGAACACCTGGATCTGCACCGACGGCTGGTTGTCGTCCGCCGTGGTGAAGATCTCCGAACGCTTGGTCGGGATCGTGGTGTTGCGCTCGATCAGCTTGGTCATGATGCCGCCCTTGGTCTCGATACCGAGGGACAGCGGGGTGACGTCCAACAGCAGGACGTCCTTGACCTCACCCTTCAACACACCCGCCTGGAGCGCGGCACCGACGGCCACCACCTCGTCCGGGTTGACGCCCTTGTTCGGCTCCTTGCCGCCGGTCAGCTCCCGGACCAGCTCGCTCACGGCCGGCATCCGGGTCGACCCGCCGACCAGGACCACCTGATCGACCTCCTCGACCGAGATCCCCGCGTCGTCGATCGCCGCGTGGAACGGGGCCCGGCAGCGCTGGAGCAGGTCCGCCGTGAGCTGCTGGAACTGGGCCCGGGTCAGCTTCTCGTCCAGGTGCAGCGGGCCCTCGGGCGACGCGGTGATGTACGGCAGGTTGATCGACGTCTCGGTGGCGCCGGACAACTCGACCTTGGCCTTCTCCGCCGCCTCCCGCAGCCGCTGTACGGCCATCTTGTCCTTGGACAGGTCGATCCCGTGCGCGTTCTTGAACTGCTTGACCAGGTGGTCCATCACCCGCTGGTCCCAGTCGTCGCCGCCGAGATGCGTATCACCGTGCGTGGCCTTGACCTCCACGACCCCCTCGCCGATCTCCAGGAGCGACACATCGAACGTGCCGCCGCCCAGGTCGAACACGAGGATCATCTGGTCGCGCACCTTGTCCAGCCCGTACGCCAGCGCCGCCGCCGTCGGCTCGTTCACGATCCGCAACACCTGGAGGCCCGCGATCTCCCCGGCCTCCTTGGTGGCCTGCCGCTGGGCGTCGTCGAAGTACGCCGGCACCGTCACCACGGCGTCGGTGACCTTCTCGCCCAGATAGGCCTCGGCGTCGCGTTTGAGCTTCTGCAACACCCGCGCGGAGATCTCCTGGGCGGTGTATCGCTTGCCGTCGATGTCGCCGGTCTCGGGAAAGTGCCAGGTGTTGTCGCCCATGTGCCGCTTCACGGACCGCGCGGTGCGCTCGACGTTGGTCACCGCCTGGCGTTTGGCCACTTCACCGACCAGGACCTCGCCGTTCTTCGCGAAGGCGACCACCGACGGTGTCGTCCGAGCCCCTTCCGCGTTCGCGATGACGGTGGGCTCACCGGCCTCCAGAACCGCGACCACCGAGTTCGTCGTACCGAGGTCGATACCAACCGGACGTGCCATGGGGGGCTCCTCGACTGTCACGCGCGCCGACGCCCCACCCACCCCGAACCCGACCGCCGAACGCTCGCACCTTCCGACCGCACGGATACCACTACTCCCTCATCATGACCCACCATCCCCACCTCAACCCACCCCATGCGAACTACCACCCCGAACCCCCACAAACCCCGCACTCGGCTGCCGCGCACCCGATGGCGGGTATCCGACGGCTCCGCCACCGTGCGCGGCCGAGCCCGCACCCGCGGCGACGACCGCGCTGCGGCCCCGCGCCCGGGTCCGGCCGACCGCACGAGGCGGGCGCGCGGGCCAACTCGGTGGTGATGGGAGGTGGGGGTCGACATAATGTCGGGGCCAGGAGTTGCAGGGCGGCGAGTCGGTGTCGGGGCGGTCTTCGCGTGGGGCGAGGGGCGTGGGTCGGGTGTGGGGCCGGTGGGTGCTCCGTGGTCGATCGGGCATCGGTTTCATCGAGCGCCGTAGGCAAGGAGCGTCACCGTGGTCTTCCCCCTCCCCCGTACGCTTGCGGCGCTGCGCGTCGCCCGAGAGGCCGCCCAGGTCATTCGCCGGGCCGGGCGACCTCGGCGGATCCGGCTCAAGTCGTCGTCCGCCGACCTGGTCACCGCGACCGATCTGCGCGTGGAGAAGCTGGTCCGGGCCTGGCTGGGCAGCCACTATCCACAGGACGCGGTGGTCGGCGAAGAGGGTGGCGGGCTGGCCGAGTTGGACCTGAACCGCCCGACCTGGTTCGTCGATCCGCTCGACGGCACCACGAATTTCGCGCACGGACTGCCGCACTACGCCTGCGCGATCGCGTTCTGGGACGGCGAACGACTCGCCCTGGGCGTGGTCGCGGACGCGACGCGACGTCGGACGTACTGGGCCGAGGCCGGGCGCGGCGCGTACGAGGGCCGCAAACGCCTGCACGTCTCGGACACCCGCACCCTGGGCCGCAGCGTGATCGCCACCGGCTTCCCGCCGTCCCGCGCGACCGACCCGGACAACAACCTGGCCGAGTTCCTGTCGGTGGTCAACGACACCCGTGACGTGCGGCGGTTGGGCTGCGCCGGCATCGACCTGTCCTGGGTGGCCGCGAGCCGGCTCGACGCCTATTGGGAGCAGCGCTGCGGTCCGTGGGACTGGGCGCCCGGCGCGATCCTGGTCCGCGAGGCGGGCGGTCGGGCCACCACCTTCGAGGGCGACGACTGGAAGCCCGGCGACGGGGAGTTGGTCGCCTCCAACGGCGCCATCCACGACCGGCTGCTCGGCTCGTTCGCCGAGGCGAGAGCGGGCGCGGGTCTGCCGGCCCGCCCGATCGCGGCCTGATCGCGGCCCGTTCGCGGTGCGGACGCGGCCCGTTCGCGCCCGCGGCTCGGGTGGGGCGATCCACCCGAGCCCGGCGACGCCGACCCGGTCAGTTTCGGGCCGCGCGTTCCGCTCTCGCCTCGTCCATGCGCCGGCGGGCCGCCGTCACTTCCGGGCGCGCGGAGAGTTCGGGGACGCCGACCTCCCACCACGCGCCCGATTCGGTCCAGTGGTTCGGGCTGGTCCGCACCACCACCACGGACGGCCGCCGCGACGCCCGAGCCGCCGCGTAGGCCTTCTCCAGGTCGGCCACCGTGTCGGCGGTGAACACCTCGGCGCCCAACGCGGCGGCGTGCGCGGCGAAATCGACCCGGTGGTCGGCCGCGGCGCCCGGTCCCCGGCAGTCGGTGATCATGTTGTTGAACGGCGCCGCCCCCTGCCCCTCCTGCAGCCGCGCGATCACCGCGTAGCCGCCGTTGTCGCAGACCACCGCGACGAACCGGTGTCCGGACAACACCGCCGAGTACACCTCGGAGTTGAGCATCAGGTACGAGCCGTCGCCCAGGAGCGTGGTGACCACCCCCTCGGGCCGCGCCATCGCCGCACCCCACGCGCCGGCGATCTCGTAGCCCATGCAGGAGAACCCGTACTCGACGTCCATCGTCGGCGCCCCGACGGGCCCCACCGACCGCCAGCCGCCCACCAGTTCGCCCGGCAGCCCACCGGCGGCGGTGAGCACGTAGTCCGCAGGCCCGGCCAACCGGTTGACCACGCCCACGACCTGCGCGTACGTCGGCGGTTCCGCCGGGTCGCCCGGCGCGCGCAGTGCGTCGATCGTGTCGTCCCAGGCCCGGCGTTCGCTCGCGGCGCGCGCGGTCCAGGCCGGGTCCGGGCGCCAGTCGCCCAGCAGCGGGGTCAGTTCGCGCAGCGCCTCGCGCGCGTCTCCCGTCACCGGCGTCGCTCCGCGCTTGACCGCGTCGAACCGGGCCGCGTTGATCGACACCAGGCGCGCGTCGGCGGCGAAGACCGTCCAGGACGCGGTGGTGAAGTCCTGGAGTCGGGTGCCCACGGCCAGGATCAGATCCGCGTCGGCCGCGAGCGCGTTCGCCGAGGCGGATCCGGTGATGCCCAACGGCCCGGCGTGCAGCGGGTGTTCGTGCGGCAGCAGGGTGCGCCCCGCGACCGTCTCGGCGAACGGGACACCGTACGCCTCGGCGAGCGCCAGCACCTCCGCCGCCGCGTCCGCGTACCGCACCCCGCCGCCCACCACCAGCAACGGCCGGGCGGCGGCCCGCAGCAGTGCCGCCGCGTCCGCCAGTTCGGCCAGATCCGGCCGCGGGCGTACCGGCCGGTGCAGCCGGGGCGCGAACATCGCGAGCGGGAAGTCGTACGCCTGCGCCTGCACGTCCTGCGGCAGCGCCAGTGTGACCGGCCCGCAGTCGGCGGGGTCCGTGAGCGCCCGGGCCACCTGCGGCAGCGTGGCGATCAACTGCTCCGGCCGGGTGATCCGGTCCCAGTAGCGACTGACCGAGCGGAACGCGTCGTTGACCGTGCCGCTCGGGTCGTGGAAGTGCTCGACCTGTTGCAGTACCGGGTCCGGCGCCCGGCTCGCGAAGGTGTCCCCGACCAGGAGCAGCAACGGCAGCCGATTGGCGTGCGCCACACCCGCCGCGGTGACCATGTTCAGCGCGCCGGGCCCGATCGAGGAGGTCGCGATCATCACCTGTCGGCGCTGCGTCGCCCGCGCGTAGCCGACCGCCGCGAGCGCCATGCCCTGTTCGTTCTGGCCGCGCCACACCGGGAGTTGCCCGCCCGCCTCGTGCAGCGCGTCGCCGAGGCCCAGCACGTTGCCGTGGCCGAAGATGGCGAACACACCCGGGAACAGCGGCACTCGGCGACCGTCGACGAGTTCGCTCCCCTGGGCGATCAGCCAGCGGACGAGAGCCTGGGCGGTGGTCAGCCGCACGGTGGCACCGGCCGTCCTCGTCGAAGTCGTCGAAGTCATCGGATTCCTCCGTCGGGGGCGGGCGGCGAGGTGAGCGGGCAGCGCGGGTCGACCGGCTGTCCGGCCCAGCTGTCCCGTACCCAGTGGTGGGCGGGGTCGTCGCAGGCGAGCATCGCGCGTTCGGCGGCGGGTCCGGCCATCACGTTCAGGTAGTAGAGGTGGTGTCCCGGAGTGGCCACGCACGGGCCGTGGTAGCCGCGCGGGACCAGGAAGACGTCACCGTCGCGCACCGTCACGGTCTCGTCGATCGAGCCGTCGGCGGTGTACGTGCGGTGCAGCCCGAAACCCTCCCGGTCGGGGGTGCGTCCGTCCCGGCCGGCCACCCGGAAGAAGTAGATCTCCTCGTTGACGACCTCGTGCGCGCTCGCCTCGTCGTGCTTGTGCGGCGGGAAGGACGACCAGTTGCCGTCCGGGGTCAGGATCTCGCAGACCACCAGCTTGTCCGCGTCGAACGCGTCGGGCGTGAGCAGGTTGTTCGCCTGCCGGGTGGCCCGACCGGCGCCGCGCACCTCGACCGGCACGCCGGCGGCCGGCCCGTACGCGGGATCCAGCCGCCGGGTCGCCCGCGCCGACGCCAACGCCACCTCGCACCCGTGCGCCGCGCTCAGCCGCAATTCCGCGTCGCGCGGGACGTACGCGAAGTCCGGCACGGCGGTGAACACCGACTCGCGACCGGCCAGTTCGAACCTGCGACCCTCGGTCTCCACGGTCAGACCGCCGGCCAGCGGGATCACCGCGACCTCGTGGTCCCCGGTGGCCAGCACCCGCCGGCCGCCCGGCGGCAGGTGGATCACCCGCAGGCCGCTGTAGCGCCAGCCCGCCAGTTCGGGCGTGATCAGCAGCGGGTCGTCGGCCCCGCCCGCCGTGCCCCAGGGGTGGAACAGTCGCGGATCGCTCATACGATCACCTCCGCCGCGCGCGGATTGGCCGCGCGCAGGACCCGCGCGGCGGCGTCCACCGCGCCGCGCACGTCCCCGTCGGCCGGATACAGCAGCGCCCGGCCCACCACCAGGCCGCGCACCGCCGGTTGCGCGAGCGCCCGGCCCCACGAGGACAGGTCGGCCCGCGGATCGGCGGACGGCACCCCGCCCAGCACCACGGTCGGCAGGGTCGTGGCGCCGGCCACCTTGTCCGGCTCGTCGGTCGCGGGCAGCTTCAGCCAGGTGTAGGCCGAGGTCGTGCCCAGCGCGGAGGCGACCGTCACCGCCCGCACGTTGGCCTCGGTCGAGCGGTCCAGGACCAGCCGCCCGGACGTGTCGCGCCGATACGGCAGCGGTTCGATCATCGCCCGGATCCCCCGGCCGGCCAGCTCGCTCACCGCTCGTGCGCAGCCCTCCAGGGTGGGTATCGTGCCGGCGTCGGCGTCCACGATGCGCAGCAACATCTTGCCGCCGTCGAGCCGGTAGCGGTCGATGGCCTCGGCGTCGTATCCGGTGAACCGGTCGTCGATCTCCCAGGACGCGCCGGCCAGGCCGCCCCGGTTCATCGACCCGATCACCACCTTGTCCTCGAGGACGCCCAGGAGCAGCAGTTCCTCGATCACGTCGGGTGTGCCCAACACACCGTCCACGTCGGGGTGTTCCAGGGCGGTGACCAGACGGTCCAGGAGGTCGCGCCGGTCGGCCATGGCGAGCGCGTCGCCGCCCACCCCCAGCGAGCCGCGTCCGGGGTGGTCGGCGGCGACCAGGAAGAGCGTGCCGTGCGGGGAGAGCAGGTTCGGTCGGCGACGGCGCTCGTCGTACGCGGCGAGAACCGCGTCGGGCCGGTGCGCCCGGGTCGCGAGCAGGGTGTTCCAGTCGTGGTCGCTGATCACGTTCGGGTCTCCAACATCGGGTGGTTCACGATCGGGTGGTTCGCATTCGCTTGATGTGCGGTCAGCAGTTCCGCTATCTCCGCCGGCGTCGGCATCGCGTCCGCGCACGCGAGCCGCCCCGCCACCAGCGCCCCGGCGGCGTTGGCGCATTCGGCGATCCGCACCGGATCCCACCCGGACAGCAGACCGTGCACGAGCGCGCCCCCGAACGCGTCGCCCGCACCGAGCCCGCACACCACCTCGACCCGGCGCGGCGCCACCGTGTGGCTGCCCTCGGCGGTGGCCACCAGGACACCCTCGGCGCCCTTCTTGACCAGGGCCAGCCGCACCCCCCGAGCCAGCAACCGCCGCGCGGCCTCGTCCGGATCGGCCGTGCCGACCGCGATCTCCACCTCGGCCCGATTGCCCACCACCACGGTGGCCTCGTCGACGAGCGCGCCGATGTGCCGCGAGGCGGTGTCCCGGTCCGGCCAGAACATCGGCCGATAGTCGAGGTCGAGCACGGTGTGCTCGCGCCGACCGCGCGCGGCCAGCATCCGCAGGTGTGTGCCGCGTGAGGTCTCCACGCTGGCGCCGGTCCCGGTCACCCACAACACCGGGACCCGGCGAACCAGATCCCACGGCACGTCCGCGTCGGTGAGCGTGAGATCGGGCGCGGTCGGCAGCCGGTAGAACAGCAGCGGCGGATCCTCCGGCGGATCGAGCGCGCAGAACACCACCGGGGTCAACAGCCGTTCGTGCGTGGACACCCAGGCGGGATCGACACCGAACCCGGTCAGCGCGTCGCGGACGAAGGTGCCGAACGGATCCGCGCCGACCTTGGTCAACACCGCCGATCGACGGCCGAGCCGGGCCGCGGCGACCGCCACGTTGGTCGCGGTGCCGCCCAGGAACCGGGCGAAGGTCTCGACCCGGTCGAGCGGGACCCCGCTCTGCTGCGGGTACAGGTCCACCCCTACCCGTCCGACGGTCAGCACCTCGGGCTCTCCGGTGAAAGGCCCGCCGCGCTCCGGCTCCGCCGTGGGCCCGGTCATGCCCGCACCCGTCATGCCTTGGCCCCCGAATGCAACTCGTGGGCCAGCGCTTCCAGTTCGGCGCCGCCCGCCATCTGCCGGGTGAGTTCGGCCAGGGTGATCTCGTCCTTGGTGTAACTGCCCTGGCTGCGCCCGCGGTTGAGCAGGAGGAATCGATCCCCGACCGGGTGCGCGTGATGGGGGTTGTGCGTGATGAACACGACGCCCAAACCACGATCGCGCGCCCGGGCGATGTAGCGCAGCACCGTTCCGGCCTGCTTGACGCCGAGCGCGGCGGTGGGCTCGTCCAGGATCAGCACCTTGGCGCCGAAGTGCACGGCCCGGGCGATCGCCACACACTGCCGTTCGCCGCCGGAGAGCGTACCCACCGGCTGCTCCACGTCCCGCAGGTCGATGCCCATGTCGAGCAGCGCCCGGCGTGCGGTGTCGCGCGCCCGCGCGATGTCGAGCCGGGCGAACGGCCCACGTCCCTTTCGGGGTTCGGAGCCGAGGAAGAAGTTGCGCCACACGCTCATCAACGGCACCACGGCCAGGTCCTGGTAGACCGTGGCGATCCCCCGGTCCAGCGCCTGGCGGGGCGAGTGGAAGCGCACCGGCGCGCCCTCGACGAGGTATTCGCCGCTGTCGTTGCCGTGTACGCCGGCCAGGATCTTGATGAACGTCGACTTGCCCGCGCCGTTGTCCCCCAGGACACACGTCACCTCGCCGGCGTCGACCGAGGTGGACACGTCGTCGAGTGCGATCACATTGCCGAACCGCTTTCCCACACCGCGCAGTTCGAGCAGGTGCCCGGCCCGGGCGCCGGCTCGGGTGGCACCCGCACCGGGCCGGGCGCAGGCGTCCGGTCCGGCGCCGGTCGGCCGGGGTTCGGGAGTGGTGTTCGTCATCGGCGGGGCCTTTCCGCGCGGCGTCGGAAGGAGTTGTTGACCAGCACGGCGGCGAGCAGCATCACGCCGAGGAAGAGCTGGAACCAGTCGCTGTTCCACTTCGCGTACACGATGCCCTGCCGGGCCATGCCGAAGATCAACGCGCCCAGGGCGGCGCCGATCGCCGACCCGTAGCCGCCGGTGAGCAGGCATCCACCGATCACCGCCGCGATGATGTACTGGAATTCGAGCCCGATGCCCTGATTGGCCTGGACCGAGGTGTAGCGCAGGATGTTGATCGAGCCGACCAGCCAGCCGGCCGCGGCGGTGGTCATGAACAGCACGATCTTGGTCCGGTCCACCGGGACGCCGACATTGCGCGCGCTCACCGGAGCGCCGCCGACGGCGTAGATCCAGTTGCCGAATCGGGTCCGGGCCAGCACCCACGTGGCCAGCGCGGCCAACAGCAGCCACCACAACACGGAGACCTGGATCTCGGTGCCGGCCACGGCCATCGTCGAGGCGAAGAACCGCCCGGCCGACTCGTAGCCGTCGGTGGCCCGCATCCCGCTGACCTGGACGCTGTTCGTCACATGCCGGGTGACCCCGAGGTTGAGGCCCTGGAGGGCCAGGAACGTGCCGAGCGTGATGATGAAGCTGGGCAGTCCGGTACGCACCACCAGCCAGCCGTTCAGGGCGCCGACGGCGAGGGCGAAGAGCAGGGACACCGCGAGCGCCGGCCAGACGGACCAGCCCGCGCGGGTGGCGAGCATGGCGGTGATCAGCGCGGTCGAGGCGGTCATCACCCCGGCGGACAGGTCGAATTCGCCGCCGATCATCAGCAGGGCGACGGCGACCGCCATGATCCCCAAAGTGGCCGAGTCGTCCAGCCAGGTCGCCGCGCCGGCGGCGGTGAAGAAGCCGTCGGCGACGACCGAGAAGAACACCATGACCAGCACGGCGCCGATCAGCGAACCCAACTCCGGCCGCACGAGCAGTCGGTGGGCCAGACCCCCCGGCGACACCCGCTCGTCGCCGGCGCGCGCGGGTCCGGGCGCCTCGGTGCCGGCGCCGCCGCCGGTCTGTGCGGGCGGCGCGGGGGTGGGCGAAGGGGTGGGCGCGGGCTTCGGCGGTGGAGTCGTGGTCATCTCGTCCCCCGCTGCGCGTATCCGGCCACCGCGTCGACGTTGTTCTTGTCGACGAATCCGGGGCCGGTCAGGACCGGCTTGCCGCCGCCGACGGTGTTGGCGTTGTCCCGATACAGCTTGATCATCGTCACGGGCAGGTAGCCCTGGAGGTATTGCTGCTGGTCCACCGCGAAGATGATCTTGCCGCCCTTGATCGCGGTGACCACGTCGGCGTTGAGGTCGAACGTGGCGATCTGCGCCTTGGAGTTCGCGTCGCCGACCGCACCGACGGTGACCGCGGCGACCTGCGGGTTGAGCGCGAGCACGGCGTCGATCGAGGAGTCGGACTGGAGTGCGCCGCGGATCCGGGCCTGGGTGTCGGTGGGGTTGGCGATGTCGACCTGGAGGGTCTGCGTCGCGCCGCCGAAGCCGGCCTTGGCGCCGTCGCATCTCTGGTTCAGGCCGATGTTGCCCGCCTCGTGGATGACGCACAACATCTTGGTCCGGCCCGCCTGCTTGAGCTTTGCGCCGGCCGCCTCGCCGGCGATCGACTCGTCCTGGCCGACATGCGCGATCGCGCCGAACTCGGCGGATCTGCTCTGCCCCGAGTTGATGGTGATCACCGGGATGCCCTTGGCGGTGGCCGCCTTGATCGAGTTGGCCAGCGCGTCCGGGTTGGCCATCGAGACCACGATCCCGCCCACCCCCTGGGTGACCGCGTTGTCGATCAACCGGGCCTGGCCGGCCGGGTCGCCGTTGCCCTGGTACTGGACGTCGACGCCCAGCTTCTTGCCGGCGTCCTGCGCGCCGTTCTGTACGACGCTCCAGAACGCGTCACCGGCCGAGCCGTGGGTGATCACGGCCACCGTGTTGTTGCCCTTGGCCGCGACCGTCGGGGCGCTGTTCGCGGTGTTCTCGGTGTCCGGGTCCGAACCGGAGGGACTGCTGCAGGCGGCGAGGACGAGCGCGGACATGCCGAGGGCTGCGGCGAATCCGAGGGAACGTCGGGGCATCGAATACTCCTCGTCAGGACGTTCGGGACGTTCGGGGAGGTGATGAGGTGAGGGGTGGGGATCGGGTGCGGCTCGGGTACGTGGCGGCTCGGCGTGCGCGGCGTACCGGGCGCCCGGCCCGGTAGGTGTGTCGTACCCCGACCGGGCGACCGAACCCGCCCGCCGCGCCGCACCCGGCGCCCAACGGTCAGTTGCCGCGCAGGTGGGCCAGGCCGCGCGCGGTGTCCCGGCGCGGCAGGTCCGCGTCGGCCGGGTCGTCGCCGAGACGCGTGTCCTGTTCGAGGACGTACCAGTTCCGATAGCCCGCCGCGCGCAGCGTCGCCACTATCTCGGCCACCGGGACGTCGCCCTCGCCGAGCGGGCGGTATATGCCGCGTCCGACCGCCTCGGCGTAGCTCAGCGCGCCGGACCGCACCAGCGCGGCGGTGTCCGCGTGTACGTCCTTCAGGTGCACGTGCCCGATCCGATCGGGGTGGCGGCGGACCAGGTCGAGCGGGTCGGTGCCGCCGATCAGCAGGTGGCCGGTGTCCAGGCACAGCGCCAGGGTGCTGTCCCGGAGGAAACGTTCGACCTCGGCCGCGTTCTCCACGTGGGTGCCGACATGCGGGTGCAGCGTGGCGCGCAGGCCGCGGTCGGCCGCGATCCGGGCGATCTCCTCGGCGGTGGCGATCAGTTGCCCCCACTGCGCGTCGGACAACTCCGGTCGGGTGTCGTAGCCGTCCAGGCCGGTGGCGGCGGCCAGCACCAGTACCTCGCCGCCGGCCGCGGCGATCAGTTCGACGGTGTGTGCGGCGGCGGCCAGCGTCTGCGCCAGGCGGTGCGGGTCGTGCAGGACCAGGGCGGCGAAGGAGCCGACCAGGGCCAACCCGTGGCCGGCCAACACGCCCTCGAGCGCGGCGGGATCGTCCGGCAGGTAGCCGGGCGGGCCCAGTTCGGTGGCGGTCAGGCCGAGGTCGGCCATCTCGCCGAGCACGGTGTCCACCGGGAGCATCGGGCCCCAGCCGGGCACCTCGCACACGCCCCACGTGATCGGCGCGCCCGCGAGCCGCAGGTCGGCTCCCGCCGGGGCGCTCACGACGCCGCCTCGCCGACCGCCGACACCGCCGGGTCGACGGCCGGCAGGTCCGGAACCACCGGGCGCCCCTCGCGCCGCGACCGCTCGCAGGCCTCGGCCAGGATCAGGCTGCCCAGCGAGTCGCGCACCGGCGACGGGTTGGCCATCCGCCCGGCGACCACCTCGACGAACACCCGCATCTCGTTGCCGTACGCCCGGGCGAAGCGCTCCGGGAAGCCCGGATAGGCGTCCGGCCCGGCCTGCGGCCCGTCCTCCTCCAGGGAGGTCAGCGGGGTGCGCGGGTCCAGGCCCACCGCGAGCGACTGGGCCGAACCCAGTACCTCGATGCGGTGGTCGTATCCCGCCGGGTCGTGCCGCCCGCCGGTGAGCACCGCGTGCGCCCCGCCGGCGAAGCGCAGCAGGACGACCGCGTTGTCCACGTCGTCGGCGTCCGCGAACGCCTGGTCGACCAGCACCGACCCACTGGCGTACACCTCGACCACGGGTTCGCCGATCAGCCACGGCACCGCGTCCAGGTCGTGGATCAGCAGGTCGCGGAAGATCCCGCCGGACGCGGGCAGGTAGCCGAAGTCTGGCGGCGCGGCATCCTGACCGACCGCGCGGACCAGGTAGGGCGTACCCGTCTCACCCGCGTCGAGGCGCCGCTTCAGCTCGACCACCGCCGGGTCGAACCGGCGCTGGAAGCCGACCAGTACCGGCACCCCGCTCGCCTCCACCTCGGCGATCAGCGCGCGCATCGCCGGCACGTCCGACGCGATCGGCTTCTCGCACAGCGTCGGCACGCCGGCGGCGACGGTGCGCCGCACCATCTCCGGGTGGGTGTCGGTGGGCGTGGCCACCACGACCCCGTCCACCTCGCGGAGCAGGGTGTCGAGGTCGGCGACCGCCTCGGCGCCGATCTCGCGGGCGACGGCGTCCGCGCGCCCCGGTTGGGGATCGAACAGGACGAGTTTGTCGACCGTCTCCAGGTCGGTGAGGTTGCGCGCGTGCATCGCGCCGATCCGCCCCACGCCTGCGACTCCGATACGCATCAGATTCATTTCTCCAGTGGGCTGGTGCAACTTGGCAGTCGAGCCGATCGAGGAGCCTCCCCGGATCCGCCCGACGGAGCGCTCCGTGCGTTGACGCGCTCCGCCCTTTGGAGCGCTCCAATCCGAGAACGCCCCAAGACTGATACTCGCCGTCCGAGCATGTCAAGGGTCACGCGCCTCGCTGGCCGAACGTCGTCGACACACCCGGATCAGTGGGCATTACAGCCATTCGCCGGGTCGGTCGCGGCGGCTCGGGCCGGATCGGCGTGAGCGCTCCACGCGTTGGAGCGCTCCAAACACTCCTAGCGTGTATCTTCGGTTCAGGTTGTCGGTCGGGGTCCCGGTGTGGCCGGGGTCCGGCCGCGGGGATCGTGGGGATCACGGCGCCGAGGTTCGGACGCCGGGTGGACGGGGCGCGGTTGTGCGGGTCGCGCCTGCACCGTGACGTCGGTGTCGTCGAGTCGTCGGCACGGGTCGATGCCACCGAGCCGGCCGGCGGCGCGCCGTCGGGTCGACAACGCCGCATTCGGGAGAAAGGTGAGCATCAGTGTCCGGTCCCACCCTCGAGGACGTCGCCGCCCGCGCCGGGGTCTCCCGCTCCCTCGTGTCGTTGGTGATGCGCGACTCGCCCAAGGTCAGCGAGGGCCGGCGCCGAGCCGTGCTCGCCGCCGCCCGCGAGTTGGGCTACCGCCCCAACCTCAACGCCCGCACGCTGGCCACCGGCAACAGCAGCACGCTCGGCGTGATGATCTCCGATCTGCACAACCCGTACTTCGCCGAGGTGGTCGACGGCGTCGAGGCCGCCGCGCACGACAACGGCATGGAGATCATCCTGGGCACCGGTGGGCGCCGACCCGCGCACGAGCGCCGCAGCGTCGAGCGCCTGCTCCAGTTCCGCCCGGCCGGCCTGCTCCTGCTCGGCCCCGTGGTGGAGACCGCGGCGATCGAGGAGGCCGCCTCCCAGGTGCCCACCGTCCTGGTCGCCCGCAGCGTCCGGGCGGGACACGTGGACACGGTCAACGACGACGGTGCCACCGGATCGGCGCTGGCCGTCGAGCACCTGGCCGCGCTCGGCCACCGCGACATCGTGCACGTGGACGGCGGTGGCGGCTCGCAGTCGTCGGTCCGCCGTCGGGGCTACGAACAGGCGATGCGGCGACTGGCGTTGGCCCGCCACCTGCGCGTGGTGCCGAGCGAGTACACCGACATCGGCGGCGCCGAGGCCGCCCGCGTCCTCCTGGCCGGCGACGCGCTTCCGACCGCGATCGTCGCGGCCAACGACTTCAACGCGGTCGGCATCATCGGCGAACTGTCCGAGGCGGGCGTCCGGGTACCCCAGGACGTGTCGGTGATCGGCTACGACAACACCCACCTGGCCGGGCTCCGACACATCGGGCTGACCACGATCAACCAGCCGAGGGAGGAGATGGGCCGGCTCGCCACCGAGACCCTGCTCCAACGCCTGCGCGGCGAACGCACCCGGGCCGCCCGTCATCTGCTGCACCCCGAACTCGTCGTCCGCACCAGCACGGGCGCGCCGAGGGGTTGAGCACACACCGGGCACGGAGCGCCGATGCCCGAGTCGTCCCGGTTCAGCGGCCGGCCGCCCTGCGCCGCCCCGCCTCCTTGCCGCGCCGGGACCGGTCCGATGCCACACCGGCGATCATGCGAAGGGCCGGCGCGCCTGTTCGACCACGCCCCACGGTCGGGGGTGTGGTCGAGCCGACCCGGCCCCTCGTCGCATCGATAACCCCTGGGTTAACCCCGGTTCCGGGATCGGCCGTTGTTCGGGAGCGGCGCACCCGCGAATCTTGAGGTGTCGGAAGGAACGGCACGGCGGACCACCGCGGAAAGCCACCGCCCCGACGCCCAACACCTCACCACCACACGGGAGTTCATCATGGCCGCGATCGACCGCACCCTCACCGCCGCCCCGACCGCCACGGCCCGCACGCGCAAGAGCGTCGGCCGCTGGCTGGCCGCCGGCGCCGTCACCAACACCCTGATGGCCGGCACCTACGTCGCCTTCTCCGCGGCCGTGATGCCCTGGCTCGGCACCAAGAGCGACGCCGACTTCGTGACCACCATGCAGGACATCAACACCGGCATCGAGAACCCGCTGTTCTTCGCGGTCTTCACCGCCGCCATGGCCGCCCCCGCCGTCGCCGCCTGGAAACTCCGCAGGCTCGGCGGCGGCACCGCCCTGAAGTGGGCCCTCGCCGCCCTCGCCCTCTACACCACCACCGTCCTGACCACCTCCGGCATCAACGTCCCCCTCAACCAGATGCTCGCCCACGCCGGCACCACCGACCCCACCAAGACCCGCACCGACTTCGAAACCACCTGGAACATCTGGAACGGCATCCGCGCCGTGCTGTCCACCGCCGCCGCCGTCGCCATGGTCAAGGCCGTCCGCCTGCACCGCCGCAACCGCGTCTGATCCGCGCCGTGCACTTCCGCGCACCAGGCCCGCCGCGCGACATTCGGGACGACCCCGGGAGTCCGGACGCGAACGATGATGTTCCCGGCCGGACTCCCCTTCCCCGCGGCGGCTCAGCCCCGATGCGACGCCGTCGACGGCTGCCGACCGCGCACCGTGGGCAGCAACAGGGCCAGGGCCAGGATCGTCACACCATCGGATCCGACGGCGAACGCCGCGCCGACCGTGGACATCTCGGTGAGGAAGAACGCGGGCGCCGCCAACACGAGAGATCCCGCGCGTGATCCGACGACCGCGAGCAGACCGCGACGATGGCCGGACCACGCGAAGAACGCGCCGACCACGGTGATCGAGCCGAGCCCGAAGCCGACGACGAGCACCCAGGTCGGCGGGGCGTCGTCGACACCGATCGCCAACAGGCTCGCCATCTCCAGGAATCCCAGGATCGACGACAGAACAAAACCGACGGTGAACGCGCGAGTGCGGTGCATGAGCCCTCCGAGGCCGACATGACTGGCATCCTGGGGAGTTCGTGTTCGACCACCGGCCCCGACACCCGGCCGCCCCGCACGGCGCACGGCGCCCGCGTCCGCGGCACGCCGGCCCCCGCGCGAGTGGGTCCCGACCGCGCGTCTCCCCCGACCGCGATGCCCCGACCCGTGCGGCGATGGCCCACGAAAGCAGTGTGTGGCCCGGTGCGTTCCGGCGCCGGCCGGAGGGGTCACTGAGTGAACCCGGTACCCGAGCGGCAGCGACGAAGCGCGGTCATAGTGGGCCAATGGACGATCACACCGTCACCGGACGTGTCATCGCGGTACTCGACGCGGTCGCCGCCCAGCGCACCCCCGCTTCGCTGGCCGAACTGACCCGCCGTACCACGATTCCCAAACCGACCGTGCGACGCATCGCGCACGACCTGGTCCGCCGCAGATTGCTGGACCGTTGCGGCCACCGCTATCGGCTCGGCAGCCGATTACTGGATCTGGGCATGCGTGCCGCGGCACAGCAGGGCCTGCATCGCATCGGCACCCCGCATGTCCAGGACCTTTTCGCCCGCACCGGGGAGATCGTCTGGATCAATACGTTCACCGAGAGCGCACTGACCCTGGTGGGCACCGCGTTCGGCGCCAACCGGGCCCAGGACGTGCGGCGCGGCGGCTGGCCGCTGCCGATCGACAGCCCCGCCTTCCCGAACACCGCCGTCGGCCGGGTGCTGATGGCCCGCCGACCGGACCTGGTCGAGCACCTGCGCGCCCGCCCGCCGGCTCCGCTCACCCGCTACGCCGCCGGTTCGTGGGCACGGCTCGACGCCGCGATCGACGTGGTCCGGGACACCGGGATCGCGGTCGAGCGGGAGCAGTGTCTGCTCGGCTACTCCTGTGTGGCCACCGGACTGCACGCTCCGGACGGCGAGTTGGTCGGGATGATCGGCATCACCGGCCGCGTCGGCTCCTTCGACGCACACCGCGCGGCCCGCCCGCTGCGGTCCGCGGCCCTCGAGATCGACCGGGCGTTCGCGGTCGCCCACGCCGCGCCCTTCGCGGAGATCGCGACGATCGGGCGCTGACGTGCGACACGCCGCCGCCGACCATGAGCGTACGGCGCGAACGGTCGGCGGCGGCCGACCCGCGGGCGCGATGGCGACATCGCGGCCGCGGGGGCTCGTGCGCGGATCGAACCCGCGTGTGGCCGGGGCTACATCGGGGTGACGTACGCCCCCGCGATGCCGCCGTCGACCAGGAACTCGGCCGCGTTCACGAACGACGCGTCGTCGCTGGCCAGGAACGCGACCGCGGCGGCCAGTTCCTCGGGCTCGGCGAACCGGCCCACCGGGATGTGCACCAGGCGCCGCGCGGCCCGCTCGGGGTCCTTGGCGAACAACTCCTTCAGCAGCGGCGTGTTCACCGGTCCCGGGCACAGCGCGTTGACCCGGATGCCCTCGCGGGCGAACTGCACACCCAACTCGCGCGACATCGCGAGCACGCCGCCCTTGGACGCGGTGTAGGAGATCTGCGAGGTCGCCGCGCCCATCACCGCGACGAACGACGCGGTGTTGATGATCGAACCCCGGCCCTGCCGGCGCATGTACGGCAACGCGGCCTTGCAGCACAGGAACACCGAGGTCAGGTTGACCTCCTGGACCCGGCGCCAGGCGTCCAGACCGGTGGTCAGGATCGAGTCGTCGTCGGGAGGCGAGATGCCGGCGTTGTTGAACGCGACGTCCACCGAGCCGTAGGCGTCGAACGCGGCCTTGAACAGCGCCTCGACCTGCTCCTCGTTCGTCACGTCGACCCGGACGAACAGGCCGCCCACCTCGGCGGCGGCGGCCTTGCCCGACGCCTCGTCGATGTCGGCGCACACCACGTTGGCGCCCTCGGAGGCCAGGCGCCGGGCGGTGGCCAGGCCGATTCCGCTGCCCGCTCCCGTGACGACGGCGGTACGGCCGACCAGGCGGCGGCACACGGGGGTCTGCTCGGTCACTTAGTTCTCCTCGGTGCTGATGAACACGTTCTTCGTCTCGGTGAAGGCGACCAGCGCGTCCGGGCCCAGTTCGCGGCCCAGGCCCGATTGCCCGAACCCGCCGAAGGGGGTCGAATAGCGGACACTGCTGTGCGAGTTGACCGACAGGTTCCCGGCCCGGACGGACCGCGAAACGCGCAACGCGCGTCCGACGTCGCGGGTCCACAGGGATCCGGACAGGCCGTACGCGGTGGCGTTGGCGAGGCGTACCGCGTCGGCCTCGTCCTCGAACGGCACCACGACGGCCACCGGACCGAAGATCTCCTCGACCGCGGTACGGTCCGCCGCGGACTCCGGGGCGAGCACCGTCGCGGGATACCAGAAGCCCTTGCCGGCCGGTACCTCGCCGCGGATCACCGCCGGCGCGTCCTCACGCACATACGAGCGCACCCGCTCGCGGTGAGCCGCCGAGATCAGCGGCCCCATCTGCGTATCGGGGTCGTTCGGATCGCCGACCCGGAAGGCCCGCACCGCCGGTTCGAGCAGTTCCAGGAACCGGTCGTACACCGAACGCTGCACCAGGATCCGGGTGCGCGCACAGCAGTCCTGTCCGGTGTTGTCCAGGAATCCGCCCGGGGCGGCCGCCGCGGCGGCCTCGACGTCCGCGTCGGCGAAGACGATGTTCGGACTCTTCCCGCCGAGTTCGAGCGTGATCCGCTTCAACCCGGCGGCGCAGCGGGCCATGATGTCCTTGCCCACGGCCGTGGAGCCGGTGAACACCACCTTGGCCACGCCCGGGTGCTCCACCAGGGCCCGACCGGTGACCGGTCCCGCGCCCGGCAGCACCTGGAACAGTCCCTCCGGAAGCCCCGCCGCCAGGCCCAGTTCGGCCAGGCGCAGCGCGGTCAGCGGGGTGGTCTCGGCGGGCTTGAGCAGGACGGCGTTGCCGGCCGCGAGCGCCGGGGCCAGGGCCCAACCGGCGATCGGCATCGGGAAGTTCCACGGCGCGATCACCGCGACCACGCCGAGCGGTTCGTGGAAGGTGACGTCGAGGCCGCCGGCCACCGGGATCTGCCGGCCGTTCAGCCGCTCGGCCCCGCCCGCGGCGTAGTCGAGCAGGTCGCGGACGTTGCCCGCCTCCCAGCGCGCGTTGCCGATCGGGTGTCCGGCCTCGCGCACCTCCAACCGGGCCAGTTCCTCCAGGTGTTCGTCCACCACGACGGCGAACCGGCGCAATACGCGGGCCCGGTCGCCGGGGGCGCGGGCGGCCCACTGTTCCGCGGCCCGGGTGGCGCGGGCCACCGCAGCGTCCACCTCGGCGGGGGGCGTCGCCGCGACGGTGGTGACGACCTCCTCGGTGGTCGGGTCGATGATGTCGTGCTCGTGCGGCCCGTTCGCGGCGAATCGGCCGTCGGGTGCCTGGTGTTCGGACAACGTTCCGATCCTCACATGCGTTCGAAGGAGCGGAAGCGCTCCCAGTCGGTGACCGCGGTGTCGTACGCGTCCTGTTCGACCCGCGCCATGTGGAGGTAGTGCTCCACCACCTCCGCGCCGAAGGCGTCCCGGGCGATCGTGGACCCCGCCCACGACTCGGCGGCCTCGCGCAACGTGCCCGGTACGTGCGGCGCGTCGCCCGTGTAGGCGTTGCCCGTGCACGCCTCGCCCGGATCCAACTCGTGCTCGATGCCGTACAGCCCGGCGGCGATCATCCCCGCGACCGCCAGGTAGGGGTTGACGTCACCGCCCGGAAGGCGGTTCTCGAAGCGGTGCGCGTGGCCGTGTCCGACCACCCGCAGCGCGCACGTGCGGTTGTCCGGGCCCCAGGCGACCGCGGTCGGCGCGAACGACCCGGGACGGAAACGTTTGTACGAGTTGATGTTGGGGGCGTACAGCAGGGTGAACTCGCGCATCGCGGCCAATTGTCCGGCCAGGAAGTGCCGCATCGTCTTCGACATGCCGTAGGTGCCGGCGTCGTCCGCGAGCACGGGCCGGCCGGCCTCGTCGCGCAGGGACAGGTGGATGTGGCACGAGTTGCCCTCGCGCTCGTCGTACTTGGCCATGAAGGTGAGCGACATGCCCTCCTGCGCGGCGATCTCCTTGGCACCGGTCTTGTAGACCGTGTGCTGGTCGCAGGTGACCAGTGCCTCGTCGTAGCGGAAGGCGATCTCGTGCTGGCCGAGGTTGCATTCGCCCTTGGCCGACTCGACGGTCATCCCGGCCGCGCCCATCTCGTTGCGGATGCGGCGCAGCAGCGGTTCGACCCGGCCGGTGCCCAGGATCGAGTAGTCGACGTTGTACTGATTGGCCGGCGTCATGCCGCGGTAGGCGCGGTCCCAGCCGGCTTCGTAGGTGTCCTTGAAGACGATGAACTCGAGTTCGGTGCCGGCGTGCGCGGTCCAGCCGCGTTCGGCGAGCCGGTCGAGTTGGCGGCGCAGGATCTGCCGCGGCGAGGCCACGACCGGGGAGCCGTCGTGCCACAGGAGGTCCGCGGTCAGCTGCGCGGTGCCCGGGTGCCAGGGGGTGCGGCGCAGTGTGGCGAGGTCGGGGCGCAGGACGAAGTCGCCGTAGCCGCGTTCCCAGGACGACATCGCGTAGCCCGAGACGGTGTTCATGTCGGTGTCCACGGCGAGGAGGTAATTGCAGCCCTCGGTGCCGTGGGAGAGCGTGTCGTCGAGGAAGAACCGGGCGGCGAAGCGCTTGCCCTGGAGCCTGCCCTGCATGTCGGTGAAGGCCAGGACTACCGTGTCGATTTCCCCGGTGTCGACGAGTGCGCGCAGTTCGTCGACGGACAGCGGGGGCGTTCGGTCTGCCAAGGGAATGCCTCCTGTCGGTCCAACCGGAAGCCATAAGGTATGGCCGTGAACCATTGATTGGGAAGAGCTGGAGGGGAGGGATCGTGGCCGAGGTATCGGGGGCGGAGCACCGGGACCGGTTGTCGCCGCTGCTGCGCCCGGTTCGCGCGGGCAACGGCTTCGAGGAGGCGCTGGAGCAGATTCTCCAGGTGATCCGGCTCGGCCTGGTCGCGGACGGGGGCCGACTGCCGGCCGAGCGCGAGTTGGCCGATCGGCTGGGGGTCAGCCGGGTGACCCTGCGCGAGGTGCTGAAGGTGCTGGCGGATCAGGGCATCGTGGAGAGCCGGCGGGGACGCTACGGCGGCACCTTCGTGCGCGAGCGTCCCGGGCCGGTGGGCGACGGCTCGGCGGCGGAGTTGCGGCGGCGGATCGCGCGGGTGGACGTGGAGGACACGCTGCGCTTTCGTGAGGTGCTGGAGGTGGGCGCGGCGGGGTTGTGCGCGGCGCAGGGCCTGGACGAGGCGCGGGCCGCGCGGTTGCGGGCGGCGCTCGACCGCACCCGGGACGCGCCGCTGGCTGAGTATCGGCGCTGCGACACGCTGCTGCATCTGACCCTCGCGGAGTTGTGCGGTTCGCCCTCGCTGGCCGCCCAGTACGCGGCGGTCCGGGCCACCGTGAACGATCTGTTGGACTGTATCCCCTTGCTGGTGCGCAATCTGGAGCATTCGCAGCACCAGCACACCGCGCTGGTCGAGGCGATCCTGGAGGGCGACCCGGACGCGGCGGCCGAGGTGATGCGCGAACACTGCGCGGGAACGGCGGCCCTGCTGCGCGGTTTTCTGGCCTGACCCAGGACCCGGCACAACCGGCCCGCCGGTGGCCGACAATCCGCTCCGGCAACGCTCAGCGGGGCGACCGTCGACCCGACCGGCAGGCCGGACCCGAGCCGGCCGGCGGCCCGAACGAACGCGGCCGACGGCCTCGACACGCGGTCCGGGTCGCCGGTTCTCCGGCCCGCCGGGGGCGGTCGGGCAGCGTGGTCGATGGTCACCCGCGCCCGGCCGGCTCGACCCCCGGACACCCCCCGCGCCGCCCCACCAGACACCCTGCGACGCCGCGACGCCGCGACGCCGCAGCACCGACACGACCGCTGCGGCCGGCATCGTCGGCACGAGCGGACACCTACCCGGAAGAGCGCACCCTGCGTCGCGGCAGCGCCCGCCGGCCGGCCGCCGGTGACGCCCCGCCCGCACCCCTCCACCCGTCACCGCGGCATCCCGTGACGCCGGCCCCCGGGGCCGGCCGGGCGTTTCGCGGGTCGATATCGATTCGCTGCGGGGTCTTGCGCCGGCCCGACTCGACGAGCAATGGTATGCGCTCGAACCAATAATTCCCCCTCCCCCTCACCCTCCCTCCCGTCAGGAGTGGCTCGTGGTCGACGACATACCAGCGCGCACGAAGCAGGGCGGCGGCACCGACACGACCGCTGCGGCCGGCACGGCGGACACCTACCTGGAGAAGCGCACCCTGCGTCGCGGCAGCGCCGGTTGGCTGCTGCTGACCGGCCTGGGTGTGGCCTACGTGGTCTCGGGCGACTTCTCCGGGTGGAACTACGGCCTGGCCGAGGCCGGCTTCGGCGGGCTGGCGATCGCCGCCGCGCTGATGGGCCTGATGTACACGTGCATGGTGTTCTCGCTGGCCGAGCTGGCCTCGATCCTGCCCGCGGCGGGCGGCGGCTACGGCTTCGCGCGCCGCGCCCTCGGCACCTGGGGCGGCTTCCTGACCGGGACCGCGATCCTGATCGAGTACGTGCTGGCCCCGGCCGCGATCGTGATCTTCATCGGCGACTATGTGGAGTCGCTGAACCTGTTCGGCCTGGAGTCGTCGTGGCCGGTCTACCTCGCCTGCTTCGGGATCTTCATCGGCATCCACCTGTGGGGCGTCGGCGAGGCGCTGCGGTTCAGCTTCGTGGTGACCGGCATCGCCGTGGCCGCGCTGCTGATCTTCGCGGTCGGCGCCTTCACCGAGTTCGACGGCGGCGGCCTGAACGACATCCCGGTCGACCACGACGCGCTCGGCGCCAACTCGTGGCTGCCGTTCGGCCTGCTCGGCATCTGGTCGGCGTTCCCGTTCGGGATGTGGTTCTTCCTGGGCGTGGAGGGGGTGCCGCTGGCCGCCGAGGAGACGAAGGATCCCGCCCGTACGCTGCCCAAGGCGATGGGCCTGTCGATCGGCGTGTTGCTGCTGCTGGCCGTGCTCACCTTCCTGGCCGCGACCGGGGCGCACGGGTCGAACGCGGTCCTGGACGCGGGCAACCCGCTGGTGACCGCGCTCCAGGGCGACGGTGACCCGACCGCGCTGAGCCGGTTCGTCAACTACGCGGGTCTGGCCGGCCTGGTAGCCTCGTTCTTTTCGCTGATCTATGCCGGATCCCGGCAGTTGTTCGCCCTCTCCCGGGCGGGCTACCTGCCTCGCTTCCTGTCGCTGACCAGCCGCCGCAAGGCGCCCTGGCTCGGCCTGGTGGTTCCGGGTGCGCTGGGCTTCACACTGGCCGCCTGGAGCGGGGACGGCGCTCGAATGCTGAATATCGCCGTGTTCGGTGCGACGATCTCCTACGCGCTGATGTCGCTCTCGCACATCGTGCTCCGTCGTCGCGAGCCCGATCTGCCCCGGCCGTACCGCACTCCCGGTGGCAGTGTCACCTCGTCGGTGGCCTTCGTGCTCGCCTGCTCCGCGCTGGTCGCGACGTTCCTGGTGGACAAGGAGGCCGCGTTCATCGCGCTGGGTGTCTACGCGGTCGCGCTCGCGTACTTCGCGTTGTACAGCCGGCATCGTCTCGTGGCCAACGCGCCGGAGGAGGAGTTCGCGGCGCTGGCCGCGGCCGAGGCCGAACTCGACCGGGACTGACCCCGACGCCCGTCCGTCCCCGACCCGTACCGACCGCCCGCGACCCGCCCGCACCCGACCCCGACCCCACCGACCCCCGGCACCCGTCCACCGCACACCGTGAGGAACCGAGCCACCCGCCATGCCCAAGCCCCTGATCGGTATCAGCACCTACCACGAGGAATCCGCCCGCTGGGGCGCGTGGCAGCAGCCCGCCGCCCTGGTCCCGCTCAACTATCCGGAGTACTTCCGCCGGGCCGGCGCCCTGACGGTCCTGCTGCCGCCGGACGAGCCCGACGCGGCGGTCGAGACGGTCGAGCGGCTGGACGCGGTGGTGATCGCGGGCGGGCCGGATGTACGGCCGCAGCGCTACGGTGCCCAGCCGCACCCGCGGAGCGGCCCGCACAACGATGCGCGCGACCTGTGGGAGATCGCGCTGATCGAGGCGGCCCTCGCGTCGAACACCCCGCTCCTGGCGATCTGCCGAGGCATGCAGCTGCTCAACGTGGTGCTCGGCGGCACGCTGATCCAACACCTGCCGGACGTGGTCGGCCACGGCGAACACTCCGGTTCGCCCGGAGCCATGGCCGCGCACGTGGTGGAGCCGATCCCCGGGACGTTGTTCGGGTCCCTAGGGGTGGAGGCGTACGAGGTGCCTACCTTTCACCACCAGGCGGTGGACCGGCTCGGCAACGGACTGGTGGTGTGCGCTCGGGCCCGGGACGGCATCGTGGAGGCCGTCGAGGCGCCGAACGAGAAGTTCGTGCTCGGCGTGCAGTGGCACCCCGAGGCGGGCCGGGACACGCGCGTCGCGGACGCCCTGGTCGCCGCCGCCCGCCGGCCGCACCTGGTGCCCGCACAGCGGCCCGAGACGCTGCACGCCGCCGCTGTCGCCGATACCTCTTCCCCGGTGGCCTGACGGGCGCCGCAGGCCCCACGCAACACTCCCCGGAAGTCCCTTTCCGGTCGCCGGGCGTCACGCGCCCTTGGCGCGCCGGGTCGGGTCGAGGGACATGGTCGCCTCGATCAGCGACTCCAGATCGGGGTCCGCCCACGGCCGGGCGTCGGCCAGCGGGGTGCGGCGCCGGCCGGTGGCGATGTCCTCCAGGATGTCGGCGGCGCCGACCCCGTTGCCGACCTGCCGGTCGGTGGCGGGCGGGCGACCGGTCCAGGCGGCCCGGAAGGAGGCGCCGAGGCTGTACACCTCGGCGGCGTCGCTGAGCTCGACGTGCTCGCCGGGCCCGGTGTCCAGGAGGCGTCTGGCTATCTCGGGCGCGGTGGTCAGGTCCATGCCGCCCCGATAGGGCACCGGCAGCGGGAGCAGGTCGGGATGCTGCGCGAGGTCGTGGTCGATGAACTCGATCTCACCGCCCGGGGTGACCAGGATGTTCATCGGCTGGATGTCGCCGTGGTGCCAGCCCGCCGCGTGCAGCCGGGCCAGCCCGGCGAACGCCCGGTGCGCCAGGACCGGCAGATGATGCGCCCGGCCGGGACCGCCGCGCCGGGCGGAGGCGCACCACCGCCACAGGGTCACGCCCGGCCGCCACTCCACCGCGGTCCACAGCCCGGCGCCCACTCGCCCGTAGGTGCCCGAGACCGGATACAGCCCCTGCTCGCGCAACAGCGTCAGCGCGCGCGCCTCGTGGTGAAGCGGGACGGCCTCCGCCGGGCTCTCGGCGGTCTTGATCCGCCACTGTCCCGCTCGCCAGGCGTTGGTGTGGTGCGCGGTCAGCGGACGCGGGCGGTCGGCGATGCCCAGGGCGTCCAGCGCGGCGGCGAGCAGCGGATCCATTCCCCGATCTTCGCAGGCGCCCGGGACACCGTGGACGGCATGGGGGGACGACGGCGGGTCGCCGGGTCACGCGGCGGGCGCGCGCTCAGCCGCGGACGGCGCGGAGGGGGTCGCTCGGTCGGGTGCGGCCGTGGCGCAGGGTGTGTGCGATCCGGGCGGATATCGGCAGACCGGTCGCGCTCTCGATCCAGCCGAACTCGCCGACGCAGTTGGTCTCCAGGTAGGTCCAACCGGCGGCGGTGACCACGAAGTCCAGGGCGGCGTAGACGAGTCCGAGATCGCGGACGTGTTCGACGCAGGCCCGCGCCAGGTCCGGCGGCGGGGTGATCACCCGGTGCTCGCACGCGTCGGCCGGCACGGCGCGCCAGTCCAGTTCGCCGTCGGTGCTGATCGCCGCGGCGAAGACCCGGTCGTCGACGACCGTCACCCGCGCGTCGTACAGCCGGTCCTCGACCAGGGCTTGGAGGTAGTGCAGGGTGCCGGCGATCCCGGACAGGTCGTCGGAGAGCCGGATGCGCGTGGTGGGGATGAACGTGGTGTGCCGCTGGGTCAGCGCCTTGACCACGACCTTGTCCCGATGCGCGGCGATGAACGCGCGCGCGGCTTCGGGATCGCTGGTGAACAGCGTGTCGGGCACGGTGAAGCCGCGCCGCGCGGCGGCGCGCAGCTGGGTGGGCTTGTGGCGCGATGCCTCGACCACGGTGGGGTCGTCGATCCACACCTTCAGCGGCTGCGCGCGCAACAGCCCGAGCAGCGCGGTGGTGTTCTCGTCCGCCCGCCAGCGCTCCTCGGCGGAGGCCGGCGTGTCGGGGCGGGTGGGCTTGCGCCAGTAGACGCCGCAGTCCTCGTCCAGGGTCACCGTCGCGGTACCGGAACTCAGTACCGTGCGCCAGCGCCCGCCGCTGAAGTGTCCGGTGACCAGGGGTCGTTCGCGCATTCGTCCCGGATCCAGACGCAGGACGGCCGCCGGGCCGCCGAGGAGGTGAGCCGCCACCATGTCGGCGGTCAGATCCTCCTCGGTGGCCACGATCACGACGCCCGCGCCGTGATCAGTCATCCTTCTTGTAACCCCGGGGTTCCTGCGTGCCGGTGTAGGTGCCGGAGTTCACGGCGTGGATCAGCAGCTTCCCGCCCGCGGTGACGTTGACGCACAGGTCGGGGTCGTAGTGGTGACGGGGCAACACGGGCGCTCCACCCATGGGAACCGGGGCCCTGCGGCCGAGGATCAAGGGACCGGTCATGGCCTCTCCTGACTGTGAATGTGGCGACGACCCGAAACGGTGCGTCATGTTCATCAACGCTGAGACTGCCCCGATCAGTTGCACTCACGACCAAAGAAGCCAACCGGGTTCCCCCTTCCACCCCACACCGACGCGACCCCACTCCAGCCATTTGCCCACAATGCCCGAATCGAGTACGCACCCGGTGAACCGTCGCGGGTGACAGGAACTGTTCCATAACGTCCCGTAACCGCCCCGAGGCCGCCTTCCCCCGGGGTCGGCGCAGCCGGGGGCGGGGGAAGGCGGGTCGGTCAGTCGCGGTCGGAGGGGTGGACCGTGCCGGCGTAGCGGCGGGCGAAGCCGTCGGGAGCGGTGATCGTGATGTCGTAGCGGCCGTGTTCGTCGGTGGGCCAGGAAACGGAGTCGTGGGCGCGCGGGCCGATCCAGTGGTCGCGCGCGGTGCCGCCGAAGTCGTTCGGCGTGAGAGTGAAGCGCACTTCCGTGTCGCCGTCGTTGCCCAACCGCAGGTCGAGCCGCGCCGATTCCGGCCGGTGTCCGCGCAGCGTGGCCCGGACCGACGGCACCGCGATGTCGCGCTGCGGCTCGCGCACCACGGTGCCGGCGAAGCGGCGCACAAAGCCGTCCGCCCCGTGCACGCTGAAGTCGTACGCGCCGTCCGTACCCGCCGCCTCCCATACGTACGTCGCGCTCTTGCCCGCCGCCACGGTGAACGGCGTACCGGCGAACGGCAGCGCGATGTTCGGGAACACGGTGAAGTGGTAGCCCACCGTGCCCTCGTTGACCAGCGTGCACACCACCCGACCGGTGCCCCGGTCCACGGTCGCGTCCGCCCACGGCCGGTACGGCAGCGGCAGATGCGGCCGGTAGCCCGGTTCCTGGACCGGTACCTGCTGGGCGCCGGGCTCGGGCAGCCGCACACCGGGCAGCGCCTTGGCCGCGTCCGCCTTGGCGATCAACTCGTTCGTGTCCGGCAGCGCCGGGATCGTGAAGTCGGGCCTGGCGAAGTCGAAACACGAGGTCAGGTCGCCGCAGACGGTGCGCCGCCACGCGGATATGTTGGGCTCCGCGACCCCCGTCACCGTCTCCAGGAAGCGCAGCACCGACGTGTGGTCGGCCACCTGCGAGTTCACCCGCCCGCCCCGGCTCCACGGCGAGACCACCCACAGCGGCACCCGCGATCCGAGCCCGATCGGCCGCCCGCCGACGAACTCCTCGGGCGTGCCGGGCTCCGGCATCGGCGGCACCACGTGGTCGAAGTAGCCGTCGTTCTCGTCGTACATCAGCAGGAACACGGTGTGCTTCCACACCTCGGGGTTGGCGAACATCGAGCGCAGCGCGGTGTTCACCCAGTGCGCCCCGTAGTTCGGCCCGGCGTCGGGGTGTTCGCTGAACAGATACGGCGCGACCAGCCAGGAAACCGTGGGCAGCGTACCGTCCTTGCAGTGCGTGTCGAACGCGCTCAGGTCCCACTTGGTCATCGCGTTCACATACCGCGGGTCGTCCTCGGCGAACGCGTGGAACTGCTTGAAGTACGACAGTCCGTTGTCGTCGTAGTCGCCGTAGCGCTCGTCCTTGCTCGGGTTGTGGTACACCCGCCAGCTCACCCCGGCGGCGGACAACCGCTCGGCGTAGGTGGTCCAGTCGGCGACCGGGTTGTCCGTCACGGGGGTGTTGTCGATCCACGGCCCCGTGGTGCCGTCCCGACCTGGTCCCGCCGTGCCGGACCACAGGTAGAGCCGGTTGGGGTCGGTGGGCCCGTTGAGCGAGGTGAAGTACGCGTCGCAGACGGTGAACGCGTCGGCGAGGGCGTACTGGTACGGGATGTCCTCCCGGGTGAAGTAGCCCATCGACCGCTCGCCCTTGGCCGCCACCCAGCGGTTCTGTGCGCCGTTGTTGACCGCGGTGTGCCCGGTGGTCCAGTCGTGCGGGAGGCCGCCGGCGTTCTGCGCGTTGTACCTGGTGGAGTCCATCCGATACGGCAGCAGATAGCCGCCGTCGGTGCGGCCCGGGTGCGGCTGGCGGAACACGTCGCCGCCGCCCGGCAGGACCAGCCCCTGCCGGTCGGCGAAACCCCGGACGCCCGCGAGGGCGCCGAAGTAGTGGTCGAAGCTGCGGTTCTCCTGCATCAGGATCACCACGTGGCGCACGTCCTCGATGCTGCCCGGCGCGGGCCGGCGGGCGGCGTCCACGGCCGGATCCGGATCCGCCTGCGCGGGCGTCGCGGTGAGACCCACCGCGCCGGCCGCGCCGACGGCCGCGGAGGCCCCCACGAAGGAGCGGCGGCTGAACTCGGTCATGGCGAAGCGACCTTTCGGGAAAGGGGATTGACGGGCAGTCAGGCGCGGACGCCGAAGGTGGCCACGGCGGCGGCATGGTCGCTGGGCCAGCCGTTCGCGGCGGTGTCCGGGATCGGCTTGGGCCAGCCGGTGACCAGGATGTGCGCCTCGTCGGCGGACAGCGGCCCGGCCGTATACAGCGCGTCGATCCGGTCCTGGGGCTGGGCCGGGTCCACCGGCGACCAGGTGTTGCCGGGCTCGCGGACCGGGTCGCGGTGCGCGGCCCGGAAGACGTCGACGAGGCGGGCCTGGTCGAGCAGTTGGGTGACCGGCCAGCGCACCGGGCCCGTCGTGCCGTGGCTGCCGGCGGTCCGTACGGTCCAGTCCAGGTGCGAGGGCGAGGACAGCGCGGCGGCGAGCAGCACCGGGACGTCCCGGGACGCGCCCAGGTCCGGGGCCATCGCGGTGACCAGGTTCTGCGCCTGCCGGTAGCGCAGGCTCGCCCACTCGGCCGCCTCCGCCTGCGCCGGGGTGCGCCCTCGCCGGATTCCGAGCGGCCCGTAATCGCCCTCGTCCAGGCGCGCGTTCCACACCCGCACGGGACGCACGCCCGGCGCCCGCACCGTGGCGGCGATCGCGGGTAGATCACGATCCTCGGGCCGCGCGTCGGCGAGCGGATACCGGCTGATCAGCGCGAGCCCTCCCGGGTCCTCGTACACCGCCCACCCGAGCGCTTCGGCCAGCGAAGTGCCCAGTGTGCCGCCGGTGTCCTGGAGCGCGAGCACATCCAGCCCCTGGGTGAGCACGAGCCGGAGCAGCTTGGTGAGCACGCCGTCCACGTGCCGACCCGCGTCCCAGGCGTCGAGGGTGGCCACCTTCATCACGATGCCGCGCGGGTTGCGCCGCACCGGCACCTGGACGGTGAGCTGCGACGTGGCGCCGGTCGCGCCGTCGCGGCCCTCGACGGTCAGTACGCCGGGATGGTGTGTGCCGGCGCGCGGAGCCTTGGCGGTGACGGTGCCGTCGGCGCCGACGCTCAGCCAGTCGTCGCCGGCGCGGGCCCGGAACGTGACGCCCCGGCCGTTCTGCTGCCCGTCGGCCGCGGTCCACAGGCCGGCCAACCGCACCACGGCCGCCTCCCCCGCCGCGACCGCCGAGGTGGTGAGGGTGTCGACCGCGAACCGGGGCCGCGGCGGCACCGGCCGGGCCGCGAAGCCGAACGGCGCGCTCCGCGCGAGGATCGCGTAGCCGTCCTTGGCCAACAGATAGGCGGTGTACGGCCCGTCTGTGAGCCCCTGGGTCTCCAGGGTCGCCTCGCCCTCGGCGGTGGTGACGTACTTCCAGACCAGCGAACCCCCGTTGCCCGGCACTCGGGTGCCGTCGTACACCCCGACCCAGTTCTTCGGGTGCGGCGCGTCGGTGGCGAAGCGGAAGGTCAGTTGATCACCCTCTTTCGGCGCGGTGGGGCGCACAAGGGTGAGCGAGCTCCCAGACATGTCGTCGATTCCTTTCCGGTGCGGGGAGGTGGCAGTGGTACGAGGGGCATCCGGGTGGTGCGGCACACCGACTCGGGGAGACTCAGCCGAGAACGTTCCGGCAGGCGGCGCCGCGTAGGACCACCACTCGGCAATCGCACGCCATGCCCGACCCGCGCCCGAGCGCGACCGCGCGACCGGCGGGGACCGGTATGTCGCGGCCACGAGCGGTGGGCACGGAAGTACTCCAGGCAGAAGTCGAGTTGGCCAAACGGTTCGGCTCAGTAGGCCGGCGAGCGATGTCCGGCACATGAACACCCGCGCACACCCGAACGAGCTTCACGGGAAGACCCGGCGCACCCCGAGAACCGCCCGAAGCCACGCCCGGCGGCGGGGCGCCGGTCACCGCCCGCCACCGAGGGCCACGCGGCGTGAATCCGTGATCGGGGAGGAGGAGGCCGACACGGCAAGCGGCGGCACAATTCGGCACATTTTTGCCCGATAGATTCCGAATGTTCGTACCGGCGCCAGGTGGAGAGTTAAATAGATGGGGTCACCCCACGCGCGTCGAAGACCCGAGGAGGCGCGCGCATACCGACGCGCATCCGCACGCACCCGCGCCGTGAGCGGGAGCCCCCGGAGGCGACGGCCCCGGGGTTTTCGCGACCCCGGGCGCACCGTTCCCACCGGGACGCCGCGTGCGCCGACCGGGCCGAGCGGACGCTCACCGGCACCCGCACCCCATGCCGGTCGGCGGCCGGCGGCCCCGAGCACCGCAGACCGATAGGAAAAGAAGGTCCGATACACATGCCGATGCGATGGGAACCATTCCTCGCGGCAGTCCGGGAACGGGGCGAATACTCCTCCCCCGAAGAAGCCGAACGCGCCATCCGTGTCGTACTCGCCCTCCTGGGCGCCCACCTGGTCGGCGGCGAACGTGCCGAACTGGCCCCGCGGTTGCCGGAGACCTGCGCGCTGGTACTGCTCAACCCGCTCCCCGCGCACGAACCCCTGAGCGCGGAACGCTTCGTCCGCGCGACCGGCGCCTGGATCGACGGCGCCACCGACGAGACCGCGAAGTGGGATGTCGGGGCAGTGCTGAGCGTGGTGGCCGACGCCGCCGGCGAAGACCTGATGAACCGTGTGCTCCTACAACTCCCACCGGGCTACGACCTGCTCTTCGGCCGCCCTCGACCGGGCCGACCGCTCGAATGACCCACGGTGTGGACCAAGGCAAACGGACCGCGGTCCACCAAGCCGACCGGACCACGGTCCGAATGCCGTACCACCGCCCCGGCACCGGCTTCCATGGCTACCATCCCCATGAAGCCGACCCTCACCCGCAGCCCACCCGCACCCGAATCGCGACCGTCCCGAAATTCCGGTGCGCCATCTCCGCCGAATCGCCAGACTCGGCCCCATGACCGCCGCCATCACGCGCATCAATCCCGACGAGCTCCACCCGACGCCCGGCTATCACCACATCACGGTCGTGGAGGCCGGACGGACGGCGTTCCTGGCCGGCCAATGCCCACTCGACCGGTCCGGCTCACTGGTGGGTCCGGCCGACCTGGACGCGCAGATCGACCAGGTGGTCGCGAACGCGCTCGTCGCCCTGGCGGCGGTAAACGCCCGGCCCGAGCACGTGGTTCGCTCCGTCGTCTACGTGGTCAGCGCCGACCGAACGGACCTCTCCGCCGCCTGGGCCGCCCTCACTCGCTCCCCTCTCGGACCCGCCTTCACCACGGCCTGCACTCTCCTCGGCGTCGCCCAACTCGGCTTTCCGGGCCAACTGGTCGAGGTCGACCTGACAGCGGCCCTGCCCACCTGACCACTCCCGACGACACGGGCGAGTCGCTCGGCGAAAGCCGGCCGGCAACGGGGGCAGGAGCCACTCGGACAAACCCCGCACCACCCTCATCCCACCGGCGGCGGCCACGTCGCCTGGCGGGGCCACGGTGCGGCCTCCTCCAACTGCGCGGCCATCCGCAGCAGTTGCGCCTCGGCGCCGAGGCGCCCGGTGAGCTGGATCGCCACCGGCAATCCGGCCTCGTCGAAGCCCGCCGGCACACTCGCCGACGGCAGTCCGGTCACGTTGAACACCGAGGTGAACCAGGTCATCTTCGCGGCGTGCGCGTACATGCTCGCCGGGTCGCTCGTGTCCAGCACGCCGAGTTCGGGCACCGGTACGCCCAGCGTCGGGCTCAGCCACACGTCGTACGACTCGAAGAACGGCGCCACCTCGCGACCGATCCGCACCACGGTCTGCAGCGCCCGCGACAGGTCCGCCCCTCGCATCGCCGCCGTCCGTTCGTGGATCACCCGGGTGAACGGCTCGATGTCGTCCTCTCGCAACTCCCGGCCCAGTTCGGCCAAGCGGTCCTCGATCTGGGCGTGCGTCGCCGCCGACATCACCTGTCCGAGTGCCTGCCCCGTGGCGGGTCCGTCCCACACCGGCGCGGCCTCCTCGACCCGGTGGCCCAGTTCGGCGAGCAGCGCGGCCGTGCGCTCCACCGCGCGCACCGCCGCCGGGTGCGCGGCGATCCCGTCCACGTTGGCCGTCGCGAACCCCACCCGCAGCCGGGTGGGCGCGGCGTCGAGCGCGGCCAGGAACGATCCGGCGGCCGGCGCCGGCAGGGCCGCGTACGGGTCGCCCGGCAGCGGCCCGGCGACCACGTCGAGCAGCGCGGCCGAGTCGCGGACCGTCCGGGTAACCGCGTGCGCGATCGACAGCGGATAGGCCAGTGCGGACAGCCCCTGGTCATCGGGCACCCGGCCCCGCGACGGTTTGAGCCCGAACAGCCCGCAGCAGGCCGCCGGGATCCGGATCGAGCCGCCGCCGTCGTTGGCGTGCGCGGCCGGCAGCATGCCCCCGGCCACGGCGGCGGCCGAACCGCCGGAGGAGCCCCCGGTGGAGTGCGTGGTCCGCCAGGGGTTGTACGAGGGGCCGTGCAGGAGCGGTTCGGTACTGGCGTTCTTGCCGAACTCGGGGCTGTTCGTCTTGCCGACCACGACCAGCCCGGCCCGCCGGTAGCGCGTGGTCAGCGCACCGTCCCGCGCCGCGACCGCGTCGGCGAACAGCCGGGAGCCCTGGCTGCTCACCATGCCGGCCACGTCGCAGCCGAGGTCCTTCACCGCGAACGGCACCCCTCGCAGCGGACCGTCGGGCAACTCCCCCGCCGCCTCCGCCCGGGCCGCCTCGACACGTGTCGCCACGAACGCGCGCAGTGTGGGATCACGCTCCTCGATCCGCCACGACACCGCGTCGAGCAGTTCCGCCGGCGAGACCTCCCGCCGCCGAACGAGGTCGGCCAGCCCCACCGCGTCGTGGTCGTCCAGCAACTCACCGGTGTCCATCGCGTGCACCCTCGCTTCGCTTGACTCGATCCATCAACTGCATGATGCAATCAAGCAATCCGGAATACAACAGCCTCCACAACGAAGCCGCCCGGCAACGAAGCCGGCAACCGCGAGAGGCAGCCGACCCGGGGGCAGCGGACGTGCGGGTGGTGGTTGCCGTCGGGGCGATCGTGGGGTGGCTTCTCCTGCGCTTCGCTCCGCCGGGAGCGGAAGGCGCCCGGCGCCGCCGCTGCGGTGGTGCCTGGTGCCTTCCGGCTGCGCCGCGCTCCGCCGGTGGCGGAGAGTGCGGTTCCGCCGCGCTTCACGCCGCCCGGATCGGGCCCGGGACGTGTCGCGTCGCGGGCCGCCGGGCGCGGCGAGCGGCGGACGGCTGACGCCGGCCTGCCGGATGCGTCGGGATTCGTGGTTTGGGGAACGTGTTACACCCGTCGTCGGTTGAAGTGCCTGAAGGACGACACGAGGAGAGTGTGATCGATGGCGGGATTCCGATCGGCGGGCCGACTGGTCGCGGGTGGGCTGGCGTTGGCCGCCGCCGGCTGGGCGTTGCGGGACGTCCCGGCGGAGCTCGGCGGCAAGGCCGACGGCGAACGCCTGGCCCGCATGCGGCGCTCACCGCAGTTCCGCGACGGCGCGTTCCACAACCCCGTACCCGCCGACCTGGTCGCGGCCGGCAGCGCGCCCGGCCTGATCGCGGCCCTGCTGCGCGACCGTCACCTGCGCCGACCCGCCGCGCCCGTGCCCCTGGTCGCCGCCCCGACCGTGCCACAGTCCCCGCACGGGGTGAGCGCCGTCTGGTACGGCCACGCGACCACCCTGGTCGAGATCGAGGGCCGCCGGGTGCTCTTCGACCCGGTGTGGAGCGACCGGGTCTCCCCGTCGCAGCTCGTCGGCCCGCGCCGGATGCATCCGCTGCCGGTCCCGCTCGCCACCCTGCCCACCGTGGACGCGGTGGTCATCTCGCACGACCACTACGACCACCTCGACCGCGCCACCGTACGCGCGCTCACCGCGACCCAGACCGCGCCCTTCCTCGTCCCGCTCGGTATCGGCGCCCACCTGGAGCGCTGGAACGTCCCCGCCGACCGCATCATCGAACTCGACTGGGAGGAGGACGCCACGGTCGCCGGTCTGCGCTTCACCGCCACCGCGGCCCGCCACTTCTCCGGCCGCACCCTGCGCCGCAACGACACGCTGTGGGGCTCGTGGGTGGTCGCGGGCGCCGAGCGCCGGGTGTTCTACGCCGGCGACTCCGGCTACTTCGACGGCTACGCCCGGATCGGCGCCGCGCACGGCCCCTTCGATCTGACCCTGATGCCGATCGGCGCGTACAGCCCGAGCTGGCCCGACATCCACATGAACCCCGAGGAGGCCGTCACCGCCCACCTGGACCTGGGCGGCAGGGTGCTCCTCCCGGTGCACTGGGCGACCTTCGACCTCGCCCTGCACCCGTGGGCCGAACCGGTCGACCGGCTGTGGCAGGAGGCCAAGGCCAAGGACGTACGGCTGGCCATCCCCCGCCCCGGGGACCGGGTCGACACCGACGACGCCGCCCAGGTCAGTCCGTGGTGGGAACTCTCCCCCGGCCCGGCACCCGCCCGGACCCGCTGACCCGAGCCACCGCCGGACAGGGCCTAGGCTCACGGCCATGCGTGTGCTCGTGGTGGAGGACGATCCGGAACTGAGCCGGGCCGTGGTGTCCGGATTGCAGACGGTCGGGTTCGCGGTGGACGCGGCCGGACGCATCGCCGACGCCGACCTCAAGGCCGCGGTCAACACCTACGACTGTCTGGTCGTCGACCGCGGCCTGCCCGACGGCGACGGCCTGGATCTGGTCCGCCGGCTGCGTGCGGCGGGGGCGCGTACCCCGGTGCTGATGCTGACCGCGATGGACGCCGTGCCCGACCGGCTCGCGGGCTTCGACGGCGGCGCCGACGACTACCTCGTCAAGCCCTTCGTCTTCGAGGAACTGGCCGCCCGGGTGAGGGCGTTGTGCCGCCGCGCCGAGCAGCCCCGGCCGCCGGTCTCGGTGGTCGGCGACGTCGAGATCGACACCGCCCGCCGCCGGGTGCGCCGGGCCGGGGTGCTGCTCACGCTGACCGTGAAGGAGTTCGCGGTCCTGGAACTGCTGACCGCCCGCGCCGGACGGGTGGTGCCGCGCGCCGACCTGATCGAATGCTGCTGGGACGAGATGGCCGAGCCGATGTCCAACGTCGTGGACGCGGTGATCGCCCAACTGCGCCGCAAACTCGGCCCGCCGGCCCTGATCCGGACGGTGCGCGGCGTCGGCTTCGTGATCGGCGCGGACGAAGCGGCCGGCACCCCGTGAGGTTCCGCGCCCGCTCGGCGGTCCGGGCAGCGGACCCGTCGCCCACCCGCGCCACCCGTACCCCCCGGCCCATCCGCCCCGCCGTCACCCGGCTGCGCCGCCTGCGCTGGACGCTGACCGCGCTGTTCACCCTCACCACGGCGGTCTGCCTGGTCGTGCTCGCCCTGGTCGCCGGGTCCATCGACGGCCAGTCCCGGACGCGGGAACTGGACAACGACCTCGACCGCCGCGTGTCGGGCCTGTCCCGGGCCCTCTACTACGAGGACGGCACACTGCGCCTCGACTCGCTGCACGAGGACGAACTCGTCGAGGGGGACGTGGCGATCGCCGTGGTCGAATGGGATCCGGCCGGGGTGCCCCGACGCTCCTACGCCGAACCCGCCGACTCGCCGCTGCTGCCGAGCGCGGCGCAGCTCACCGAGATCGGCGCGGACGCCCGTGAGGTGCAGTCGGCGGTGGCCTGGGACGCCGAGGGGCGCGACGGCCGCACGGTGCGGGTGGCCGCGGCCCCGGTGTGGGAGGCCGATCGGATCGACGCGGCGCTGATCGCCGTGGCCGACCCGGGACCGGGTCGGCGCGACCACGACCGGCTCGTGCGCTCGTTGTTCCTGGGCTGCCTCGCCCTGGCCGCGGCGGCGGGCCTGGCCGGGCACCTGCTGTCCGGGCGCAGCATGCGGCCCGCGCTGCGCACGCTGGAGCAGCAGGAGCAGTTCCTGTCCGAAGCCGCGCACGAACTGCGCACCCCGCTGGCCACGTTGCGTCTGGTCACCTCGGCGGGCGCGGCGGCGCCGGACACCGCACCGAGGGAACTGGCCCGCGCGACACGTCTGGTGGATCAACTGGGCCGGTTGGTCACGGGGTTGCTGGTGCGGGCCCGGGTCCAAGCCGGGACGCAGGAGGTGGAGCGCGAGGCGCTGCGGCTGGATCAGCTGGTCGAGCAGGTCGTGGACGAACTGCCGCCGTCCGGGGCGCGGTTCGTGGTGCGGACCGAGCCGACCGTGGTGCGCGGCGATCCGGAGTTGTTGGCCCAGGCGGTGCGCAACCTGGTGGACAACGCGCTCAAGCACGGCGGCGGCGATGCCGCGATCGACGTCGAGGTCGCGGACGGCGCGGTACGGGTGCGCGACCGCGGGCCCGGGGTGGCCGAGGGCGACCGCGAGCGAGTCTTCGAGCGGCGCGCGACGGGCCCGACGGGCGGTACGGGAATCGGCCTGGCGATCGTACGCTGGGTCGCCGACCTGCACGGCGGCACCGCCCGCATCACCGACGCCCCCGGCGGCGGCGCCGTGGCCGAACTCCGCCTGCCGTCCGAACCGGCCCCGGAATCCCGCCCCGAACCGCACCGCGAACCCCCCGAGCCCCCCAAATCCCCCGAACCCCGCGAATCCTGACCCGACCGACCGCCCCGACGCCCCCGCTCCGGCCGCATCACGAAATCCTCATGAACGCCGCGCCAAACTCTCCCCATGTCCGTCACCCCCGGCCACGGCGACCCCCGCCGCTCCGACGCCCGCCGCCCGAAACCCCCGTCCCGCACCGCCTATCGGGTGCTGGTGCCGATCGTGGTGGCCGTGGTGGTCGTGATCGTGGTTCCGGCCGCGGTGTTCGGTCCCGACGCCGCCCGGCATGACCAACCGGCGCCGCGTCGGCCCACCGTCGAATCGGTGGGCAACCCCGCCTGGCAGCCGGTCGAGCGGGCCTGGCGGTGGTGGCACCGGAACACCGAACGTCGGTGAAGGGACCGGCCCTTCACCGGCGCCCGCACGGGGCGGGCGGCCCGCCAAAGCCATGGCCGGCCGCCCGCCCCGCCCCCGTCCCCGATCCGGCCGCCCCCCGTCCGGCCGGGGTCCTATCCCCCACCGACGCCAACGTCTTGGCGGGCGACGGGAAGTGGCAGGCCACCCGATGCCCCGGATCCCCCGCCAGGGCGGTCAGCGCCGGCGCGGTCGTCGCGCACACGTCCTGCGCCTTGTGGCAGCGGGTCCGGAAATGGCAGCCCGAGGGCGGGTTGATCGGACTGGGCACGTCACCGATCAGCCGGATACGTTCGCGCCGAGCGCCGTCCGGCCCGACCGCGCCGGGCACCGCCGACAACAGGGCGTGCGTGTACGGGTGATGCGCGTTCTCGTACAGCGCACCGCGTTCCGCGCTCTCCACCACCCGGCCCAGATACATCACCACGACCCGGTCGCAGAAGTGCCGGACCACGGCCAGGTCGTGCGCGATGAACACGAACGCGATGCCCAGGTCGCGCCGCAGGTCCGCGAGCAGGTTGATCACCTGCGCCTGGATGGACACGTCCAGCGCGGACACCGGCTCGTCGGCCACGATCAGCTTGGGTCCGGCGGCCAACGCGCGTGCGATCCCGATGCGTTGCCGCTGTCCGCCGGAGAACTCGTGCGGAAAGCGGTTGTAGTGCTCGGGATTCAGACCGACGGTGTCGAGCAGTTCCCGAACGCGCTTGCGCCGACCGCCGGGTGGGTCGATGTTGTTGACGTCCAGCGGGGCACGCAGGATGCCGCCGATGGTGTGCCGGGGGTTCAGCGACGAGTACGGGTCCTGGAAGACCATCTGGATCTGCGCGCGGATCGGCGCCAGTTCGCGGCGCGAGGCGTGCGTGATGTCCTGGCCCCGGTACCGGATCGTGCCCGCGCTCGGTTCGAGCAGACGGGTGATCAGCCGTCCGGTGGTCGACTTGCCGCAGCCCGATTCGCCGACCAGGCCGATGCTCTCCCCGGCCTCGACCGTGAGGTCGATGCCGTCCACCGCGCGGACGGCTCCGACTCGGCGGCGGAGCAGACTGCGCGGCCCGGGGAAAAATTTGGTCAGTCCCGCCACTTCGAGCAGCGGCGCCTCGGGTGTGCTCATACGTTCTTCCCGCCTTCTCGCGCGTCGGGCATCTGCGCCCGCTCCCGTTCCACCGGCCCCGCGCCCGCCTCCGCGCCCGCCGCCCCGACCCCCACCGACGCGGGCGCCTCCTCCCGGTGACAGGCGGCCGCGTGTGCGCTGTCGCCCATCCTCACGAGCACCGGCGCCCGGGTGCGGCACGGCGATCCGGGCCCGGCGATCACCTGGGCGCAGCGCGGGTGGAAGGCGCAGCCCGGCGGCGGCGCGAGCAGGCTGGGCGGTGCGCCGGGCACCGGTCGCAGCGGGCGGTCCAGCGGGTCGGACAGCCGCGGCACGGAGGCGAGCAGGCCCCGGGTGTACGGGTGCCTGGGGGTCTCCAACACCTGTGCGGCCGGGCCACGTTCGACCGCGCGTCCGGCGTACATCACCAGCACGTCGTCGGCGACGTCGGCGACCACGCCGAGGTCGTGCGTGACCAGGATGATCGCGGTGCCCAGTTGCGCCTGGAGTTCGCCGAGCAGGTCGAGGATCTGGGCCTGGACGGTCACGTCGAGCGCGGTGGTCGGCTCGTCGGCGATCAGCAGGTCGGGTTCGCACACCAGCGCCATGGCGATCATCGCGCGCTGGCGCATACCGCCGGAGAACAGGTGCGGATACTCCCGGGCGCGGCGGGCGGCCTGTGGGATGCCGACCCGGTCCAGCATGTCGATCGCCCGGTCGAGCGCCTCGCGGCGGCCGGCGCCGGTGTGGCGCCGGTAGGTCTCCACGATCTGCGCGCCGACCGTGTAGTAGGGGGAGAGGGCGGTGAGCGGGTCCTGGAAGACCATCGACACACGTTGTCCGCGCAGGTCCCGCAGGGTGCGTTCGGACGCGCCGACCAGTTCGGTGCCGTCCAGGACGGCGCTGCCCTCGACGGTGGTGCGGGCGGGGTTGTGCAGGCCCAGGAGGGTGAGGTTGGTGACGCTCTTGCCCGAGCCGGACTCGCCGACGATGCCGAGGGTGCGGCCGCGTTCGACGTCGAAGGAGACACCGTCGACGGCCTTGACCACGCCGCCCTCGGTGGCGAAGCGGACCCGCAGGTCGCGGACCGCAAGCAGCGGAGGGGTCATCACACACGCACCCGGGGGTCGATGACGGCGTACACGGCGTCCACCGCGACGTTGGCGAGCACCATGGCGGTGGCGGCGATCAGCACCACTCCGGTGATCATCGGCAGGTCGGAGTTGGCGACCGCGTTGACCGCGAGCTTGCCGATGCCGGGGATGTTGAAGGTGGTCTCGGTGACCACCGCGCCACCGAGCAGAACGCCGAGTTCGATGCCGTACACGGTGACCACCGGAGTGATCGCGCCGCGCCACGCGTGTTTCAGGTAGACCTGACGCGACGTCAATCCCTTGGCCCGCACGGTGCGTACGTGGTCCTCGCCGAGCGCGTCGATCATCGACGCGCGGGTCAGTCGGGCGTATACCGCGGCCTGGACGCAGGCCAGCGTCAGCCACGGCAGCAACAGGCCGCCCGTCCAGCCGCCGGGATCACCGGTGAACGGAAGGTATTCGGGCTTGGGCAACCAGCGCAGTTGGTCGACCAGCACGTAGCGGGCGATCACGCCGAGGAACTGGATCGTCACCGAGGCGCCGATCAGCGACAGCGCCATCGTGGACTTGTCCAGCCAGGTGCCGCGTCGCAGCGCCGCGAGCATGCCGATCATGATGCCGACGCCGAGGAAGATCACCGAGGCGCCGAGCGCGAGTGACAGGGTGGCCGGGAAACGGTCGAGCAGGGTGTCGAGAACCGGCTCGTGGTTGACGAACGAGTAGCCCAGGCACGGCGCGGAGCAGTGCGAGGCGCCGAAGTCGCGGCCGGCGAAGACGCCGACGATGTAGTGCCGGTACTGCATCGGCACGGACTCGTCCAGGCCGAGGTCGCGGCGGATCAGCGCCAGCGTCTCGGGGGTGCAGGTCTTGCCGCAGGACAATCGCGCCGGGTCGTCCGGCATCGCGAAGAACAGGAAGAAGGTGACGGTGAAGACGACGAACAGGATCAGCGCCGCGCCGAGCAGTCGCTGCACCAGGAATCGGAACATGGGGATGGGCCCTCACTGGAGGTCGGACCTGGGAGTGGCCGGGGCGGCCGGGCGGCCCGGCGGCGCGGGTACCGCGGGCGGGAAGGGGGAGCCTTCCCGCCCGCGCCGCCGGCCGGAGCCGGGGCCGCCTCGCCCGGGGCTACTTGACCCAGACGTCGATCGGGTAGGTCGAGCCGATGAAGCCGACCCGCACGCCGCCCAGGCCGGGGCCGTACAGGGTCAGTTGGCGCCGGTGGACGAACGGCACCACGGGGGCGTCGGCCATGATCTTCTTCTCCAGGTTCGACCACTCCTTGCCCGCGGCGACCACGTCCGACATCGAGGTGATCCGGTCCATCTCGGTGCTCGTCGCCGGGTTGTCGTACAGGCTGTACACGGAGCCGTCGTCCATGATCTTGCGGCCGTCGAACTTGGCCGGGAGCACGGTCGCCGCGCTCGGCCAGTCGGCGCCCCAACCAGCCCAGTACAGGTCGTACTTGTTGTCCACCCGGCCGATCTCGGTGTAATAGCTCTTGTCGTTGATCGGCTGCGGGACCACCTTGAAGCCGGCCTGCTGGAGGGCCTGGACGATGGTCACCGAGACCTGCTCCCACAGCGGGGTCTGGCTGTAGGCGTAGGAGATGGTGGGGTTGGGCGTGCCGGCTTCGGCGAGCAGCTGCTTGGCCTTGTTCACATCACCCGTGGGCGGCACACCCGCCAGGTCGTAGGGCTCGAAGCCGAGCACCGTCGGGCCCATCAGCGTGGTGGCGAACTCGCCGTAGGCGGGGCCGCCGAGGATCTGCCGCACCTGCTCCTTGGGGAACGCCGCGATCAGCGCCTGGCGCACCTTCGGGTTGGTCAGGCGCCGGTTGTTCATCTCGAAGTATTCGGTGTACGGGGTGGCGGCGTCCGCCGTGCGGGCCTTCAACTCCGGTGTGGTGAGCACCTGTTGAGCCACCTCGCGGCCGACCGCGACGCGGAACGTCATCGCGCTGCGGTCGTTGCCGTTCGCCGCGATCAACCGCTCGTTGATCTGCTGGTTGGACGCGCCGAACTCGAACTTCCACTGGTCGGGGTAGGCGTGCCGGACCGCGTCGGTGTTCGGGTCCCAGTGCTCGTTGCGCACCATGGTCATGGACTTGTCGATCTCACGGCCGGAGATCTTGTAGGGGCCGCTGGAGAACGGGTGTTTGTCGTACTCGAGCCTGGTGTCCTTGGCGCGCGGCACCGGGGTGCTGGTGTGCATCGCCACCGCGAACGGGAAGTCGCCGCGCGGCGCGGGCAGCGCGAAGGTGATCGTCCGCGCGTCGGGGGTCTTGATCGCGTCCAACTCGCGGCCGCCGTACGGGCCGTCGTAGACCGAGCGGAAGTCGGTGTTGCCGACCAGCCATTCCTGGATCCAGGTCGGGCCGCCGGTGATCTCCTTGGCGAAGGAGCGCTCGATGCCGTATTTGACGTCCTGCGCGGTGATCGGCGACCCGTCCTCGTACTTGAGCCCGTCCTTGAGGGTGAAGGTCCAGGTCTTGCCGCCGTCGGGGCTGGTGCCGGTGTCGGTGGCCAGGTCGCCGACCAGCGTGGTGTGGTCGCCCTCCTGCTTGTACGTGGTGAGCTGACGCGAGATCAGCAGTTCGGCGGTCTGCTCGTGCGAGACGTAGACCCGGGCCGGGTCGAGGTGGTTGAAGTCGGCACGCTCCAAAACCGTGGCGGTGCCGCCCGGCTTGGCGCCGGGGAGTTCCCTGGCCGGACCCTTCGACTCGGCGGCGGCGCCGATCGACACCGCGCGGACCTGGGCCTTGGGCGCGGCGCCCTTGCCGGGCCCGCCGCCGTCGGGGCTGCCGCCGCCGCTGGAACACGCGGCCGCGCCGAGGGCGAGGACCAGCGTGACGAGCGTGGCTCTGGTGGTACCGGTGCGCAGGGTCATGGTTCCTTCCGAGGGTTTGCCGTGCTGGTGCGGTATCGCGAGGAGCGCGGTGGTCAGCGGTCGCTCTTCGGGTCGAGCGCGTCGCGGACCGAGTCGCCGAGCAGGTTGAAGGCGACGACGAAGACGAGCATCGAGATGCCCGGCACGCACATGTAGGTGATGTCGGTCCGGTAGACCTCGGCGCCCTTGAGCAGCATCCGCCCCCAGTCGGGGGTGGGTTCGACCATGCCCACGCCGAGGTAGGACAGGGCCGCCTCGGTGGTCACGTAGGTCGGCACCGCCATCGAGGCGCTGACCAGGATCGGGGTGACCAGGTTGGGCAGCAGTTCGCGCAGCACCACGCGACCGGGCGAGGCCCCGATCACCCGGGCGGCCTCGACGTATTCGCGGCTGCGCAGCGACAACACCTGACCGCGCAGCAGGCGGGCCACCGATGCCCAGCCGAACGCGGCGAGCACGGCGATGATCACCCCCGCCCGCAGAACCGAGGACATCTGTTCGCCGGGCTCGGTGAGCAGCGAGGTGACCACCGGCGTGAAGGCGATGAAGAACAGCGTCGAGGGGAAGCTGAGCATCACGTCGATCACCCGGCCGACCACGAAGTCGGTGCCCCCGCCCAGGTATCCGGCGGTCACCCCGACCAGCACCCCGAGCACGGTGACCACCGCGACCACGGCGAGCGAGATGAGCAGCGAGGTGCGGATGCCGTACAGGAGTTGGGTGAGCACGTCCCGGCCGAGGCCGGGTTCGAGGCCGAGCCAGAAGTCGCCGGACATGCCGCCGTTGGGGGCGATGGGGAAGCCGAACTCGTTGAGCAGGCCGGGGCGGTTCTGGCCGTAGGTGGTGTACGGGTCCTTGCCGTAGAGCTCGGCGAACAGCGGTGCGCCGAGACCCGCGACGACGAAGACGGCGACGACGCAGGCGGCGGCGATCCCGGTGCGGTCGCGCCGGAAGCGTCGCCAGGCGAGTTGCGAGGGGCGCAGCCCGGTGGGGGCCGGTCGGGTGCTGGGCGGATCGTCCTCGACCGGCGGATCCGTGGGGGGCGCGAGGGTGGTCATGTTTGGCGAGCCTCTCGGGAGGCGGCGGGGTGGGTGGTGGTGGGGAACTCTGCCCACGGGTGATCCAAGGGTCAAGGTTTAGGCAGTGTCACATTTGAGGTGCGACATTGTATTTACTTTTCCTTTACCTTTCACCTGCGGTTTTACCCTCCCGGTCTTTTCCGGCCGTCTTCACCAGGGGACTGGCGCACCATTGGAGCCATGTGACATTGTACTGAGGTGACCGGAGTAGAGCCCTGCGACAACGACGTCGCACGAGCCGACATGGACCGGCACCGGCGCCGCACCCCCGGCCCCGGCGCCCGGGTGCCGGTCGTCCGCCTCGCCGACGACCGACACCCGCCTTTCCCCGTCACCCGCCCCTCGGCCCGCGCCGGGCCCGTGCGAACCCTCGCCGAGGGCGCCCGGGGGCCGCCTCCGCAGTGTGCGCCACCATCCGATTCGCCTCACCCGTCAAGGAGTTCCCATGTCCGCACCGACCACCACCGATCGCACACCGCGCCCCTGGCGCGGTCTCATGGTCGCCACCACCCTGCCGCTGCGGGCCGACTTGAGCATCGACTACGACGCGTTCGCCGACCACGTGCGCGAGCTGGTCGAAGCGGGCTGCGACGGCGTGGTGCCCAACGGATCCCTGGGCGAGTACCAGACGCTCACGCCGGAGGAACGCGCCCGCGTGGTCGAGGTCGCGATCGAGGCCGTCGGCGGCGACCGGGTGATGCCCGGAGTCGCCGCGTACGGCTCCACCGAGGCCCGCCGCTGGACCGAACAGGCCGCCGAGGCCGGCGCCCGGGCGGTCATGCTGCTGCCGCCCAACGCCTACCGCGCCGACGACGCCGAGGTACACGCGCACTACGCCGACGTGGCCGCCGTCGGCCTGCCGATCGTCGCCTACAACAACCCGTTCGACACCCGGGTCGACCTGTCCCCCGAACTGCTCGCCAAGCTGCACGCCGACGGTCACATCGTCGGCGTCAAGGAGTTCAGCGGCGACACCCGACGCGCCTACCGCATCGCCGAACTCGCCCCCGATCTCGACCTGTTGGCCGGCGCCGACGACGTGCTCCTGGAGCTGGCCGTCGGCGGTGCCAAGGGCTGGATCGGCGGCTTCTCCAACGTGCTGCCGACCTCCTGCGCGGAGCTGTACCACGCCACGCGCGCCGGGGACCTGGTCCGCGCCCGCGCGCTGTACGACGTCCTGCACCCGCTGCTGCGCTGGGACACCCGTACCGAGTTCGTCCAGGCGATCAAACTGTCCATGGACGTGGTCGGCAAGCCCGGCGGCCCCTGCCGCCCGCCGCGCCGCCCGCTGTCCGCCGAGGCCCAGGACACCGTACGCCGAGCCACCGAACGCGCCGTCGCCGCCGGGCTGAGCTGACGACCGGCCACCGACCGGCCCGCGACGCCACCCTCGCCCGCCCCACGCACCGCTGCGAGCCACGCCCGTCGCGGGCCGACCGGCCGCACCGACGCCACCCGCCCCCGCCGTCCCCTTCCCGAAGGGCTTGCCATCGTGACCACCACCACCGCACCGTCCGTCCGCAGCCACGACCCCGCCGACCCCGACACGCAGGTCGCCGAGGCCCCGGCCGTCGCGCCCGCCGATGTGCGTCGGGCCGCCGAGCGGGCCCGGATCGCCCAGCGGGCCTGGCTCGACGCCGGCGCCGGCGCCCGCTGTACCGCGCTCGACGCCGCCGCCGACCGGCTCGCCGCCGCGGCCGGGGACCTCGCCGACCTGATCGTGCGCGAGGTCGGCAAGCCGATCGCCGAGGCCCGCGGCGAAGTCACCCGCGCCGTCGCCATCCTGCGTTACAACGCCCAGCAGGCCTACGACCCGGTCGGCACGGTGCACGAACCCGCCGCCGGCCCCGGCCTGTTGCTCACCCGGCGCCGCCCGCACGGCGTCGCCGGGCTGATCACGCCGTGGAACTTCCCGCTGGCCATCCCGCTCTGGAAGGCCGCGCCCGCGCTCGCCACGGGCAATGCGGTCCTGCTCAAGCCCGCCCCGCAGGCCCTGGGCTGCGCGCTGCGCCTGGCCGAACTGCTGGCCGAGGTGCTGCCCGCCGACGTGTTCACCGTGCTGCCCGGCGAGGCCGCCACCGGCGCGGCCGTGGTCGAGGCCGCCGACGTGGTCTCCTTCACCGGCTCCACGGCCGTGGGGCAGGAGGTGGTCCGCGCCGCCACCGCCCGGGGCGTCCCGGTGCAGGCCGAGCTGGGCGGCTGCAACGCCGCGCTGGTACTCCCGGACGCCGACGTGCGCACCACCGCCGGCCAGTTGATCGCCGCCGCGTTCGGCTACGCGGGTCAAAAGTGCACCGCCACCGGCCGGATCATTGTGGTCGGCGACCCCGACCCGCTGCGCGCGGCCCTGGCCGCCGCCGCCCGGGCCCTGACCGTGGGCGACCCCCGCGACGCCGCCACGGTGTGCGGACCGGTGATCGGCGAGGCGGCCCGCGACCGGGTACGCGCCGCGATCGACGCCGCGACCGGCGCCGGCGCCCGGATCCTGGCCACGAGCGAAACCCCCGAGGGCCCGGGCTGGTACACCGCCCCGACCATCCTGGAGCGGGTCCCCACCGGCCACCCGATCCTGCGCGAGGAGGTCTTCGGCCCGGTCGCCGTCCTACAGACCGCCGCCGACCTCACCGAGGCCCTGGAACTGGCCCGCGACGTGCCGCACGGCCTGGTCACCTCCGTACACACGCGCGACCTCGACGCCGCGTTGACCGTGGTCGACCGGATCGACACCGGCCTGGTCAAGGTCAACGCACCGACCACCGGCGTCGACTTCCACCTGCCCTTCGGCGGCACCAAGGCCTCCAGCCACGGGCCCCGCGAACAGGGCCGCGCCGCCGCCGACTTCTACACCTCGGTGCGCACCGTGAGCCTGCTCCCGGCCGACCCCACCGGCACGCCGTAGCCGCGCGCTCGACGCGACCGGCACCCGCTCGCAACCCGGCCGGCACACCAGTGCAAAAGAGATTCCGACGGAGAGGAGGCTTCGGGCGCGGCGGCGGCTACGCTGTGCCATTGCACATCGCACAAAGGCCGGTCCGTATCCGGTCCCGAGGAAGGACACACCAGATGAGCGCGGACGCCGAAGTATCGAGCGGGCACGTCCTCGGGAACGGCGCCGGGGACACCCCGGGCTCGCTGAACCTGCCGTCCGTGCGGGAGCACCGCAGTCTGCGCGATCAGGTCACCCACGCGCTGCGTGCCGCCCTGATCGCCGGCGAGCTGCGCCCCGACGTCGTCTACTCGGCACCGAGCCTGGCCGCCCAGTTCCGCGTCTCGGCCACCCCCGTGCGCGAGGCGATGCTCGACCTCGTCAAGGAGGGTCTGGTCGAGGTGGTCCGCAACAAGGGCTTCCGGGTGACCGCGCTGTCCGGCCGCGACCTCGACGAATACACCGAGATCCGGGCGCTGATCGAGATCCCGGTGATCGAACGCCTCGCCGAGACCGCCGATCACGCGGCCCTGGAGGCGCTGCGCCCGGTGGCCGCCGCCATCGTGGCCGCCGCCGAACGCCGCGACCTGATCGGATACCTCGAATCCGACCGCCAGTTCCACCTCGGCCTGCTCGAACTCGGCGGCAACCGCCGCCTGGTCGAGGTGGTCGGCGACCTGCGCAAGCGCTCGCGCCTGTACGGCCTCACCCGACTCGCCGAACGCGGCGCGCTGGTCGCCTCGGCCCGCGAACACGAGGAGATCCTCGACCTGTTGCTCGCCGGCGACGCCGCCGGCGTACGTCGCGCGATGAGCGAACACCTGGGCCACATCCGCTCGCTCTGGTCCGACCGGGCGCGCGAGTCCACACCGGAAGACTAGGGCGAACTCCCCATGAACCACCGATACACGATCACCGACCACGTGTTCCCGCTGCCGCTGGACCACCACGATCCGACCGGTCCGCGGATCGACGTCTTCGCCCGTGAGGTCGTCGATCCCGCCCGCGCCCACGAAAGGCTGCCCTGGCTGCTCTACCTCCAGGGCGGCCCGGGCGGCAAGTCGCCGCGCCCGATCTCCGGCTCCCCCGGCTGGTTGCGGCACGCCACCCGGACCCACCGCGTGTTGCTTCTGGACCAGCGCGGGACCGGACGCAGCACCCCGGTGACCGCCCGAGCCGCCGCCCGGTTCCGCTCCGCCGACGAACTGGCCGCCCACCTCGCGCACTTCCGCGCCGACTCGATCGTCGCCGACGCCGAGGCGATCCGCCGCGCGTTGTGCGACGACGAGCCCTGGGACACGCTGGGCCAGAGCTACGGCGGCTTCATCACGCTCAGCTACCTGTCGCTGGCCCCCGAGGGACTGCGCCGCTGCCACATCACCGGCGGCCTGCCCGGCCTGTCCGCCACGGCCGACGACGTGTACGCGCTGACCTACCCGCGCATCCGGGACAAGAACGCCGAGTTCCGCGAGCGCTACCCGGACGACGTGGCGCGCCTGCGCCGGATCGCCGACACGATCGCCGACGGCGGCGTACGACTGCCGGACGGCGATGTGCTGACGGTGCGTCGACTGCGCACGCTGGGCCAGGTGTTCGGCATGGGCGACGGCTTCGAGCGGGTGCACTGGCTGCTCGACGAGGCCGTGGACCCCACGACCGGCGAGCTCTCCGACACCTTCCTGCGCCAGGTGGCCACGCTGACCGGGTTCGTCGACAACCCGCTGTACGCGGTGCTCCACGAGTCCGTCTACGCCCAGGGCGCGGGCCCCACCGGGTGGGCCGCCGAGCGGACCCACACCGCGCTTGCGGACTTCGCCGACGACGCGGACCCGCTGCTGCTCACCGGCGAGACCATCCACCCCTGGATGTTCGACGAGATCGCCGGCCTGCGCCCGTTCGCCGAGGCCGCCCACCTGCTCGCCGAACGCGCCGACTGGGCGCCGCTGTACGACCCGGCGCGGCTGGCCGCCAACCGGGTTCCGGTCGCGGCGATCGTCTACCACGACGACATGTACGTCGACGCCGGCCTGTCCCTGCGCACCGCCCGCGAGGTCGGCGCGGTGCGGACCTGGGTCACCAACGAGTGGGAGCACGACGGCGTCGGCGCCTCCGGCGACACCGTCCTGTCCCGCCTGATGGACATGACGGCCGGCGTGCTCTGAGCCCGCCCGCGCCACCGCCGACCCGAGTCGTGCCGCGCGGACGCGGCACGACTCGGGTCGGCTCCGGAGGGCGGTTACCCGGACCGGAGGACGGCCGTACCGGCCGCCGAGACGGTCGGGAACACTCGCCACCGATCCCCCGGGCCCGGGCGCGGTCGCCCCGGCCGCCCGCCGACCGGGCGGCCGGGGCGACGGCGCCGCCCGGGCCGTTCGGGTCAGTGCTGCGTCAGCACGCACACCGTGTCGAGGCCGAGCACGTGGTTGAGGCGGCCGAAGGCCAGCCAGGAGCCGATGGCCATGCTCAGCTCCACGATCTCGGCCTGGCTGTACAGCGCGGACATCCGGGCCCAGAACTCGTCGTCCAGGTTGTGGTGGTCCTGCGCGTAGCGCTCGGCGTACTCCGCGGCCAGCCGGGTGCGGTCGTCGAAGACCTCGGTGGTACGCCACCGCGCGACCGCCTCGTCGAAGCCGTCCTCGACCTTCTCCCCGTCCCGTTCGGTGCGCCAGTCCAGGCAGAACACGCAGCCGTTGATCTGCGCGATCCGCAACCGCGCGGCCTCGAACTCGCGCAGGCCGAGCGTGGAGTGGTCGTAGACCTTCATCGAGAAGGTCGAGGCGGCGATGCCGATCTCCGGCACCATCTCGCCCCAGACGTAGGCGATCGGGTCCTTGTCCTCGGGGATGTCGATCCTCATGCGTGTTTCCTTCCGAGTTTGCCCACGGCCGGCCGCAGGGGGATGTCGAGTGCGTCGTAGAGCCCGGGTTCGGCGGCCACGAGCCAGTCGATGGCGCCCACCAGGCGCCCGACGGCGGTGGCGTTGCCGCCGGCGGACCGGTTCTCGCCCTCGTCCGTGGCCTCCACCGTCACCTCGATTCGCGGCCGGCCCTCGATCACCACGCGGTGCGCCCCGGCCCCGTCCGGCGGCGTCGGCCAGTCGGGGGCGCAGGACGGGTGGATCCGGGTCACGTGTTCGATCACGATGCGCGGTTCGCCCTCGACGATGCCCTGCACCTCGAACCGCACGGCGCCCTGCGTGCCCGCCGCGAACTCGCCCATCGTCGAGGTCCGCACCGTGCTCTCCAGCGCCCGACGGTCCATCGTCTCGCGGATCTCGTCCAGTTCCACGCCGAGCGCCCGGGCCATCAGCCGGATCTGTCCGCCCCACACCATGGTCGGCATGTCCGGCCACAACATCGGCGCGCCGTAGTCCATGGGTTGGCCCATGCCGACCAGGTTGCGGACCGAATCCTCCTGGTCGTAGGTGGAGTAGTCGAAGATCTCCTGGCAGCGGATCGTATCCACCGTGGTGCCCAATCCGCTGATCAGCAGCGGCAGTACGTCGTTGCCCCACCCCGGGTCGACACCGGAGACGAACAACGAACCGCCGCCCGCCGCGATCGCGGCCAGCACCGGATCGCGCAGCTCCGCCGGGGCGTTGGTCGGATCGTAGAGCGCGTACAGGGCGGGCGTGACCACCACCGCGCCGGCCTCGATCGCGCGCACGATGTCCGCCAACGCCTCGTCGGGGCGAATGTCGCCCGACGCCGCGTACACCACGGCCCCCGGCCCGGCGGCCAACACCGTGCCGATGTCGTCGGTCGCCGCGACCCCGAGCGTCCCGTCGAGTCCGGCGAGTTCGCCCGCGTCGCGGCCGACCTTGTCCGGGTTGTGCACGAGCACCGCCGCGAGGTCGAGCGCCGGGTGGGCCTCGACGGCTCGAATGGCCGCGCGACCGACGTTGCCGGTACCCCAGACAACCGTGGAAATCATGCGCTGGAGGGTAGCGACGGGCGCCGGCGGTTCCTAGGGCCATGCCCGGAAAACCTGACCGGTTGGGGCAGTTGCGCCACAACCGCGCCGATCGACCGGCGCCGCGCGCGCTCCGGGCGACCGGACCGCGACGCCGGCGTCGCCACATGCGGGAACCTACGAGATGTAACGACCCGTTCACGCGTAGTATGTACCGCGTGGTTGGTGAATGCGGGTCCGTGCCGTTGCGAATCGTGATCGTCGACGATCATCCGCTGTTCCGCGCCGGCCTGCGGGCGGCCCTGGAGAGCGCCGGTGACATCCTCGTGGTCGCCGAGGTGGAGACCGCCGCCGCGGTGACCCCGGCGGTCGCCGAACATCGCCCCGACCTGGTCGTGATGGACCTCAACCTGCCCGACGGATCGGGCATCGAGGCCACCCGCGCCCTGGTCGCCGAGACGCCGGTGCCGATCCTGGTGCTGACCATGTCCGACGACGACGGCAGCCTGCTCGCCGCGATACGCGCGGGCGCCGGCGGCTATCTGGTCAAGGGCGCCGCCCGGGACGAGGTTCTGCACGCCGTGCGCACCGTCGCCGGCGGCGGCGCGGTCTTCGGCGCGCAGACCGTGCCCCGGCTGACCGCGCTGCTCGCGGGCACCGCCGGGCGCGGCGGCGAGCGGGTCTTCCCCGAACTGACCGAGCGCGAGTGCGAGGTGCTCGACCTGCTCGCCCGCGGCCTGGACAACCGGCGCATCGCCCGCCGGCTCTTCCTCGCCGAGAAGACCGTACGCAACCACATCACCCACATCTTCGAAAAGCTGCACGTGAGCACCCGCGCCGAGGCGGTGGCCCGGGCCCGCGACGTCGGTCTGGGAGCCGACCGCCCCACCGACCCCTGAACCGGCGCCCGTCCGAGCCGCGCCCCGCCGACCCCTTCCCGGTGTCCCGATCGGATCGGGACCGGCTCGGGACCGGTGCCTCCCGCACCCGGGACCACGGGAGCCGCATGCTGGAACCGGCGAACGCAGATGGCACCCACGCGTCGGATCCGCCGCGGGCGGCCCGGCTCCACTCGTCCGCGACGTCCCCCGCCGACGTCCCGTGAGGAGGCCACATGCCCATCACCGCGCTGGAGCAACGTGCGGGACCCGCCCGGATCTACGGAGCGGGCGCCGTCAGTCTGCTGAGCTGCCTCGTCGCCCTGGTCCTGCTGATCACCCACCTCGACGACCCGCGGCTGGCCCCTAACCCCGGACTGACCGGTGTGTTCGTCCTGCTCGGCTGCGGCTTCGCGCTGTCCGGGCTGTTCGTGCTCGCCCGTCGTTCCGCGCCCGGTCTGGGCCGGCTCCTGCTCTATACCGGGGTCGCGGTCACCGTCGGCTACGCGGTCCTGCTCGGCGCGGTGTTCGCCGACGCCGGGCCGGGCTGGTCCGCGTTCGCCATCGTGCTGTGGCTGATCGCCGACACCGTGTACCTGTTCACGATGTACGCGCTGCCCCTGTGGCTCCCCGACGGGCGGCTGCCGCGCTCCCGCGTCGTCCGGATCTGGGCCGCGCTGGTCGCGGTGTGGAGCGCGGTGCACGCCTACCGCGACTACGCCGGCTTCGACTGGTACGGCCTGCCCGGCTTCCTGGACCAGGGCGTCTGGGCCGACGCGGAGCAGTGGCTGAACGAGTGGATCACCCCGCGCCAGGAGGTGATCCCGCCCCTGGTCATCGCCACCAGCCTGCTCGTGATGGCGGTGCGCTGGGTGCGCTCCCCCGGCCCGCACGCGGTGCGCTTCCTGCCGCTGCTGCCCTACGTGTTCTGGCTCGCCGTGGAATTCCTCGGCTACCACCTCGAACTCTCCGACTCGATCTACAACTTCCTGATCTACGGGGGCATCGTCGTGTGGCAGCTCTCCTTCGCGTACGCCTTCGCCCGAGACCGACGCCGGCATCTGGACCGCTCCGTCTCCCGGGTGCTGGCCGCGTTCGCGCTGGCCGCGGTGCTGATGGGCGGCTACCTCGCGATCGCCGTGCAACTGTCCGACTACCTGCCCGGCGCCCGCAGCTCCGGCGCCATCGCCGTGGCCGGCGGCGCGCTCGTCATCGGCGCGCTGCTGCGCCCGACCGTCGGCTGGGCCGCCCGGGTGGTGGACCGCTTCTACTACGGCGAACGTGCCAAGCCCTACCAGGTGGTTCGCGACCTGGCCGAACAACTCAGCCGCGCGGTCGCCCCCGGCGCCGCCCCCGAACTGCTGTGCGGCACCGTCGTGCGCACCCTCGGCCTGCCCGGCGCGAGCGTGGTCGTCGAGACCCGCCGCGGCGAACGCGAACTGGCCCGGCTGGGCGACCTGCCCGACGACTGCGCGGTCTTCCCGCTCGGCTACGAGGGCGCCGTGATCGGTCGACTGTCCGTACCGCCGCGCCCCGGACAGACCACCCTCGACCGGCAGGACGTGGACCTGCTGCGTTTCCTCGCCGACCAGGTCGCGCCGGCCATCGCCTCGCTGCGCCTGTACGAGGAGTTGCAGGAGAGCCGGGAGCGCATCGTGCTCGCGCGCGAGGAGGCCCGCCGTCGGCTGCGTCACGACCTGCACGACGGCCTCGGCCCCGCGCTGTCCGGCACCCGCCTCCAGGTCGACACCGCCCGGGCCTGCGTACCTCCCGACACCCCCGCCGCCGGCACCCTCGTGATCGCCTCGCAGGGCATCGGCGAGGCGATCACCGAACTGCGCCGGATCACCGACGGGCTCGCCCCCGCCGCGCTGTTGCGCCTCGGCCTCGCCGGCGCGCTCCGCGAGGCCGCGCACCGCCTGGACACCGGCCGCGACGGGCATCCCCGGATCGAGATCGTCTTCGACCCCGACCCGCCGCCGGAATTGGCCCCCGCCGTCGAGGTCGCGGTGTACCGGATCTGCGGAGAGGCGCTGAACAACGTGGTGCGGCACGCCCGCGCCCGACGCGCCGCGCTCGCGGTCCGGATCAGCGAGACCCGGGTCACCGTCGAGATCACCGACGACGGGGTGGGCCTCGCCCCCGACCCGGCCGGCCCCGACGCGGCGGGCGGCGGAGTGGGGTTGCGCTCGATGGCCGATCGCGCCGAGGAACTGGGCGGCACGTTCACCGCGACCCGGAACGAATACGGCACCACCGTGCGTGCGGTGATCCCCCGCCCGGGCCCGCACACCCGGGACGTGCCCCGGACCGGACCAGGACCGTGACCACATGCGCCCGGGACCACGCTGCGTGAGAGTGGAGGGGCGGTCGCACACCACGAGCACCGCGTCCCCACCCGTACGACGGAGGTCGACGATGTCACACCACCCCCACCCCAAGGGCGAACCGCCACCCGCGACGGAGGTACCCGACGAGATCGCCCAGTGCACTCCGCCGAACCCGAAGTGCCCGGTACTGCCCGAACCGACGGAACCGGGTGAACCGAGCAGCGTACATCCGCCGAAGCCGGGAAAGCCCGGGAAGCCGGGGAAACCGCACCGGCCGGCGGTACCGGGCAGGCCCCATCGGCCCGATCCCACCCAGTCGCACCCGTCGGACCCGGGCCATCGGTACCCGCCGTAGCCCCACCGCCCGACCCCGCCCCGAGGAGCCGAATCGGGCTCCGACCGGCGGCAAACACCGCACATGACACACAAATCCTCGCCCCCCGTCGCATCCAACGACGGGGGGCGAGACCATGCACGAACCCAACACCCGGCACCCGGCACCCGGCACCCGGCACCCGGCACCCGGCACGCACCACTTACCACCCAGCACCCGGCACCCGGCACCCGGCACCCGGCACGCACCACTTACCACCCAGCACACGGCACACGGCACACGGCACACGGCACACGGCATCCAGCACGCACCACTTACCACTCAGCACCAGCACCCCGCACCACTCGACATGCGCCACGCGCCCACTCGACATCCGGCGCGCGCCACGCACCCCGCACCCCGCACCACTCGGGCATCCGGCACGCACCCCCGCACCACTCGACACTCGCCATGCGCCATGCGCCATGCGCCACCCGGCACCCGGCACGCACCACTTACCACCCAGCATCAGCACACGGCATCCGGCACGTGCCACGCACCCCGCACCCTTCGACACTCGACATGCGCCACGCGCCCACTCGGCATCGGGCACGCGCCACGCACCCGCACCCCGCACCCCGCACCACTCGACCCTCGGCATGCGCCACGCGCCACGCGCCACTCGGCATCCGGCACGCGCCACGCGCCACACGCACCGGAAAAGCGGCCGCCCGACCCGTTGCGGGGTCGGGCGGCGCGCGGGTCGGGCGACGGATGGGGCGACACCCCCCGATCGGCCTCGGCGTCAGGACGCCGCGCGCCGGTCCAGCAGGGTCGTGTCGTGACGGCCCGCACAAAAGTCCGGGTCGTCGAGCACGTCGGCAAGCAGCCCGGCCGTGGTGTGCACGCCCGGCCCCTCCACCCGCAGTTCGCCCAGCGCCCGGCGCATCCGGGCCAGCGCCTGATCCCGGTCCTGCCCCCACGTGACCACCTTGGCCAACAGCGAGTCGTACTCAGGACGGGCCTGCGCCCCCGGGAACGCGTGCGTGTCGACCCGAACGAACGGCCCGCCCGGCGCCCGGAATCCGGTCAGCGTGCCGGGGCACGGCGCGAAGTCGCGCGCCGGATCCTCCGCGTTGATCCGACATTCCACCGAGGCCCCGCGCCGCTCCACCCGATCCTGGTCGAAGCCCAGCGGTTCCCCGGCGGCGATGCGCAGTTGCTCGCGGACGATGTCGATCCCGGTGACCATCTCGGTCACCGGATGCTCCACCTGGATCCGCGAGTTCACCTCGATGAACGCCGCCTCCGCACCGCGCACCAAGAACTCGAAGGTGCCGGCGCCGCGATATCCCGCGGCCCGGCACCCGGCCACCGCGTAGCCGGCCAGTCGATCGGCCAGGCCGGGGGGCAACTCCGGGGCCGGCGACTCCTCGACCAGTTTTTGATGTCGGCGCTGCACCGAACAGTCGCGCTCGCCGAGGTGCACCACGTTGCCGTGCCCGTCGGCCAGGACCTGGATCTCGATGTGCCGGGCGCCGTACAGGTATTGCTCCATATACACGCGGTTGTCGCCGAACGCCGCCTGGGCCGAGGCGCGGGTGGCCCGAAACGTGGGCAGCAGCGCACCGGCGTCGCGCACCACCGCCATCCCGCGACCGCCCCCGCCCGCGACCGCCTTGACGATCAGCGGGTAGCCGATCCGCCGCGCCACCTCGGCCGCCTCGTCGGCGGTGCCCACCGGTTCGCGCGAACCCGGCACCACCGGCAGCCCGGCGTCGGCCATCATCCGCCGGGCGGTGGACTTGTCGCCGAGGCGGGCCATCACCTCGGCGGCCGGGCCGACGAAGACCAGCCCGTTCTCCGCGCAGATCGTGGCGAAGTCCGGGTCCTCGGACAGGAACCCGTATCCGGGATGCACGGCCTGCGCCCCGGTCAGCCGGGCCGCCTCGATCACCGCCGGGGCGTAGAGGTAGCTGCGGCGCGGATCGGCGGGGCCGATGTTGATCCGCCGGTCGGCGGCCTGCGCCGCGGCCGAGTCCGCGTCCACGCCCGAGTGCACCACCACGCTGGTGATGCCCATGTCCCGGCAGGTGCGCACCACACGCAGCGCGATCTCGCCCCGGTTGGCGATCAGTACGGTGTCGAACACGGTGGTTCACCCCTGCCCGTCGCAGTCGAGTTCGAAGAGCGGCTCGTCGTAACCGACCCCCTCGCCGTTCTTGATCAGTACGGCGGTGACCCGACCTGCGCGGTCCGCCTCGATCGGGTTCATCAGCTTCATCGCCTCGATGATGGCCACCTGTTGGCCCGCCTCCACGAGGTCGCCGACCGCGACGAACGGCGGCGCGCCGGGTTCGGGCGCGGCGTAGAAGGTGCCGACCAGCGGGGCGCGGACGAGGTGTCCGTCGCTCGCCGCCGGCTGCCGCTCCGCCTCGACCGGCGCGGGTGGGGCCGCCTCGGGTACGGGCGGCGGGGCGACCGCGGCCGACCAGGTCAGCTCGATGCTCTCCCCTCCGGACCGCACCACGACGTGCGTGGGCGGTCGCGGGGCATCGTGCAGCACCCGGTCGAGCGCGGCGTGCAGGGCGGCCAGGGTGGCCGCCGGGCCCTGCTGGTCGGCGCCGGTCATGCCGATTCCTCCTCGTCGGTGTCCTCCAAGCGCGCCCGGTCCGTGCCGGTCGCGGGCGGCCCGGGCAGTCCGAAGCCGCGCAGTCGCCGCCGCCGTCGGCGCACCCGTTCGGCCGGGTCGAGCACGGCCAGTTCGTCCAGCGTGCCCAGCACCGCGTCCCGCAGGGTCAGGCTCGCGGCGGCCGGATCGGCCTGCGCGCCGCCCTCGGGCTCGGGCACCACCCCGTCCACCACGCCCAGTTCGAGCAGCGACCGGGCGTCGAGACCCAGCGCGCGGGCCGCCGCCGGGCTCTCCTCCCGGGTCTTCCACAGGATCGCCGCGCAGCCCTCGGGGCTGATCACGGAGTAGAGCGCGTTCGCGCCGATCAGCACCCGATCGGCGACGCCGAGCGCCAGCGCCCCGCCGCTGCCGCCCTCCCCGGTGACCACCGCCACCACGGGCACCCGCAGCCCGGTGAACACCCGAAGGCAGTCCGCGATCGCCCCGGCCTGGCCCTGCTGTTCCGCCTCGATACCGGGATGTGCGCCGGGGGTGTCGATCAGCGTCACCAGCGGCACGCCGATCTTCTCGGCGAGCCGGGCCAGCCGGATCGCCTTGCGGTAGCCGGCGGGCGAGGCCATCGCGAAGTTCGCCCGTACCAGTTCGGCGGTGGTGTGCCCCTTCTGGTGGCCGAGCACCACCACGGAGCGGCCCTCCACCATGCCCAGGCCGCCGACGATCGCCGGGCAGTCCGCGCCCGCCCGATCGCCGCGCAGTTCGACGAAGGCGTCCATCCAGTACGCGAGGTGGTCGCGCGTGGTCGGCCGCCGCAGGTCCCGGGCCGCCGCGACCACCTCCGGCGCGGACCGTTGGGTGAGCCGCGCCGGATCGCGCACCACCGTCGCCGGTACGGGACGCGGCAGTTCCGCGACCCGCTCGTCCCGGCCGGCGCGCGTCGGGCCGGTGCGGTCGGGGTGTCCGCCGGCCGAGGCCAGCAGGACCGCGAGCGTTCGGCGCAGTTCGCCGCGCGGGTGCACCGCGTCCACCAGGCCGTGCCGCAGCAGGAACTCGGCCGTCTGGAAGCCCTCCGGAAGCCGCTGCCCGATGGTCTGTTCGATCACCCGCGGACCGGCGAAGCCCATCCGCGCCCCCGGCTCGCACACCACCACGTCGGCGAGGGTGGCGAACGAGGCGGCCACCCCGCCGTAGGTCGGATCGGCGATGACCGTGACGGTGAGGACGCCGGCCTCGTCGAGCGCGGCCATCGCCGCCGCGGTCTTGGCCATCTGCATCAGCGCCAACGCGCCCTCCTGCATCCGCGCCCCGCCCGACGAGGTGACCAGGACCAGCGGCGCCCGCCGCGCGAGCGCGGCCTCGGCGGCCATCGCCACCGCCTCCCCGGCGGCGACGCCCAGGCTGCCGCCCATGAAGGCGAAGTCCATCGCGGCCACCACCACCGGATACCCGAACAGCGTGCCGGCCGCCACTCGCACCGCGTCCGCGTGCCCCGTGGTCGCGCGGGCGGCGGACAACCGGTCCGGATACGGCTTCAGATCGGCGAACGACAGCGGGTCGTGCACCGTCTCGGCGGCGGTCAGCGGCCGGGCACTGCCCGGGTCGAGCAGCGCGTCCAGCCGCCGCGCCGCACTCAGCGGCGCGTGCGCCCCGCAACTCGGACACACCCCGTCGGCCCGCTCGAACCGTTTGCGGTACACGAGCGCCCGACAGCGCGGGCAGGCCAGCCAGTCCGTGACCGGTGCCCCGGCAGGGGCGGCGGGGTCGGAGGTTTTCGCGTTCATCGAGATCTCCCGGTGCTGGGATCGGCGGACGGTCGGCTCGGCGTCCTCACCCCGGCCGCACGGGCGAGGCCGCCGGGTGCGCCGGCGACGCCGCCGAATGCCCGGGCGCGGACCGCTGTCCGGTGACCCGCCCCCGGGTCCGCCCGCGCCGGCGGTGCTCGACGGGCGGCGCGCCGCGGGTCCAGGTGCCGAGCGCCATCTCGGCGGTGATCCCCGGGCCGAATCCGGCCACGATGCCGCGCCCGCCGACGCTCGGCTCGCCCTCGGCGAACAGCCGGTCGAGCGCGTCGAACACCACGGCGCTGGCGATGTTCCCGTACTCGGTGAGCGTGGCCCGGCTGTGCCGGAACGCGTGTTTGTCGACGCCGAGGAATCGGCTCAGGTCGTCCAGGATGCGCGGGCCGCCGGCGTGCACGACGTAGAAGTCCAACGCCGAGGCGTCCCACGTGTGTCGGCTCACCAGATCGGCCATCACCGGTGCCAGCGGCTCCATCGTGCCCGGCACCCGCTTGTCCAACCGGAAGTGGAAACCGGTCTCCTTGACGGCGTATGAGATCCAGTCCTGGGTGTGCGGGATCAGGTAGGAGGCGTTGCGTTCCAGGCGGATCCCCGTACCGCCCGAACCGCGCACCACCGCCGCCGCGACCGCGTCGCCGAACAACCCGTCGGACAGCAGCGAGCCGATGTCGTCGTCACCGGGCTGGTAGCACAACGAGCAGAACTCACAGGCCACGATCAGCACGTTGGCGTCGGGGTAGGCGGTGGAGAAGTCGTGCGCCCGGTTGATCGCCGCGCCACCGGCCGCACACCCGAGCTGGGCGATCGGCAGCTGACGCGTGTCCGAGCGCATGCCCAGTGCCTCGACCAGCCAGGCGGTCATCGAGGGCATGGTGAAGCCGGTGCACGAGACGTAGATCAGCAGATCGATGTCCCGCACGCCCAACTCCGCGTTGGCCAGCGCCTGATAGATCACGGGCGGCACCCGACGCTTGGCCTCCCGCTCGTAGACGAGGTTGCGCGCCTCGAAACCCGGGTGCCGCAGGGTCTGTTCGAGCGGTTGCACGAGGTGTCGTTTGCGGACGCCGGTGTTGCCGATCAGCCGCAGCGCCAGCGGCAGCCGCGGATTGTCGGCATGCAGCCGACGGGCGATGTCGATCGACTCGTCCAGCGTGACGGTGTTCTCGGGGACGGCCACGGCGGGCCGGCACAGAGTACTCACGGGGTGCCTCTCTCTACCGTTCGGTACTGCGGGGCGATGTGTCCACAACCCTCGGCGCACCCGGGTCCCGACCACGTGAGGCCGAAGTCCCGTCCCGAGTCCCGATTCACCTCGGGACCGAACGAGGCGCTCGCACTCCCGAGGGACGCCCTCCTCGTGTCCTCGGGCACATACGAAGAGGACCGCACGCGCGGGGCGTGCGGTCCTCTGGGGGTATCGGTGCGGTCGGTCCGCCTACCCGGCGGTTTCCAGTCGGCGCTGCGCCGGGACCCGGGCGGGCCCGTCGACGGGCGATCCCTCCGGGTTCGGCCGGTGCGGCGCCTCGACTTCACCGTCGGGCAGCAGCGCGCCGGTGTCCTCGAAGATCACCACTCCGTTGCACAGCAGGCTCCATCCCTGCTCGGGGTGGCTGGTGACGACGTGGGCCGCGAGGTGGTCGGGGGCCGATGCGGTGGGACAGGTGGGAATGTGCCGGCACATGGTCCTGGTCCTTCCGAGGGATGCTACGGGTGCCGAGAGCGGGAGCGGGTCGTCGAGTTCCCGCGTGATGGTGTCGCCCTGGTAAGTCATGCACCTACCGTGCGCCCGCCGGTGTCCCGAGCGAATGAGCCTGCGGCCCCCCGCCGGCCCGGCCGTGTCCCGCCCGGACCGGGGCCACCCCTCGCGGAACGGGGTGGGGTGGGCCGGGCCGGCGGTCAGTGCTCGCCCAGCACCATCCACGTGTCCGTCGAGGCCAACCGCCGGAAGCCGACCTTGGCGTACACCCCGTGCGCGTCGGCGGTGGCCAGCATGATCCGGCGCAGCCCGTCCGGCGCCAACTCGTCGCGAACGGCGATCGCGAGCGCGGTGCCCAGACCCTTGCCGCGCACCGTCGGATCGATGTAGACGTCGCAGAGCCAGCCGAATGTGGCCCAGTCGGTGACCACCCGGGCGTAGCCGACCTGGGCACCGGAAACGACGTCGTACACACCGAAGTTGAGCGAGCCGGCGATCGCCCGCTCCAGCTTCTCGCGCGGCCGGCCGAGCGCCCAGTAGGCGTCCTCGGACAACCATCGGTGGATCGTCGCCACATCGAGCCGCGTCGGATCGGTGGACACCTCGTAGCCCTCGGGGAAGTCACTGTTCATCCCCGGATCCAACCAGCCCCGCCGCCGTGGAACCACCGGATATCCGAACCCGGGGCGGCAGTTCGGCCGTGCCGGGCATCGCGCCCGCGGTACCGGCGTCCCGGGGTGCGGCCCGGCGTCCGCGACTTCGGCGGCCGGCTCAGGGCGCAGGATCAGGGCGCGGGGATCAGGGCTTGCGCGTGGGCCCGAAGAGTGGGCCTGCCGTCGGGCCCGGGCCCCGTCAGGCGTAGCCGGAGCAGGTGGCCTCGGCCGGGTCCGGGGGTGTCGCTGCGCAGGGTGCCGGTGACGCAGTCGAAGGTCGCGGCGTCGGTGTGGTGCACGAAGAAGGCCGGACCGGCGACACCGGCCAGCAACTCGATGGCGTCGGCGAGGAGGCGGGGGCTGCGCGGGCGGGCGTGCTCGACGTCGACGGCGAGGATGCCGCCCGGCAGGAGCGTGGTCCCGCGCAACCGCCAGGGCGAACCGGGCAGGTCACAGGCCACCCGCAGGCGCGGCACCAGGTCCGCCGCCGGATCCGGCTCGACCCAGTCCGGGCGGGTGGTCTGCTCGGCCAACTCGCGCACCGCGTCCCCGGGCGCCTCATCGCCCGACACACCGAAGAAATCGTCCATGAAAGTCACTGTATGTCCACATGTCGTAACCGGCTCGCCCGAAACCTCCCCCTGGCCCCGATCGGGCGGTCGGGATCGCCGGCTAGCCCGGGTCGCCGGACGGGGCCCGGGTCCGGCCGCGGGCCTCCAGGGCGAGCAGAGCGGACTTTCGGGCCGGGCCGCCGGCGTAGCCGCCGAGGGTGCCGTCGGCCCGCAACACCCGATGGCAGGGCAGCACGATCGGCAGCGGGTTGGTCGCACACGCCGTACCGACCGCGCGGACCGCGCCGGGGCTGCCGACCAGGCGCGCCACCCGGGCGTAGCTCCAGGTGTCCCCGTACTCGATGTCGGCGAGCCGGCGCTGCACCAGTTGCCGGAAGCCCCGGGACAGCGCGAGGTCGAGCGGCAGGTCGAAGCGCGTCCGGGTGCCGGCGAAGTACTCGTCGAGTTCGCGGGCCGCGTGGTCCAGGCGGGCCGGCGCGCGCAGCACGCGCGGACCGAACCGGCCGGCCAGCGTGTCCAGAACCAGTTCGTGGTCCTCGCTCTCGAAGGCCACCCGGACCAGGCCGCTCCCGGTGGCGGCCAGCAGGAGCGATCCCACGGGGGTGTCCACGTTGGTGTAGGCCACGTCCAGGAGCCCGTCCCGACTCGCGGCCGCCACCAGCCGCTCGTGCAGCCGATCGAGGGTGCCCGGGCCCGAAACGGCCCGGGCGCGAAGGCCGGAGGTGTCCGGGCCGTCGGTGTGGGTGTCGATCACGGTGCTACTCCTTCGAAGTGGGTGCGGACAGGGCGGCGCGGAGCGCCCGGATCCCGTCGGACGCGGCGCGGCGGATCGCCGCCGGGGTGCCGCCGACGATCTCGGCGATGGCCGCGTAGGGCAGGCCCGCGAAGTGGTGGTAGGCGACCGCTCGGCGCTGCTTGGGCGGCAGGGCCTTGACCGCGTCCCACAACTCGTGGTCGATCGAGCCGGGCACGCCGATGGTCGACGGCCGCTCGGGCAGGTCGTCCGTGACCACCGCGTGTCGCCGCCGGGCGCGGGTGATGTCGATGGCCTTGCGGTGCGCGATGGTCACCAGCCACGCCTGCACGTTGGCGTCCTCGGGCAGGTCGGGGTAGGCGCGCAGGGCGGCGAGGAAGGTCTCCGACCAGGCGTCCTCGGCGTCGTGCACCCCCACGATCGCCCGGCAGACCCGCAGGACGGTGTCCCCGTGTTCGTCGACGACCCGTTCGAAAGGTTGCTTCATCTCCCCGATCCCGTACGGCGTCGCTCCCGTGCCCGGCCGACGCTCAGAACAGCCGGGCCGCCTTCGACGCTTCGGACTCCTCCAGGTCGAGCAGCGTACGTTTGCGGACGAGGCCGCCCGCGAAACCCGTGAGCCTGCCGTCGCTGCCGACCACCCGGTGACAGGCGACGATGATGGAGATCGGATTGTGCCCGACGGCCTGGCCGACCGACTGGGCCAGCGCCTTGTTGCCCAGCCGCTCGGCGAGCGCCCCGTAGGTCGTGGTCTCGCCGAACGGGATCTCCCGCAACATCGCCCACACCTGCTCCTGGAACGGGTCGCCGTGGGTGGCCGTCGGCACGTCGAACGAGGTGCGCTCGCCGGCCAGATATTCGACCAGTTGCGCCGCGGTCCGGGCCAGGAGCGGGTCGTCGTGGTGGTCGACCCGGCGCCCCAGGCTCTCCTCGGGCGGCAGGTACCAGTGCCCCGGAAAGTAGAGCCCGACGACGGCGTCGTCCGCGGCCACCACGGTCAGTGCGCCCAGGGAGGTGTCCACGAGCGCGTGGCGGGTGTCCATGATGCCGGTCTCCTCTGCGATGTACGGCTGCCGCGTGCGGCCGTGTGTCGGCGTGCGTCGGTATGCATCGGGATGTATCGATGTGTCGGCGTGTCGTTGTGTATCGGTCTGTGTCGACCGGGTGTCGACGCTGTATCGGGTAGACGCGCGGGCGCGGCCGAATGTGAGGTCCGGATCGATCCTGTCGAACTCGGCACCCGTCGAAGCGGGTATGAACCCGGTGGATGCCCTCTCGAGGTGAGTGCCATGTCGTCCCCACACAGCGAAGTCGGTCTCGGGGTTCTGGTCGGTCACGACGGTTCGGCCGCGGCCGACCACGCGTTGCGCTGGGCGGCACAAGACGCCGCCGCGCGCCGGGTGCCGCTGTACATCGTCACCGCGGTGCCCGTCGGCGGGCTCGGCCGGCGGCACCGCGTCGAGGTCCACCAGCGCGCCCACACGCTGATCGACGCCGCCGCTGCCCGGATCCGCGCGGACTTTCCCGATCTCGCCGTGGAGACCTCGGTCCGCGAGGGCGACAGCGCCGAAGCGTTGCTCGCCGCGAGTGCCCGGTGCGACACGGTCGTGGTGGGCAGTCGCGGGCACGGCGGCTTCACCGGGCTGCTGCTCGGCTCGGTGTCGTTGCGGGTGTGCGCGCACAGCAGTTGTCCGGTGGTCGTCGTACACACCGCCGCGGCGAAGGACGCGCGTGGCGTCGTGGTCGGCGTCGGCGGCCCCGAGGACGGCCCCGCCGCGGACTTCGCGGCCGACCACGCGCGACGCCTCGGCGGCGGACTGCGCGCCGTGCACTCGTGGGTGCTCCCGGTCACCGGCCTGGCGCCGAGCCTGGTATTGCCGAACATGATCGACGTGGAGGCGGTCCGGGCCGAACGCACCGCGATGGTGGACAAGGTGCTCGACACGATCCGTATCGCGGATCCCGAACTGCCCGTGGACGCCGCGGTGATGAACGGCACGGCCGGCCGCGACCTGGTCGACGCCTCGATCGACGGCGCGCTCGTGGTGGTCGGCGCACACCGCAGGCGCGGCCCCCTGCCGATGCGGCTCGGCCCGACCACGCACGCCGTCCTGCACCACGCCCGGTGTCCGGTGGGCGTGGTGCCCATCCACTGACCGACGTCCCTCCACCGACCGACGCCCGCGCCCACGCGCAACGGCCGCCCCCGAGCCCTGGAGATCCGAACCGGGCTGCGGGGAACGGCCGTTGACACGGGCGAGCAGCGAGCAGCGAGCGGCGACTAGCGCGACGCCGCGTACACGCTTTCCGCGAAGGCGGCTATCTGCTCGTCCGACAGGTGCCGGGCCAGATCCGCCTCGCTGATCATGCCGACCAGGCGCTTGTGATCGATCACCGGCAGTCGCCGGATCCGGTGTTCCCGCATCTCGTGCAACACCTCGCCGATGTCCGCCTCGGCATCGATCCAGCGCGGTGTGCCCTCGCACAGGTCGCCCGCCGTCACCTTGGCCGGATCGTGGCCGAGGGCAACACACTTGGTGACGATGTCGCGGTCGGTGATGATGCCGCACAGCCGTTCGTTCGTATCGGCGACCGGCAGCGAGCCCACGTCGAGCCGAAGCATCAACTGGGCCGCGCGGTCCAGCGTCTCCGTCCGCGGGATCCACCGCGCGCCCTCGTGCATGATGTCCCTGGCCATGGTCATGGTGTGTACCTCTCCCGAAATCCGCCGCCGACGGCGGCGGCCGAAAACGCGCGGCGAAGCCCGCACACGCTCCTTTCCATCGTCTCCGCCGCACCCCTCGTCGGCCACTCGGCTACTGGGTCGCGACGACGATGCAGCGGTGCAGTTCCTCGACCGCCTCCGGGGCACCCACGACCGTCACCGGGCTCGTGGCGTCGGCCTCCTCGCGGTTCCAGAGCCGGCGCAACACCGCCGCCGAGGGGCCGCTCACGGTCACGTCCGCCGGACCGGTGCCCGCGCCGTCCTCGACGCGGAACAGGCCCGGTCCGGTCGATACCCGCCAGGCCGCGTCGTCGGCGCGCACGAGGTAGGTCCGGCCCGGGGATTCGGCCAGGACGCCGGTGAAGTAGTCGCCCCACTCGGCGACGCCGTACGCCACGAATACCTTCAGCAACTCGTCGACGCCGTCCACCGCGAGGTCGGGAGGAATCTCGGCGATCGGCTCCCCGGCGGCGAGTTCGGCGTCGATCCGGTGGATCACCGTCTCCTGCGCCATCCGCCGGATCCAAAAGCCGACGGTCGGGTCCGGGGCGTACCAGGATCCGGCCGGATCCGTCGGGCCGTGGGTGGCGAACTCGGAAAGCAGGTCTGCGTACGCGCGGTCGAGCAGCGCGATCGGATCCTCCTTCGCCGGCTCCCGCGCCGGCCACGGGTCGGGTTCGGCGCCCTCGCGGATGGCCCGCGTCTTGTGCAGGTACACCTCGCCGACGTGGCGGGTCAGGTCGGCCACGGTCCAGCCCGGGCAGGTCGGCACACCGGCCGTGGGGTCCGTCGCCGACACGGCCCGGAGGCGGGCGAAGTCGGCCGCGAGACAGTCGAGCAGTCGGGAGAATTCCATGCCCACAGTTCAGCACAACCCCCCGCTCCGACGCGCCTGTTCGAGGTCGGCGCACCGAGCGCGCCCGAACGTTCGCCGGTGCCGGACGGCGTGCGCGCACCCGGTCCCGGACGTCCCTTCCTCGATCGTCCACCGTCCGGACGAGCGCTGACACATCTCTGGCGGCGGGACGGTCAGGCCGGTGCCGTCGCCGTTTCCGGGCGGCGGTCCAGGAGCCGGCCGAGCGCGCCGTGTCGCGGGGATACCAGCAGCGAGACCACGAAGCCGGCCGCCGCCACGAGGGCGATGGTCGCGCCGGCGGCCACGTCGTAGTGCCGGGACAGTTCCAGTCCGGTGACCGCGCTGCCGACGCCGAGGAGGCCGGCCAGTACTCCGGTGCGGCGCAGCGAATCCGTCCACAACCGGGCGGTCGCCGCCGGTGCCACGAGCAGCGCCAGGGTGAGCATGACGCCCACCGCCGGGGTGAGCACCACGACGACCGCCTGCACGATCAGCAGGAGCAGCAGGTCGAGGCCCAGGGCCGGGTGTCCGGCGGCCCGCATCCCGTCGTGGTCGAAGGCGGCGAAGCCGAGTTCGCGGCCGAACACCGCGAGCAGCGCCAGGATCACCGTCCCGACGGCGGCGGTGACGACCAGGTCGTGGCTGTCGATGGTGACGATGGAACCGACCAGGAAGGCGGACAGTTTGCGATCGCTCGCGGGTCCGGCCGCGACCAGGACGGCGCCCAGCGCGAAGCCGGCCGCGAGGACGACGCCGATCGCACCCGACGCGGTCCGCCCCGGGCGCCGGGTCAGGGCGAGGACCGCGACGGAGAGCAGTACGCCGAACGCGGTGCCGCCGAGGTAGATGTCGATGCCGAGGATCGAGGCGAGGACCACGCCGGGGAAGGTGGCGTGGGTGGTCGCCATGGCGTGGAACGCGAGTCTGCGCAGCACGACCTGGACACCGACGACGCCGGCCAGGAGACCGACCATGACGGCCTCGGCGTAGGCGCGGTGGGTGTAGGTGTCGAACCAGGTCATCGGGGGCTCCGGAAGCGGGCGGGGCGCAGTCGGGCCGCGCCGCACGCGCCGAGGGCGAGCAGGTGCGCGGCGACGAGGGTGAGGACGACGGTGGGGGCGGCGGGCAGGGCGATGTCGGAGTCGACGGAGGCGGTGTAGCTGATGACCAGGCCCAGGTAGCCGCACACCACGGCGGCGACCGAGCCGATCAGCGCCAGGTGGGCCGGGCGGCGGCCCAGGGTGCGGCCGATGGCCGCCGGGATCACCAGCAGGGCCAGGATCAGCGCGGTGCCGACGGTGCGGACGGCGGCGACCACGGTCAGCGCGACGATCAGGTTCAGCGCCAGGTCCAGCGCGCCGACGCGGTGCCCGGCGGCTCGGGCCGCGTCGGGGTCGAAGGCGCGCAGCACGAGTTCGCGGCCCAGTACGGCGAGTGCGACCAGGCAGAGCAGGGCCACCACGGCGGTTTCGGTGATCTGGGCGCGGGAGGTGTACAGGACCTGGCCGAACAGGAAGGTCTGGAGGTCGGCGGTGTAGGAGTGGCTGCGGGAGACGACCAGGACGCCGATGGAGAACATCGCGGTCAGCACGATGGCGAGCGCGGTGTCGTCGCCGGTGCGGCGGTGGCGGGTGAGCAGGGTCAGGGCGCAGGCGGTGACACCGGCCGCGATCAGCGCGCCGGCGAGGATGCCGCTCGCGCCCCGGAGGGCGAAGCCGATCACCACGCCGGGGAAGACGGTGTGGGTGAGCGCGTCGGCGACGAACTCGAGGCGGCGCAGCGCGACGAATGTGCCGACGGTGCCGCAGAGTACGCCCAGGATGGTCAGTTCGATCAGGGCCCGGGTGAGGTAGGGGACGCGGAAGGGCTCCAGGAGCAGTGTGGTGTCCACGGCCGGTCAGCCTCGGGTGACGACGAGTCGGCCGGCGTCCAGGTCGACCACGTTTCCGCCGTAGCAGGCGCGCAACAGGTCGGGCGTGAGCGCCAGTTCGGTCCGGTCGAAGGCGATCTGCCGACGGTTGACCAGGCAGGTCTGTTCGCACAGGCACTGGACCGGGCCGAGGTCGTGGGTGCTCACCAGCACGGCCGTGCCGGTGCTCTTGGCCCGGGTGAGGGCGGTGATCAGCGCGTCCTGGCTGACCGCGTCGACGCCGTTGAAGGGTTCGTCCAGGAGCAGGATCGGCGGGTCCGGGGACAACGCGCGGGCCAGCAGCACCCGCTGGCGCTGCCCGCCGGACAGGGTGCCGAAGCGGGCGCCGGCACGGTCGGCGAGGCCGACCCGGGCCAGCGCGTCGTCGACGGCCGCCCGGTCCTGCCGGCCGGGTCGGCGCCATCGGCCGATCAGCCGCAGCCGGCCCATCATCACCACCTGGCGGGCGGTGACCGGGAATTCGGGGTCCAGACTCGCCGCCTGCGGTACGTAGCCGACCCGGGCGCGCGCCTCGGCCGGACGGCGGCCGGCCACGGTCACCGTGCCCGCGATCACCGGGACCAGGCCGAGCACGGCCTTGATCAGGGTGCTCTTGCCGCCGCCGTTGGGGCCGATCAGGGCCACCGCCTCGCCGGCGCGGACCCGGCCGTCGACGCCTTCCAGGACGGGAGCGCGGTGGTAGGCCATGGTCGCGTCGGTGAAGCGGATCGGGTCGGGAGCGGGGTCGGTCATGGCCGGGCCCACGGCGCGGCGGCGGCGATGTGGTCGGTCATCGTCACCCTCGCAGCGCGGCGACGATGGTGTCGGTGTTGTGCTTCTCCGCGCCGAGGTAGGTGTCGCCGGCCGAGCCGGGGGCGCCGAGCGAGTCGGCGTAGAGCGAGTCGTCGCCGTCGACGACCTTGACGCCGGCCTCCCGCGCGATGGTCGCGGCGGTCTTGGGCGGCAGCGCGCTCTCGGCGAACACGGCCTTGGCGCCGGTGGCCTTGATCCTGCCGACGATCTCGTCGATTCGGCTGCCGGACAGTTCGGCCTGGTCGTCGAAGCCGGGGATGATCGAGCCGACGAACTCCAGCCGGTAGCGGTCGACGTAGTAGCCCAGCGCGTCGTGGTTGGTGACCAGCTTGCGATCGGCCGCGGGGATGGCGTCGATCCTGGCCCGGGTGTCCGCGTCGAGGGCGTCGAGCTTGGCGGTGTAGGCCGCGAGGTTGTTCTCGTACACCTTGGCGTTCGTCGCGTCGGCGCCGCTCAGGGCGCGGCCGATGTTGGCCACCATCACCTTGGCGTTGGTCGGGTCGTGCCAGATGTGCGGGTCGAACTCCTCGCCGTCGGTGCCGGGCTCGCCCTTGCGCAGCCGTACGCCGGTGGAGGAGTCGACCACCTGTCCGGTGAAGCCGGCGGCCTGGACCGCCTTGGGCAGCCACGCCTTCTCCATGTCCACGCCGTTCTCGACGACGAGCTTGGCGCCGCGGATGGCGTTCAGGTCGGCGGGGGTGGCCTCGTACTCGTGTGCGCTCGCGTTGGCCTTGATCAACTGGGTCACCTCGACCCGGTCGCCCCCGACGTTGCGTACGAAGTCCGCGACCTGCGTGGTGGTCGCCACGACCTTGACCTTCGGCCCCGAACCGGCGGCGGGCGCGCCGGCGTTGGCCACCGGGGCGGCCTCGGTCCGCTTGCCGTCCCGGGCGTCCTTGTCGTCGGAACCGCAGGCGGCGAGGGCGCCGGTACTCAGGACGCCGGCGGCGAGGGCGGCGCCGGCGCGGACGGATATACGCATGGGAAGTCTCCGAGCAGGGGTGGGTGTACGTCGATCGGCGGGTGCCGTCTCGACGTTTCGATAATGAAAACCATAATCATCTGATCGGAAGGTGTCCAGGCCGGGGGCATGAGGGCGCGGTCGGTCGAGGCGGGGCGCCCCGTGGCCCCCGGTGCGCGTGTCGGAGGCCACGGGCGGGGATCAGCGCCTGCGGATCACACCGGTCGGGTCGTGGTCGGTACTTGAAGCGCCCGGGACTCCCGGGACACCCGGGATCCCCTCGGGTTCGGCACGGGCGCCGGGTGGGTCGCCGGCGACGGGGTCGGCGACCGGGGGCGGGGTCTTGGCGGTCGGGGGCTTGGCAGGCGGCGTCTCGGAAGGCGGGGCACCGGCCGCCGCGCGGGCGGCCTCGGCCCGGACCAGGGCGCTCATCAGCAGGTAGACGTCGAAGGGCATGGCGGAATCTCCCGTGTTCGCGGGCTGCGGAATCGGATCGGTACGCCGGCCCGGCCGATCGCCCACTGCGGCGACGGCGGGGCGGCGGTGCCCGCTCAGCAGCGCAGGACCACGGTCCGCGCGGGTGTTCCCACCCCCACCATCGGATTCGACGCGGTACGGGCGCCCGGCGCGTCCGGGTCGGCCGGCCGAAGTCCGCGCCCGCCCACCGACGTTGCGCTCGACGCGGAGACGGACGGGTATCGCGGCCGGAGGCCGGGCGGGGTACAGCCGGTCGGATCCGCCGGACCGGGCCGACCGCCCGAGTCCTCCGCCGGAGCGTCCTCGGCGTCGACGGGGACCGTGTACCGGGTGGTACCGGTGGCGCACCGATCCGAGTCCCACCCACCGACGCGCGCTCCGGCACCGGCGCCGTGCGCCGCGTGCAACAGGGCCAGCAGCGCGACGAGTACGACCACCAGGCGCACGCCGTGCCGCGGCACAGCACCACCGGCCGTGACGCGCGCCATCGTGACCTCCTTCGCAACCGCCCTCCGAGAGAACCCCCGATTCCGGCCGCGGGCACGCCGGCAAGGCCGAAAACGCCGCAATTTCACCCGATCCGGCGAACCCGTTCGGCCGTGCCGAAGCGGCGAGCACGGTCCGGCCCTTCGGGTCACCGGCGCTCCGGTAAACGGATGAATCCTCCTAATGGACTACTCATCCGCTTTGCCGATAACGTCGCGCGCATGGACGACACGGCCTCTCCCCACAGACCCACGCGGCGCAAGGACGCGACCCGCAACCGGCGGCGCATCATGGACGCCGCGCGGGTGCTCGTACGCGGGGGCAGGCCGCCGCAACTGAACGCGGTCGCCCTGGCCGCCGATGTCGGCGTGGGCACCGTCTACCGGCATTTCCCCACCCCCGAGGCGCTGCTCGAAGCACTGGCCGCCGATCGTTTCGCCACGCTCGTCCGGCAGGCCCGCGAGGCAGCCGGACTGCCCGACCCACAGCAGGCGTTGCGCGCCTTCCTCGGGGACACACTGGACGCCTACGTACAGGACGAGGCATTCGCCGCCGCGGCCTCCGACTCCGGCGCGGCCACCCCGGAGACGCTGGAGCTGCGAGGCCAACTGCTGCGCGCCACCGGTGACTTGCTCGCCCGTACCGCCGACGCCGAGGTGCTGCGCCCGCCGCTGGGGCCCGCCGACCTGCTGCTCCTGCTCCACGGTCTCGGCTTCGCCGTCCGCCACTCCCCCGACCGCGACGATCCGGAGCTGGCCGCCCGCTACCTCGACGCCCTGCTGACCGGGGTACTGGTCCGGCCGGCGGCGGACGCTCCCGTACCGGCGTCGTAGCCGACACCCGCGCGCTCGGCGCCCTGCGATCGACCCGCCCCCGACACGACACCGGATCGCCCGAATCGGGCAGGCGCGCGGCCTATCGTGGCCGCGTGGACAAAACGCCTGTTCCGGGACGGCGCGCGGTGGTACTCGGCATCGTGGCGGCGGCAGCGGGCTGCTCGTCGTCCGATAGTCGGCACACCCGGCCGACCCCGTCGAGCACCACGCCAGGCGGGAGCCCGACCGCGAGCGCGAGTCCGCCGGCCACCCCTCCCGCACTGCCCGTGGTCACCGCCTGGGCAGCCAACCCCGGCGACGTGCGACCGCACGTCAAACAGCGGGCCGTCACGCTGGTGTCCGCGCTCGGCGCCTGGCCGCCGGGCGAACAGGGAATCGCCGCCGCCCGGGCCCGGATCGCCGCGCTGGGCTACTCCCCGGCCCTCGCCGACCAGGCCGGGCCACTGCTCGCGGACACGCCGGAGGCCGTCATCGAGGTGGTCGACGCCCAGTACGGCGGCATCCTCGACACCACCGCCAGTGTCCTGGTCGTCTGCCGCTCGTGGATCCGCGGCGCGGAAGGAACCCCGGTGGCCGGCGGCGTGACCGTCGACGTACGACTGAGCCGGACCGAGCCCGACTGGACGGTCACCGCCCTGCACCCCTCCACGCCGGGAGCGGCCGCCGCCACCCCCTCCGCCCAGGAGGCCCGCGTCCTGGCCGACCCGCGCATCACGCTGCCACCCGCAGCCGCCGCCGATCTGCGCGCCGGCACCGTCCACACATCCGTACTGACCGCGCTGGAAGCGCTCGCCGCACAGCACACCGTCGACGTGAGCATCCTGCGCTCGGGACACCCGATCGACGTCTTCGGCACCACCCGCCCCAGCGACCACCCGGTCGGCCGCGCGGTGGACGTGTGGCGCGTCGACGGCCGACCGATCGTGGATCCGGCCACCCCGCGCTCCCTGGTCGAGAGCTTCATGCGCGCGGGCGAGGCGGCCGGCTCGTACAACGTCGGCGGCCCGTACCGACTCTCCGGCGCGGCCTTCTTCACCGACGACACCCACCACGACCACGTCCACCTCGGATTTCGCGCCTGAACCCCTCGGCGGCGATTCCCCGGGCCCCGGCGGCCGGATCGGGTCCGTACCGTGTGCATCCGACCGGTTCGTGATCCCCCATCGGCGCGCGGGCGGCGTATTATAGCTCTGAAGCCACAAGCTGCCGCCACCCCGGGCTCCCGAGTCGCGATCACCACCCGTGCTCGTCCGACCGGCGGCTCTTCGTGTCGACGCGCGACCCCGAGGGCGACACGGAGACCGGCCCTCGGCGTGCGCAGCGACACCGGCCGCAGGTCGTCGCACACCCACGGTCGGGTAGACGCGTGTGGAGGAGCCATGAGGAGTATCGGCGAATCGACGACCGTGGATCCCGAGGCGCTGCACTGCGCGATGTTCGGCGTGCGGTTCCCCGCCCGCCCGGCGGCGCTGAGCGCCGCGGCCACGATCAACGGAGCTGCGGTCTGGGTGGCTCGGGCTCTGGCAGCCCTGCCGGAGCGCGCGTACGAGGGGCCCAATCAGGTCTGCATGGCCCTGTGCGGTCGGCACGCGGGCCTGGATCCGGGGTTGTGACGGCGGACGGGCCTCACCGCCGATCGTTTCACCGCCGGATCGTCGACGGGGCCTCCACCTCCAGATACCGCCGACCACCCTTGCCCCGGTACTCCAACACCACCCAGCCCAACTCGCCCAGCACCCGCGCGCACCCGTGCAGCGCCCGCTCCGCCTCGTGGCCGGCGCCGCTGCCGCGCGGGCCCGGCCACTCGACCCGGACCACTTGGGGGTGGTCGCCGGCGGTGACGCAGTATCCGGTGGCGGTGCGCTGTCCGCGCTCGTCCAGGGCCGACGGCGCTATCCCGGCGGCCTCCAAGGCCAGCGCGACGGCACGCACCATCCGGACCCGCTCCCACTCGGCCGGCGTCGCGCGCGGGTCGCCGGCGCCGCTGTTCACCACGTCGCGAATCCGCAGCAGCGCCTCGAACGCGTCCCGCACCGCCGCCGCGCGCTCCGGCGTGCCCGCGACCGGTACGGCTTCCGCGCCGGTGGCCGGCTCGAAGCCCGCCGCCTCGGGCGATTCCCGACCGGTCACCGTCGATCCCCCGCCACGGCCGTCACAACCATCCGCGTTCGACCGCGTAACGGGCCGCGGCGTGCCGGCTCGGGGCGCCCACCTTGGTCATCGCCGAGGACAGGTAGTTCCGTACCGTCCCGGCGGCCAGGTGCACCCGGCCGGCGATGTCGCGCACGCTCAGCCCCTCCCGGGTCAACCGCAGCACGTCCAACTCGCGCTCGGACAACGGGCAGTCCAGTACCAGGGCCGCCGCCGCGATCTCCGGATCCACGTGCCGGTGTCCCGCGTGCACGTCGCGAATCACCTGGGCCAGATGCGCGGCCGGCCGCGACTTGGGCACGAATCCGCGTACGCCCGCCCGCAGCGCGCGGGTGAGCACGCCGGGGCGGGCATGCCGGGTGACCAGCACGATCCGGGTGTCGGGGCGCCCGGCCAGGATGCGGCCGGCCGCCTCCAGACCGTCGGGCCCACCCGGCATCTCCAGGTCCATCACCACCACGTCGGGCACGTGCCGGGCGGCCTCGGCGATCGCGGCCGTCCCGTCGGCGGCCTGGGCGACCACGGTCAGGTCCGGCTCCAGGTCCAGGAGTTGGCCCAGCGCGCCGCGCAACATCGCCTCGTCCTCGACCAGCACCAGGCGGATCACGCGGGGGCCTCCGTACGGTCGGCGACATCGAGGCGCGCCACCACCTCGAAGACGCCCAGGCCGGCCGAGGCGCGCAACTCGCCGCCGTGGCCGCGCAGCCGGGCGTCCAAGCCGGCCAGGCCGGTGCCTCCGGGGCGTCTTCCGTGCGTCGCGCCGTCGTTGCGAATCGTGAGCCGGCGGCCGTCTGCGGACACGTCGATCGAGGCGGTGGTGGCCGCCGCATGCCGCAGGATGTTGGTCGTGGCCTCCCGCACCACCAGGCCGAACAGCGTGCCGGCCCGGTCCGGCAGCGGGGGTGGGCTCGCGTAGCGGCACTCGATCCCGGCCGCGGTCAACACCGCCGCCGCGTTGGCCAGTTCGGCGGGGAAGGACACCTCGCGGTAGCCGTGTACCAGGCCCCGGGTGTCGGTCGCCGCCTCGCGGGCCAGTGCCTCCACCTCGCCGATCTGCGCGGCGGCGGCCGAGGGGTCTCTCTCGACCAGCCGCCGGGCGAGTTCGCTCTTGACCGCGATCACGGTCAGCGTGTGGCCCTGGATGTCGTGCAGGTCCGCGGCGAACCGCAGCCGTTCGTTGGCCACGGCCAACTCGCCCGCGATCCGGCGCGCGTCGTCGAGTTCGACGAACTGGCGCCAGACCCAGTCGTTGACCACGCAGGTCAGCGCCACACCGGTGGTGATGATCAGCGCGCCGACCGTCTGATCCGGATTCTCCCCCGGCGACGGCCCGAGGAGTATCGGCAGCGCCGCTGTCACCAGCAGGCCCGCGGTCAGGACCCGCCACCGACGACCGCGGGCGTACATCGTCAGCAGCCCCACGGCGGTGGCGAGCGGCATGGGCCACGGGAATATCGCGTCGTGGGCCAGCGCCGCCGCGGAGACCCCGAGGGCCACCGCGCAGGTCACCGTCAGGAGACCGCGCGGCGGCGTGCCGGCCCAGTGCCGGGCGGTGGCGAACAACAGTCCGCAGCAGCCGATCGCGGCCACGGCGAACGGCCACCCGTTGTCGCCGTGGACCGCCTCGACCACCGCGAGCACCGCTGGGATGCCCGGGACCAGCACCACGGCCGACAGCAGCGACCACGCGGTGAAGCGGCGTGCCCGTCGCATCGTGGAGGAGACCATGTGCCCAGCGTAGGTGCGCGGCCGGGGCTCGCTCCCGGTGATCGGTCATCGGCGGGCATGACATTTGTCAGCCGGGGAGCGGACACCGGGCCACTACCGGGCGCGGGCGGCCGGCCACACGCTGGCGTCATGGATGCGACGATGATCGAAGTACGCGGACTGCGTTGCTCGTACGGCGCCTTCGAGGCCGTCTCCGGGGTCGACCTCGACGTGCGCCGGGGCGAGGTGTACGCCCTGTTGGGCACCAACGGCGCGGGGAAGACCACCACGCTGGAGACCCTGGAAGGCCACCGCCGGCCGACCTCGGGGTCGGTGCGGGTGCTCGGCGGCGATCCGCGCTCGACCGCGGTGCGGTTGCGGACGGGAATGATGCTCCAGGAGTCGGGGTTCGCGGCCGAGTTGACGCCGATCGAGACGCTGCGGTTGTGGAGCCGGGTCGCGCGGCGCGAGGACGACGACGAGGCGTTGATCGACCGGCTCGGGCTGACCCGGCGGCGCGACGTCCGGGTCAACCGGTTGTCGGGCGGCGAGCGGCGGCGGCTCGACCTGGCGATGGCGGTGTACGGGCGGCCCGAACTGCTGTTCCTCGACGAGCCGACCGCCGGACTGGATCCGCAGACGCGTGATCTCCTGTGGGACCTGCTGCGCGAGTTGTCGGCGGATGGCACCACGGTGGTGCTGACCACGCACTACCTGGAGGAGGCGAGCACGCTGGCCGACCGGATCGCGATCATGCGCGAGGGGCGGATCGCGGTCGAGGGCACCCTGGCCGAACTGCTCGCCCCGTACCCCGCCCGGATCTCCTTCGATCTCCCCGACGGACCGGCCGCGACCGACCTGCCGCTCGCGGTGGACGTGGCCGCCAGCCGGGGCAACCGGGTCACCGTGACCACCGACGAGCCGGAGCGCGCCATGGTGATGCTGCTCGCCTGGGCGGACGGGCGCGGCGTGCGCCTGCGCGGCTTGGTGACCCGGCCGGCGACGCTGGACGACGTCTTCCGGGCCGTCGCGAACCCCGCGCCGACGGGGGTGGCCGCGTGAAGGGCACCGCCTGGCGGGCCGTGGCCGCCGCCGAACTGCGCATCATGCTGCGCGACAAGACGGTCGCGGCCACGGTGGTACTGCTGCCGCTGTTCGTCGCGTCCACCGCGTTGGCCTCGCCGACGCCGGACACGGTCGCGCATTCCGTGTTGTTCATGCTGCTGATCGGGGTGCACGCGACACTCGCCGCCACGCTCGCGGCCCGGCGCAAGGACCTGTTTCTCAAACGTCTGCGCAGCGGCGCGGACCCCGACGCGTCGATCATCGTCGGGCTGGTGCTGCCGGCGGTCCTGGTCACGTGCGGCCAACTCGTGCTGCTGGTCGTCGTGTTGTCGTATACCAGTCTCTCCGCCCCCGACAACGCGGGGCTGCTCGTCCTGGCGATCGTGAGCGGGGCGCTGATGTGTACGGGGGTCGCGATGGCCACCTCGGCGTTCACCGCGTCGGCGGAGCAGGCGCAGGTCACCACGATGCCGTTCCTGGTCGTGGCCATCGGCGGCAACCTGCTCGTGCAGGAGCGGGCCCCGGAGCACCTGCGATGGCTCGGCTACCTGGTCCCCGGCGACGGCGTGGTGGACCTCGCCATCGGGGCCTGGGAAGGGATGGGCGTGGGCAGCGCGTTCCTGGCGCTGGCGTCGGTGACCGCCTGGACGCTGATCGGCGCCGCGCTCGGCATCCGGCTGTTCCGCTGGGAGCCCCGACACTGAGCCCGCTCGGGCCCACAACTAGCCAAGATGTGCCGATTGTTCGAGATTCGTTGCCGCAGAACCGTTCCGCTGTGAGGGTGTTCCTCGCTCGGGCGACGAACCCGGCGCGCCGGCGATCGGTTTCGTCGTCGCGGCCCGTCTTCCACCCGAGGAGCCTCGATGCATCGCAGAACGCTGACGGTCGGATCGGTCCTGGCCCTGCTGGCCGGCCTGGGAATCGGCACCACCACACCCTCGAACGCGGCCCCGCCATCGAACTCCCCAGCCGCCGCCCGCGGCGCCGCGATCGAGGCGGCCGACCGCGCCGTCTCCGGCGACTCGGGCAACCTCGCCAAGGCACCCGGCGAGCGGTACCGGCGGGGCATGGTGACGCCCTGGCTCGACAACCTCTACTCGATCGCCTACACCCGCACCTATCGCGGCCTGCCCGTGGTGGGCGGCGACGCCGCCGTGCTGGCCGACGGCACCGGCCGGGTCCGGGCCGTGGAGACCGCCGACGGCCCGCGCATCGACGTGCCGACCGCGCCGACCGTACCCGCCGCGAGCGCCGAGGCGAGCGCGCGCACCCGACTCGCCGCCGTGGACCGGGTCGAGACACCCCGCCTGGTGGTGCAACTCGACCCCGCGAATGCCCACTTGGCCTGGGAAACGGTAGTGACCGGCCGGGTCGGGAACGCGCCGAGCAGGCTGCACGTGTTCGTCGACGCCCGTTCCGGCGCGGTGCTCGACACCGCGACCTACGACGACGTCCACGCCGGCACCGGGCACAGCAAGTGGAACGGCCCCGACCCGATCACCATCACCACCGCCTCCAGCGGTTCCACCTCCTTCATGAACGACCTGACCCGCCCCGGCCTGACCTGTTCCAAGTACAACGGCGCGGTGTTGGCCAAGACCGTCGACGACTGGGGCAACGCGAACCCGACCACGATCGAGACCGGCTGCGTCGACTCGATGTGGGCGGCGCAGAAGGAATGGGACATGCTCCGCGACTGGCTCGGTCGCAACGGCCACAACGGCGCCGGCGGTACCGTACCGGTGGTCGTCGGTCTCCCCACCGTGAACGCCTACTTCGACGGCAACAAGGTGCTCATCGGCCACGACACCAAAAGTCAATGGCTCGGCGCGATGGACATCGTGGGCCACGAGTACGGACATGTGGTCGACAAGACCTCCCCGGGCTCGTTCATGCAAGCCGGCCTCAGCGAGGGCACCGGCGACATCTTCGGCGCGCTCACCGAGTTCTACGCCAACGAACCCGCACCGTTCGACACCCCCGATTACACCGTCGGCGAGATGGTCTTTCTCGACGGTGGCGGACCGCTGCGCCACATGTACAACCCCTCGCTGACCGGCGACCCGAACTGCTACAGCTCGACACTGCCGCCGGACGAGCACAAGGCGTCCGGTCCGTTGAACCACTGGTTCTATCTGCTCGCCGAAGGCTCCAATCCGGGCGGCGGCAAGCCTGCCAGCCCGACCTGCAACCACTCCACGGTCACCGGAGTGGGCATCAAGACCGCCGGTCGCGTCTTCTACGGCGGCCTGTTGTCGCGGCCGTCCGGCATCGACTACAAGAAGCTGCGCACGCTCACCGTACAAGCGGCCAAGACCCTCGACCCGACCTGCGTCGTCTGGAAGGCGACCCGGGACGCCTGGAGCGCGGTCGGCGTCCCGGTGCAGTCCGGCGAACCCCTCTGCGTCTGATCCCTCGGCATCCGGGCCCGCACCGCCGAGGGCCCGGACGCCGAACCCGCAACAGGCCCGAGGCAGCACTGATTTCGCCACTATTTGCCGGCCTCGCCGCAGCCCTTCGCGCGGCCCTCGTGTCCGTGTGAGTGTTTCGCTCGCTCGGGCACGAACCCCGGCCTGCACGGTCGACCGCGGCGCTCACGAGGCGTGCGGTCCAAGCCGGATTCGTGGTCGAGGTCTGCCTTCCCACTCGAGGAGCCTCGATGAATCGAAGAATGACCACGGCCGGAACCGTTCTGGCCATGCTCACCGGCCTCACCGTGGGCGTGGTGGCCCAGCCGGCGTCAGCCGACCCGCCACAGCCCGACTCGCAGGCACTGGCGGTCTCCGCCGCCGACCGTGCCGTCTCCAGCGGCCTCGACACCCTCGCCAAGGGTCCCGACGAGCAGTACCAGCGCCAAACCGTCACGCCGTGGATCAACGACCTGTACTCGGTCGCCTACCAGCGCACCTACCGCGGCCTGCCGGTCGTCGGCGCGGACGCCGTGGTGATGGCCGACGGCAAGGGCCGGGTACGGGCGACCCAGTCGTCCACCGACGCCCGAATCTCCGTACCGACCCAGCCCACCATCGCGGCGGGCGCGGCCGAGGCCACCTCCAGGACCAAGCTGGCGAGCGTGGACCGGGTCGACTCGCACCGCCTGGTCGTCCGGGTCAAGGACGGCAAGAGCGCGCTGGCCTGGGAAACCGTGTTGATCGGCCGGACCGCGACCGCGCCCAGCCGGCTGCACGTGTTCGTGGACGCGAGCACGGGCACGGTGCTCGACACCGTCGACGACGTCAAGGCCGGCACCGGCAACAGCCAGTGGAACGGCCCCAATCCGCTCGCGATCGACACCACGAACTCCGGTGGTACGTACTCCCTGCGCGACCCCAACCGGCCGGGTCTGACCTGCGCCGACTACTCGAGCGGCCAGGTCTTCTCGAAGTCCTCGGACTCGTGGGGCAACGGTCAGGCGTCGAGCAAGGAGACCGGCTGCGTCGACGTCATGTGGGCGGCGCAGAAGGAATGGAACATGCTCCGCGACTGGCTCGGTCGCAACGGGCACAACGGCAACGGCGGTAGTTGGCCGGTCAAGGTCGGTCTGAACGACGTCAACGCCTACTGGGACGGCTCGTCGATCTCCATCGGGCACAACCAGAGCAACCAGTGGATCGGCTCGATGGACGTCGTCGGCCACGAATTCGGCCACGGCATCGACCAGTTCACCCCGGGCAGCACCAGCGGCGAGGCCGGACTCGGCGAGGCCACCGGCGACATCATGGGCGCGCTGACCGAGGCGTACACCAACGAGCCCTCGCCGTACGACGCTCCCGACTACACCGTCGGCGAGACCGTGAACCTGGTGGGCCAGGGCCCGATCCGCTACATGTACAAGCCGTCCACCAACGGCGACCCCGACTGCTACAGCTCCTCGATTCCCAGCACGGAGGAGCACGCGGCGGCCGGACCGCTCAACCACTGGTTCTACCTGCTCGCCGAGGGCACCAACCCCGGCGGCGGCAAGCCGACCAGCCCGACCTGCAACAGCAGCACCCTGACCGGGGTCGGCATCCAACAGGCCGGCAAGGTCTTCTACGGCGGCATGCTCCTGAAGACCAGCGGCATGACCTACAAGCGCTACCGCACCGCGACGCTCAGCGCGGCCAAGACGCTCGACCCGACCTGCGCGCTGTTCACCAAGACCAAGGCCGCCTGGGACGCGATCAGCGTGCCCGCGCAGACCGGTGACCCGACCTGCACCCCCGGCCCGGGTCAGAACGACTTCTCGATCACCCTCAACCCGACCGCCGGCACGGTGGCCCCGGGCGCGTCCGTCACGTCCACGGTGGCCACGACCATCACCGCCGGCCAGGCGCAGACGGTCACCCTGACCGCCTCCAACCTGCCGACCGGTGTGACCGCCCAGTTCAACCCGGGCAGTGTGCAGTCCGGCGCCAATTCCACGCTGACCCTGTCGGCGAGTTCGACCGCCACGCCGGGCACGTCCACGATCACGGTGACCGGCACCGGTACCGGCGTGACGCACACCGCGCAGTACACCCTGACGGTCAGCGGCACGTCCTCCCCGATTCCCGACGTCAGCGTCGCGAACGTGCAGGCGCACCTGTCCCAGCTGAACACCATCGCGACCCAGAACGGCGGCAACCGCCGTGCGGGCAGCGCCGGTTACACCGCGTCGCTGGCCTATGTGAAGGGTAAGCTCCAGGCGGCCGGCTACCAGGTCACCGAGCAGACCTGCACCTCCTGCACCTACCGCTCCAACAACCTGATCGCCGACTGGCCCGGCGGCCCCGCCGACTCCACCGTCATGTTCGGCGCCCACCTGGACAGCGTCCAGGCCGGCCCCGGCATCAACGACAACGGCTCCGGCTCCGCCACCCTCCTGGAGAACGCGCTCGTCCTCGCGCAGGCCAACCCGAACCTGACCAAGCACGTGCGGTTCGGCTGGTGGGCCGGCGAGGAACAGGGTCTCCAGGGCTCGCAGTTCTACGTCAGCCAATTGAGCTCGACCCAGCGCACCGCGATCAAGGGCTACTACAACTTCGACATGGTCGGCTCGCCCAACGGCGGCTACTTCATCAACAACATCAACTCCGCCACCGCCGCCCCGATGAAGGCCTACTGGGACTCGCTGAACCTGCGCCCGGAGGAGAACGTCGAGGGCCAGGGACGCTCCGACGACGCCTCCTTCCAGCAGGGCGGCATCCCCACCTCCGGCTACGCGGCCGGTGCCGACGCGCGCAAGACCTCGGCACAGGCGCAGAAGTGGGGCGGACAGGCCAACCAGTCCTACGACTCCTGCTACCACTCCGCGTGTGACACCACCTCCAACATCAACGCGACGGTTCTGGACCGCAGCGCGGACGGTGTCGCCTACACCATCTGGAAGACCGCGGTCGGCGGCGGCAACCCCGGCAACGACTTCTCGGTCGGCGTCAGCCCGAACTCGGGCAACACCCAGCCGGGCGGCAACACCACCGCGACCGTCAACACCCAGACCACCAGCGGCAACCCGCAGACGGTGAACCTGACCTCCTCCGGCGCGCCGAGCGGCGTGGACGTGACCTTCAACCCGACGTCGGTCCAGTCCGGTGCGTCCTCGACGGTGACCTTCCAGGTGGGGGCCAACGTCGCGGCGGGTACGTACCCGATCACCATCACCGGTACCGGCAACGTGCAGCACGCGACGACGTACACGCTGACCGTCGGAACCGTCAACCCGGGCAACTCGCTGCAGAACGGCGGCTTCGAGCAGGGCACCGCCAACTGGACGCAGAGCGCCAACGACATCACCAACAGCACGCAGGCCACCCCGCACAGCGGTGGCTGGTACGCCTGGATGATGGGTTACGGCAGCACCGCCACCGAGACCCTGAGCCAGTCGAACATCACCGTCCCGGCCAACGCCAAGCTGCGCGTGTGGGTCAAGATCACCACCGAGGAGGTCGGGAGCACCGTCTACGACACCCTCGATGTCCAGATCAACGGCACCACGCTGGCCACCTACTCCAACGCCAACGCGACCGGCACCTATGCGCAGAAGACCGTGGACCTGAGCGCCTACGCGGGCCAGACGGTCAGCCTCCAGTTCTCCGGTTCCGAGGACGAGTCCGCGACGACCACGTTCTTCGTGGACGACGTCTCGATCTCCTGACCGCGTCCCGAAGAACACCGCATCACGAGTGATCGCCCCGCCCCCGGCAGCGCGCCGGGGGCGGGGCGCACCCGTGTCCGGGCCCGCGCGGCGCCGGCCGTGTCTCAGGCTCGGTCGTGTGCCCGCAGTCGGCGGCCGACCACGCCCAACGCCTCGGCCAGTACCGCCAGTTGGTCACGATCCAACACGTCGATCAGGACCTCGCGCACCCGCGCCACGTGCGCGGGCGCGGCGCCGCGCAGCCGCGCGGATCCCTCGTCGGTCAGCACCGCGTAGACCCCGCGCGCCTGTTCCGGGCACGCGCGCCGGCGGACCAGGCCCAGCTTCTCCAACTGGGCGACCTGGTAGGTGATCCCGCTCTTCGAGGTGATCAACCGGTCGGCCAGTTCGGCCATCCGCAGTTCGCCGTCGGGCGCGTCCGCCAGGTGCACCAGGATCTCGTACTGCGGGTGGGACAACCCCGCCTCGTCCTTGAGCTGGCGCTCCAAAGCCCGGTCCACCCGGTGGCCGGCCTCGACGAAGCTCGTCCACGCGGCCATCTCCAGGTCGTCCAGCCAACGCGGTTCGCTCATGCGGCAAACCCTACCCAGCTTGTCGAAGCCGGGGTCGGCCTGTAGCGTCGAAGTAGTTCAAATTTGAACTGGACCGCCCGCATCTCGTGGCCCGCATCGCCACACGCGGTGACACCGCGTGCGGCGGTGCGGCATGCCGCACGCCGCAAGATCGCCCCAGCGACCTCGCCATCGACAGGAGCACCCGCATGTACTCCCCCGCCGAGACGACCCACCGCGACCCCGATCAGGCGACCCGCACCGCGCCCGCCGGCGCGCCCGGCGCGTCGCTGCACGGCTACGACCTCGGCCTGGCCCTGCTGCGCGTCGTGGTCGGCCTGACCATGGCCGCACACGGCTCGCAGAAGCTCTTCGGCTGGTTCGACGGCTCCGGCCTGGACGGCACCGGCCAGTTCTTCACCATGAGCGGCTACCCGTCCGGCAAGGCGATGGCCACCGTGGCCGGCCTCACCGAGACCTTCGGCGGGCTCGCCCTCGTCATCGGCCTGTGCACCCCTCTGGCCGCCGCCGGGATCGTGGGCACGATGATCAACGCCATCGCGGTCAAGTGGGACGGCGGCTTCTTCGCACCGAAGGGCGTGGAGTACGAACTGCTGCTCACCGCGGCCGCCGCCGCACTCGCGCTGACCGGCCCGGGCCGACTGGCCGTGGACCGCTTCCTGCCGATCCTGCGCAGCCATCGCGTCGCGTACGGCATAGCCGCCGTCGCGGTCGGCGCGCTCACCGCGGGCGTCATCCTGATGTTGCGCGACTGAGCGCGAGGCACGAGCACACCCCGAAGCACATGCGGCCGCCCCCGGGATCCACGGATCCCGGGGGCGGCCGCATGTCGTGCCTTCGACGTGGGCGCCCGGCACCCGGCATTCCGAATATTTTCATAGGCCCCGGGGGTATACGACCGACCGAAACGATACCCTGCGGGGGTACCTTGCGGTCGAGCCGAGACCGCATGCGCGACCAGGGAGGCCCGCGATGACCGGATACGACGACGGCAAGGACGCCTACCTCGCCCGCCTGAAGCGGGTGGAGGGCCAGGTCAGAGGTCTGCATCGGATGGTGGAGTCGGATGCCTACTGCATCGACGTGCTGACCCAGGTGTCCGCCGTGACCAAGGCGCTCCAGGCGGTCGCCCTGGGGCTACTGACCGATCACCTGGGCCACTGCGTGGTCCAGGCCGCCGGGCAGGGCGGCGACGCGGCCGACGCCAAGGTCCGCGAGGCCGCCGACGCGGTGGCCCGATTGGTGCGCTCCTGACGGGAGTTCCCCCACCCACACCCCCCGCTTCGCAACGGGAATCCATCCCCTCGGGTTGACAATATACCCAGGGGGGTATGTTGTAGTCGAAGCCGCCGCCCGGAACCGGTGCGGCGGACCCGAGAACCAGGAGGCTTCGCCATGAGCACGACCACTTCCGTCACCTCGACCTACACCGTCACCGGCATGACCTGCGGCCACTGCGTCTCCTCGGTCAAAGCCGAGGTCGGCAGGATCGACGGCGTCACGGAGGTCGCGGTCGACCTCGCGAGCGGCAAGGTGACGGTCACCTCCGACGCGGCCCTGGCCGACCCGGCCGTCGCGGCGGCGATCGACGAGGCCGGCTACGAACTGGTCGCCCCGGCAGCCGAGGCCCCCGAGGCCGGCGCGAGCTGCTGCGGCAGCTGCCACTGATCCGTCGAGGGGGCGCCGCCCGACACCGGCGCCCCCTCGACGGAGGACCTACGGCCCCGGTCGGCGACACCACCGGGCCCGCCGCGGTCCGGCGACCACCCGCCCCACCGCCTCGAACGCGGCATCCGAATCCGACGCGGTGTCGAACGCGCCATCGAGCGAACGCGCCATCGAACAGGGAGAGCCCATGAACACCGCAGTCAAGGTCGGCGCGTTCGGCGCCGGCGTCGTGCTGGCCTTCGGGGCCGCATTCGGCGTCGGCCACGCGGTCGGCCCGGTCGGCTCCGATCCCGCCCCCGCACACGGCGGCCACGGCGGCGCCCAGGCGGGCCCGTCGGGCGGCGCCCGCTCCCCCGGCGCCACACCGGCCGCCGCCGAGCTGCCCGGCGGCCTGCAGGTCTCCGACCGGGGCTACACCCTGGTCGCCCCCGCCGAGCCGCTGCCGGCCGGCACCACCACCGACTTCCGCTTCCGCGTACTCGGCCCGGACGGGCAACCGTGGACGCGCTACGACCGGGCCCACGACAAGGACCTGCACCTGATCGTGACCCGCCGCGACCTGTCCGGGTTCCAGCACGTACACCCCGTGCTCGGCGCCGACGGCACCTGGAGCGTGCCGCTCACCTTCGCGACCGCCGGCACGTACCGGATGTTCGCCGACTTCACGCCCACCGGCGACCCCGGCGGCACGCTCACCCTGGGCGCCGACGTCGTGGTGGCCGGCGACTACGCACCGGCCGCGCTGCCCGCGCCGAGCCGCACGGCCGTCGTCGACGGCTACACCGTCACCCTGACCGGCGACCTGGCCACCGGGGCATCCGCACCGCTGACCCTGAACGTGAGCAGGGACGGCCGCCCCGTCACCGACCTCCAGCCCTACCTCGGCGCCTACGGCCACCTGGTCGCGCTGCGCCAGGGCGATCTGGCCTATCTCCACGTGCACCCGCAGGGCGCGCCCGGCGACGGCAGGACCCCCGCGGGTCCCGGCATCGGCTTCCAGGCCCAGGCCCCCAGCGCGGGCAACTACCGCCTGTACCTGGACTTCCAACACGAGGGCAGGGTCCGCACCGCCGAGTTCACCGTCACGGTGGGCGCCACGACCGCACCGGCCCCGCCGCCCGCCCGGTCCGCACAGTCCACGCAGCCCAACCAGCCCAACCAGCCCGAGCACGGCGAGCACGCGCACTAGGGATGCCCGACACGTCCCCCGGTCGTGGCCGACGTTTGACGTTTTGATACCCCCCTAGGGTATAGTTGAGGCATGATCGCGGGACGGCACCGGCCGCCACCGCCCCCGGCCCCGCGACGGCCGCGCAACCACCGATCCGAACAGGAGCAGGCGATGGGTTCGACCACCGAGACCTCGACGCCGCAGGACAGCGGGCAGATCGAACTGTCGATCGGCGGCATGACCTGCGCCTCGTGCGCGATGCGCATCGAGAAGCGGCTGAACAAGCTCGACGGCGTGACCGCGACGGTCAACTACGCCACCGAGAAGGCGAAGGTCAGCTACGCCGGCGAGATCGCGCCGGCCGACCTGATCGCCCAGGTCGAGGCGGCCGGATACACGGCCGAACTCCCCGCCCCTCCCGTCACCGCCGGCCAAACCGGCGAAGCCGCGCCCGAGGCGGACCCCGAGGGCGGCCGGGTCCGCGCCCTGCGCGACCGGCTGCTGATCTCCGCCGTACTGACCGTGCCGGTGATCGCGATGGCGATGGTCCCGGCGTTGCAGTTCACCAACTGGCAGTGGTTGTCCCTCGCGCTGGCCTGGCCGGTCGTGGCCTACGGCGCGTGGCCGTTCCACAAGGCCGCCTGGACCAACCTGCGGCACGGCACCTCGACCATGGACACGCTCGTGTCGATGGGCACGCTGGCCGCGCTCGCCTGGTCGGTCTACGCACTGTTCTGGGGCAGCGCCGGCGAGCCCGGCATGACCCACGCGTTCTCCTTCGCCGTCGAACGCAGCGACGGGGCCGGAAACATCTATCTCGAGGCCGCCGCCGGGGTGACCACCTTCATCCTGGCCGGGCGCTGGTTCGAGGCCCGCGCCAAGCGCCGCTCCGGCGCCGCGCTCAAGGCCCTGCTCGAACTCGGCGCCCGCGACGTGGCGGTGTTGCGCGACGGGCGCGAGGAGCGCGTCCCGGTCGAACAGCTCGCCGTCGGCGACCTGTTCGTGGTCCGCCCCGGCGAGAAGATCGCCACCGACGGGGTGATCGAACAGGGCACCTCGGCGGTCGACGCCTCGATGCTCACCGGCGAGTCGGTCCCCGTCGAGGTCGCTCCCGGCGACACCGTCACCGGCGCCACCGTCAACGCCGGTGGCCGGCTCGTGGTCCGGACCACCCGAATCGGCGCCGACACCCAGCTCGCCCAGATGGCCCGCCTGGTCGAGGACGCGCAGAACGGCAAGGCCCGGGTGCAGCGCCTGGCCGACAAGGTCTCCGGCATCTTCGTGCCGATCGTGATCGCCCTCGCCGCCGCCACCCTCGGCTTCTGGTGGGGCACCGGCCAGGGCATCGCCGGCGCCTTCACCGCCGCCGTCGCCGTGCTGATCATCGCCTGCCCGTGCGCCCTGGGCCTGGCCACCCCGACCGCGCTGATGGTCGGCACCGGGCGCGGCGCCCAGTTGGGCATCCTGATCAAGGGCCCCGAGGTACTGGAATCCACCCGCCGTGTCGACACCGTCGTGCTCGACAAGACCGGCACCGTCACCACCGGCCGGATGACGCTCCTGGACGTGCACCTCGCCGCCGACGAGGCCGAGACCGAGGTACTGCGCCTGGCCGGCGCCCTGGAGAACGCCTCCGAGCACCCCATCGCCCAGGCCGTCGCCAAGGGCGCGACCGAGCGGGTCGGCGACCTGCCGGACCCGGAGGACTTCGCCAACGTCGAGGGGCTCGGCGTGCAGGGCATCGTCGAGGGCCACGCCGTCCTGGTCGGCCGCACCCGGCTGCTCACCGAGTGGGCGCTCGACCTCCCCGTGGAGTTGGAGCGGGCCATGACCGACGCCGAGGCGCTGGGCCGTACCGCCGTCGCGGTGGCGTGGGACGGCAAGGCCCGCGCGGTCCTGGTCGTCGCCGACGCGATCAAGCCCACCTCCGCCGAGGCCATCCGCCGCTTCCGCGAGCTGGGCCTGACCCCGATCCTGCTCACCGGCGACAACACCACGGTCGCGCACACCGTCGCCGCACAGGTCGGCATCGACCCGGAGCACGTGTTCGCCGAGGTGATGCCCAAGGACAAGGTCGACGTGGTCACCCGCCTCCAGGAGGAGGGCCGGATCGTGGCGATGGTCGGCGACGGCGTCAACGACGCCGCCGCGCTGGCCAAGGCCGACCTCGGCCTGGCCATGGGCACCGGCACCGACGTCGCCATCGAGGCCTCCGACCTCACCCTGGTACGCGGCGACCTGCGTGCCGCCGCCGACGCCATCCGCCTCGCCCGCAAGACCCTGGGCACGATCAAGTCCAACCTGTTCTGGGCCTTCGCCTACAACGTCGCCGCTCTCCCACTGGCCGCCTCCGGCCTGCTGAACCCGATGCTCGCCGGTGCCGCGATGGCCTTCAGCTCGGTCTTCGTGGTCGGCAACAGCCTGCGACTGCGCGGCTTCAAGGCCCTGGCCGACGACACCCACCCGACCCCGTAGTCCCGACTCGACAGTGCGCACGGTCCGCCCCTCACACTCCGAGGGGCGGACCGTGCGTATGCGCGACCGGCCGACTCGGGCGGGGTGCCGTAGGACAACATGGTCAGCCGGGCCGAGGCGACGTCGTCGTGAGTGTGCGGCCGCTGGGATAGGCGGCGGGCCGGGAGAACACGAACAGGTCGGTGAGGTCGAGCCGGGCGTCGTCCTTGGGAGACCGCGGGTTGGGCCCGCCGAGGTGGTGAGACATGCGCCCACCGTCGGGTACGTACGCCTCGCGGGACCGGCGGCGGCGACGCGCACCGGTGGTCACCCGTTCGGCCGCCGGATCACGCCGGCCCGCTCCACGGCACCGCCCGGCGGCGCCAACGCACGGCACCGCCCGGCGCCCGCGTAGGCCGCCGGGCGATGCCGTCGGGTCAGTACGGTGCCGGAGCGGTCGCGTTGATCACCGCGAACGCGCCGCCCTGCGGGTCCGTGACCACGGCCATCCGGCCGGCCATCATGTCGAACGGCGGCTTGAGCACATTGCCGCCGGCCCGGATCAGCGCGTCGACGACGCTGTCGGTGTCGTCGACGGAGAAATAGGTCAGCCAGTGCGACGCCGTGCCCGGCGGCAGCTGGTCGAGCCCCTGCATCCCGCCGACCACCCGCCCACCCGCGCTCAGCGAGAAGTAGCCCTCGGCCCCCTCCATCGGCGCGGCCTCCAGACCGAGCACGGCCTTGGCGAACTTCGCCGCGGCGCCCGTATCGCTGGTGTTCAGCTCGCTCCAGATTACCGAGCCGGGCTCGTTGACCACCTGCGCCCCGCCGAAGTCCCGCGCCTGCCACAGACCGAACACCGCGCCGGTGGGACCGGCGGCGACGCACATCCGGCCCAGGGTCATCACGTCCGTCGCCGGCATCATCACCTTGCCGCCGGCCCTGGTGATCTTCTCCTGCGAGGCGTCCACATCGGCGGTGGCCAGGTAGGTGGTCCACGCGGTCGGCGGGGTCGGGCCGCCGTCGGGGGACATCGCCTTCATGATGCCCGCGACGGCCTTGCCGCGGAGCGTGCACACCGCATAGCCACCGGTCTCCGGCGGGCCCACCTCGCCCTGCCAGCCGAACAGGTCGCGGTAGAAGTCCAGGGCGGCCTGCTGGTCGGGCACCATCAGGTCGACCCAACAGGGTGTGCCGGGTGTATAGGGACTGGTTACCTCGGGCATGACGGAACCTCCAGAGCCAAACGACGCCCCCGAATCCGTCGTCACTCGCCATCGTGGGCCACCCACATCGGGCCACCACCGACGCGCCGGTACCCCCCGGAGCGCGTCCGTCAACCTCCGATCGGGCCGCGTTGCCCGCTCGCCCGGCTCCGGTCGGATTCGACGCGATCGCCGGCGTTCACTCCCGGCCGCTCCGCGGGGGACCGGGAAGGTCCGTACCGGCCGGGTCGCCGTGGTCGTCTCCCCGGCGCCGTGACCCGGCACCGCCGGCCGCGCGTACCAGCCTGCGGGTGAACGTCTGTCGAGGGTCGGTCAGGATCCGCCCGGCCGGGCCCTGTTCGATCAGCCGGCCCGCGTCCAGGACCGCGATCCGGTCCGCGAGCCGTGCGGCCGCCGCCAGGTCGTGGGTGATGAACACCAGAGACAGGCCGCTGCGTTCCCGGGAACGGGCGAGCAGGTCCAGCAGCTCGACCCGGGCCGCGCCGTCCAGGCCCGAGGTGATCTCGTCGCAGACCAGCACGCCGGGTCGGGCAAGCAGTGCTCGGGCCAACGCGGCACGCTGCACCTCGCCTCCGGACAGAGCGCCCGGTCGCCGCTGCGCCACGGGCGCGGCCAGACCGAGTTCGGCCAACGTGTCCAGCGCCTGCGTCCGAGCCGCGTCCGGATGCGCCCCGCGCAGCCGCACGGCGGTTCGGGCCACCTGGTCCACGACCGGCCGTCCCTCGTCGAACGAGGCCCGTGCGTCCTGGAACACGTATTGCACGGACGCCAGTTGACCGGCGGTACGACCACGCAGCGAGCGGGGCAACGTGGTCCCCTCGAACCGGACCCGTCCTCGGTATCCGCTGTGCAGGCCCGCGAGGCAGCGTCCCAGCGTCGTTTTGCCGCTGCCCGAACGGCCCACCAGGGCCAGGCATTCGCCGGGCGCGACGGACAGGCTCACCCGATCCAGTACGCTCACCCGGCGTCGCATGCCCGCCGGGTATCCGGCCGTGAGGTCTCGAACCTCCAGCCGAACGGCGGTGTCGGGGTCCGTGTCGGTGTCGGGGTCGGTGTCGGCCCCCGGCGCCGGCGGCCGAACCTCCACCCGCTCCGGCGCCGGCAGCACCCGTGTCGGCGGCCCGAACCCGACCGGCCGCCCATCGGCCAACATCACCGCCTCGTCCGCGATTCGGCGCACCACGTCGAGGTCGTGGCTGAGCAACAACACCGCGATCCCCTCCCCGGCCAGGGCCGCCAGCCGCTCCACGACACCCTGCTTGGTCAGCGCGTCCTGTCCCGTGGTCGGCTCGTCGGCGACCACGACCCGCGCTCCGAGCAGCAACGCCTGGGCCACCACGACACGTTGCTGCTGCCCGCCGGAGAGCTGATGCGGGAAGCGCCGTACGACCTCTTCCGGGTGCTCGATCCGCGCCGCCCGCAACGCCGCGTCCACCGCTGCCCGGCGCGAACCCCGGCCCCGCGCGCGTGTCCGCGCGATGTCCCGCAACAACACGCCGACCCGACGCACCGGGTTGAGCACCGTGCCGGGATGTTGCGGGACGTACCCGACCGCTCCCCCGCCCACGACCCGTACCTCGCCCGTCACCCGGGCGCCGGGCGGGAATTCGCCGAGCAGCGCCAGCGCGGTGGTGGTCTTGCCGCTGCCCGACGACCCCACCAGCGCGGTGATCCGCCCGGCCCGCAGGGTCAGATCCACCCCGTCCACGATCGTCCGACCACCCGCCTCCACCCGCAACGCGCGGACGACCGCCACGGGTTCAGCGTCGTTCATCGTTCCTCCCCCGCCCGCCCGGCGGCGTCCGCAGAGCCGTGTCGAACGCCAGATTCGTGCCCATCGACAGCGCCACGATCAGCGCCGCCGGTACTCCCACGGCCCACGGCTGAAGGAACAGACCGGGCCGGTTGCGGTCCACCATCACCGCCCAGTCGGCGGCGTCCGGGGCCACGCCCACGCCCAGGAACGCGGCGGTCGCCACCAGGTACAGCGCACTCGCGAGCCGGGTCCCCGCGTCGGCGGCCAGCGTGCGCCGGATCGCCCGCAGCGGGTAGCCGACGGTGATCCGCCACCAGGACTCGCCCTGCATCCGCAGCGCCTCGACGGCGGGTCGCGCCGCCACCTCGGTGCCCGCCGCGGCCACCACCCGTGCGGCGTCCGGCATCGCCACCAGGGCGATCACCGGGACCAGTTCGGCCGGTCCCGGCCGAAACAGCGCGGCCACGAGCAGCACGACGAGCAGTGACGGCACCGCGATCAGCACGTCCAGCGGCCGCATCAGCGCCTCGGCCACCCATCCGCGCCGCGTCGCCGCGGCGGCCAGCCCGAGCGGCACCGCCACCACGTAGGCCAGGACCGTCGCGGCCACCGCCACCAACACCACCGATCGCCCGCCGAGCAACACCTGCCGCCACACGTCGCGTCCGGCGAAGTCGGTGCCCAGCCAATGCCCTTCGCCGGCGCTGAACGACACCGCCCGCGGCTGCACCGGTCCCGCGAACTCCGGCCCGATCAACGCGATGAGCAGCGGCAGCCCGATCAACCCGAGCGCCACCGCATACCGCCGGCCGGCCCGCTCGCCCCGCCTAGGCCTTTCGGGAGTCGAGTTCACTACGCCGCCACCTCCACGCGTGGCGCCAGCCGCAACGTCACAAGGTCGGCGACGAGGTTGACCGAAACGGTCACCACACCGAACACCAGCGCCAGCCCCTGGATCACCGGGATGTCGCGGGCGGCGACCGCGTCCACCAGCACGGTGCCGAGTCCGGGGATCACGAACAGCGCCTCGACCACGATCACGCCGCCCAGCAACCAGTCGCAGGTACGGGCGAGTTGCTGGCTCGCGGGGGCAAGGGCGTTCGGCAGCGCATGCGTCCAGCACACCCGGGCACCGGACAGGCCCTGCCGTCGCGCGTGTGCCACGTACGGCGACGCCATCGCCTCGATCATGCCCGCCCGCACCAGCCGGGCGATCGTACACACCGGCCGGGACAGCAGCACCACCACCGGCAGCACCAGCACTGCCGGACGGCCGAGCAGATCACCGTCGGTGCCCACCGCCGTCGGCGGCAACCACCGCAGTTCCAGCGCGAACAGCGTGACCAGCAACACTCCGAGCGCGAACTCCGGAACCGCGTGCACCGCCGCCGTCAGCGCGCTGATCAGGCGATCCACCGGACCACCCTCGCGCCGCGCGGCGAGCACCCCCAGACCCACCGACAGCGGCACGAGCAGCACGACCGTGACCCCGGCCAGTACCAGCGTCGGGCCGAACCCGTCGGCGAGCAGGTCGGCGACCGGCCGGCCCGAGACCAGCGAGGTGCCCAGGTCACCGTGCGCCAGACGCTCGATCCAGGCGCCGAGCCGCCCACCGACCGAACGATCCAGACCCATCGACTCCCGGATCCGCGCGATCCGTTCCGGGTCGGGCTGGTCGCCCGCCAGGGCCACCGCCGCGTCCCCGGGCAGCGCCTCGGTCAACGCGAAGATCAGCACCACCACGGCCGCGATCTGGACCGGACCGAGCAGCAGTCGGCGTGCCGGGCGGCCACGATCCGCGCTCACCCGAGCCAGACCTTGTCGAATCGGGCCCAGTCCAGCGTATTGGCGGGCGCGTTCGTCGCCACCCCGCGCACCCGGTTCGCGGTGGCCACGATCCAGTCCGCGAAGCCCCAGATCAAGAACCCGCCCTCATCGTGGAGGCGGCGCTGCATGCGCTCGTACAGCGCGGTGCGCGACGCCTCGTCGGGGGTGGACTGGATCTGCCGGTACAACTCGTCGAAGTCCCGGTCCCGCCAGTGTGTGGCGTTGGTGGTGGATCCGGTCAACAGCCGCTGGGAGACGTGCGATTCGATCGGCATCGCGCCCGAGCGGTAGGACGCGAGGGTGCCGGAGGTGAGGATGTCCTTCCAGTAGGTGTCCTTGTTGCCGATCCGCACCTGCACGGTGACCCCGGCCTTTGCCGCCTGTTCCTTGAAGATCCCCGCGGCCTCGACGAATCCGGTGGCGGCGGGCGCGGTGTCCAGGGTGACCGTCAATCCCTCGGCACCGGCCTCGCGCAGCAGCGCCCGGGCCCGGGCCAGGTCCTGGGTGCGCTGCGGCAGGCTCGCCGCGTAGTAGCGATATCCCTTGCCGAACAGGTCGTTGCCCACCTCTCCGGCTCCCGACAGCGCCCCGTCCACCAGTTCTCGACGGTCGGCGATCAGGCAGAACGCCTGCCGGACGCGCCGGTCGTCGAACGGCGGCCGATCGGTCTTCATCACGAAGCCCTGCATCGCGCTGTTCCGCAGCCGCAGCACGGTGATCCGCCCCCGGCCCTCGTGCACCCGCGCGGTGGCCGGGTTCAACTCGTGCGCGTACTCGACCTGACCGCCGAGCAGCGCGTTGGTCCGCGCCGACTCCTCGCCCGCGATCACGAACTCCAGTTCGTCCAGGTGCGGACCGCCGTCCCAGTAGCCGTCGTTGCGCCGCAGCAGCAGCGAACTCCCGGGTTTGAACGACCCGAACACGAACGGCCCCGATCCCACGGGCCGCTCGAAGGAGTCCGCACCGGCGGGCACGATATAGGCGCCGAAAGCCGCGAGCACGTTGGGGAACTCGGCATAGGGCAGCTTGAGCCGGAATTCCACCGTGGCCGGGTCGACCACCCGGCTCGCGGCATGGTCGATCGACTCCAGCGCGGCCTTGGCCCGAAACGCCCGCGCGGGGTCGGCGATCCGGCGGAAGCTGTACAGCACGTCCTCGGCGGTCACCGGCCGGCCGTCGTGGAAGGTCGCCGGGCGCAGCCGCACCCGCCAGGTGTCCAGCGTCGCGTTCGGCTCCCACCCGGCGGCGAGTCGGGGTACCGGGGCCAGGTCCGCGCCGTAGTCGGCGAGCTTGTCGAACAGCGCCTTGGCCCGGGCCACGTCGACGAACAGATTGGCCAGGTGCGGATCCAGCGTCTCGTTGGCGCCGCCGCCCGGGAAGGCCGCCCGCAACCGCCCGCCGCGCCTCGGGGTTCCCTCGCCCGGCGTACCGGCGCGCGCCCCGGGCTCGGCCGTGCCGCCGGTGCAGCCCACCGCCAGGGTGAGCGCGGCGACGCCCCCGGCGGTCAGGAAGGCCCGGCGTGAGGTGCCGGCGCGGGATGCGCCGAGGGGTATGCGGGGGTGGATCCGGCTCATGGGTCGTTCTCTCCGTGTCGGCGGTGGGAATGGGCGAGGTGGTGCCGGGTCAGCGGCGGCGGGCGACCACGTGCATGCGGTCGCCGTGCCCGGTCGTGGCGGACGGGGCGCCCTCGGTCCAGGGCGGGTCGGTACGCGGTCCCGGGCGGTCGTGGAGGTCGAGCACGTCGAAGCCGGCGACGTCGAGGAAGTAGCCCAGCTCGCGGGGGAACAGCAGCCGCCACGCGGAGAGTTGCACCCGGGCCGGCACTCCGTCGTTCGACGTCCATTCCCGTCGCCGGCGCAGCAGTTGGGCTCTGTGGTCGATCCACAGGGTGGTGCGCGAGGTGTAGGTGACCCCGGCGCGCACGACGGTGTCGGTACGGGGTTCGGTTTCGGGGCGGGCACCCTCGGCGCCCTGCAGAAAATAGGCGCCGTTGCGCAGCTCGGCGACGAACAGGCCGCCGGGCACGAGGTGTTGCCGACACCGGTCGAGGAACGCCGCGAGGTCGGTGTTCTCGTGGCAGTACAGGAGCGCGCTGTCCAGGCAGACCACGGCGTCGAAGACGCGGCCGAGGTCGAAGTCGCGCATGTCGGCGAGGCGGTAGTCCGGGCCGGGGTGGTGGGTGCGGGCGTGGCGCACCATCGCCGCCGAGGTGTCGATGCCGATCACCTCGCGGCCGGCGTGCGCCTGCAACCAGGCCGCGTCGCGTCCGGTGCCGCACCCCACGTCCAGCACGCGCGGCCCGGCGCCGTGGCGCCGCAGGGTCGCGTCGGTCCACCGGGCGGCGAGCCGGCCGGGGTCGGGGAAGCGGCGTTCGTAGAGTTCGGGGGTATCGGTCAGGAGGTTGCGGGTATTCACGTCGGTTCGCTCTCGGCTTCGTACTGGTCGCGGATGCTCATCGGGGCGGGTTCTCGGCCGCGCGGCGGTCGGCCCCGGGGTGGTCGGGGGTACGCGGCGCCGCGGCCGGCTCGGCGGCGGCGGTTCCGGGCGGGATCGGCGGCAGCGTCCCGCCCCGGCGCAGCCATCCCATCGCCGAGGCCGACACCAGGCCGAGGAGCGCGCAGCAGGCCCACGGCAACCACGCCCGGCCGCTGTCCGAACCGGTGTCCATCGCCCAGCCGATCCCGGCGTTCCCGGCCGCCGCGGCGATGCCGGACGCCGCGTAGAACAACCCGAAGCAGGTGCCGGTCAAGCGGTCCGGGCCGAAGGCGGGAACCAGTTCGAGCACGAACGGCTGGGCGATCATCACGCCCAGATGCAGCAGCAGGGCGGCGACGATCAGCGGCACCATCCGCACCACCGCGTCCAAGGTCCCGTCCGGGCCGGCGCCGCCGGCGACCACCATCGGCGGCAGAAAGGCCAGGCCCGTCACGACCGTTCCGATCGTGATCCACCGCGTCCGGTCGCCGCGGGTCTGGAGGAGGCGGGTGATCCGCAGTTGCAGCAGCAGGTTGGCGACCGTCCCGGTGAGGAACAGCAGCCCGACCGCGGCCTCCTGGCCGGTCGCGTGCCGAACCCCGTCCGGGAGCAGCAGATACAGCTGCGTTTCCAGGCCGTACAGCCCGGCCATCGCGATCGAGAACGCCACGAAGGCGCGGTTGCCCACGACTTCGCGCCAGTCGGCGATCACCGACCGCTCCGGCGCGGGCACCGGACGCGCCGGCAGGACGAGCGCCTGGGCGATCGTCAGCGCCGCGAACAGCACGGCCGCGGTCAGTGCGGCGGCGGTGAAGTCGACCAGGAGCAGCAGGCTGCCGAGCAGCGGGCCGAGCAGGGCGCCGGTGGTGGCGAAGACGTTGAACAGGGCGAACGCCTCGGCCCGGCGCGGTCCCGCCTCACGGGCGAGGTAGGTGCGCACCGCCGGGTTGAACAGCGCGCCGGCCAGTCCGCTGAGCAGCGCGGCGGCCAGCAGTACCGGCAGTCCGTCGCCCAGCGCGAAGAGCCCGAACCCCACGGTGCGCAGCGCACATCCGGCGATGATCACGCCGCGCGCGCCGAGCCGGTCGGCGGCGGATCCGCCGAGGATGAACAGGCCCTGCTGCGCGAGGTTGCGCACGCCCAGGACGATTCCGACGACGGCGGCGGACATTCCCAGGTCGTCGGTGAGGTGCGTGGCCAGATACGGGATCAGCAGGTAGAAGCCGGTGTTCACGCCGAGCTGGTTGACCAGCAACAGCCGCACCGCGAGCGGGAATTCGCGCACCGCGCGAAGTGTCCTCATCGGTCGGCCCCGATCGTGCGCCGCACGCCGAGCCCGGGCGTGTGTGCGGCGGCGCGCACCGTGCCGTCGGTGCCGCCCACGCCGGTCCACGGATCGTGCGCGAGCAGCAGATGCCCGTCCAGGTCGACCCAGCGGGCCCGGTCGACGAGGTGTACGGCGGGCGCGATGCCGAGCGAACTGCCGGTCAGGCAGCCGAACATGATCTCGGTACCGCTGCCGCGCAGTTCCTCGACGAGCCGCGACGCCGCGCGCGGACCGCCGCATTCGGCGAGTTTGAGGTTGACCCCGGGAATCCGTCCCGCCAGTCGCAGTACGTCCTCACGGGTGACCGCGTCCTCGTCGGCGATCACCGGAATCGGCGCGTGCCGGGCGATCCGCGCCAGCACATCGGGCCGCCCGGCGGCGATCGGCTGCTCCACCGCCTCGACTCCGAGAAGGGCGAATCGCGGCAGCAGTTCCAGTGTCCGTGCCTCGCTCCACGCGCCGTTGGGATCGAGCAGCAGCCGCGCGTCCGGCACCGCGTCGCGCACGGCCGCGACCCGGGCCAGATCGTGCGCCGGATCGGGCGCACCGGCCTTCACCTTGAGCACGGTGAACCCGAGTCCGGCCCACCGTGTCGCCGCGTGGGCCGCGTGCTCGATCCCGCCGAGCCCGATGGTCCTGGCGGTCACCGCGACGGGCGCCCGTTCGGCGCCCAGCAGCCGATGTACGGGCCGCCCGGCACGCTTGCCCACCAGGTCGAGCAACGCCGCGTCGAGCGCGGCCCGCACCCCGAGCGGCAGCCCGCTCGGTCCGGTTCCGGCCAACTCCCTCGAAGCACTCTCCGGTTCGCCGAACCGCCCCAGCCACGGCCGAGCCACCCGCGCCAGCGCCGCCCCGATGTCATCGGCCGCCAGCCCCAGTCGAGTGCTGCCCAGCGCCTCACCCCACCCGTGCGTGCCCTCGTGCTCGACACGCACCCAGACGGCATCGCGCCCGGCCATCACCGACCGCGAAATGCGCAACGGCTCGGCCAGTTCGAGCCGGGTGGTCTGCCATGTGAGCCTCATGCGGACCCCGATATGGAGGTCTCGGGCGTGCTCGCCACGCGGGGCACGGGCACGGCGGCCGACGCGGGCGCGTGTTCCCGCGCCGACGGCCCCGGGCCGCCCGGCGTGCGCGCGACTGTCCGACAGCGCGCCCAGCCGCCGACCTCGACGATCCCCGGGTCCAGGATCTCCACCGGGTGTGTGGGCACGCGCACGCCGTCGAGGCCGTGCGCGGCGCAGAACGCGTCGTCGTAGACGGTGCCCAGGTACCGGTGCGGGCCGTCCGGGAAGATGGTGGCCACGGTCGTGCCGGGGTGGACCCGGGCCGCCCACGCGGCGACCAGGGCGACCGCGCCGGTGCTCCAGCCGCCGCTGACGAAGCTGCCCCGGGCCAGCCGACGGCATGCGTCGACGGCGGCGGCCGGGCCGACCCAGTGCACCTCGTCGAACGCGTGGTGGGCGACGTTGCGCGGCCGGATGCTGCTGCCGAGGCCGCGCATCAGGCGTGGTCGGGCGGGCTGGCCGAAGATGGTCGAGCCGACCGAGTCGACGCCGATCACGGTCAGCGCCGGCCAGCGCCGGCGCAGCGGCCCGATCAGTCCGGCGCTGTGCCCGCCGGTGCCCACGCTGCACACCAGGATGTCCACGTGGTCGAGCTGATCGACGAGTTCGGCCGCCATCGACGCGTAGCCCGCCGGGTTGTCGGGGTTGTTGTACTGGTCCGGCCAATAGGCGCCGGGGATGCCGCGCAGGATCTCGCGCAACCGGGCGAGTCGGGCGGCCTGCCAGCCGCCGACCGCCGCCGGTTGTTCCACCAGGTCCAATTCGGCGCCGTGCGCGCGCAACAACTGCCGCATGGACGGTTCGAGTTCGCGGTCGCCGACGAGCCGGACCGGATGGCCGAGGGCCTGGCCGGCGAAGGCCAGGCCGATGCCCAGCGTGCCCGAGGTGGACTCGACCACGAGCGCGCCCGGGCGCAGTTCGCCGCGTCGGCGGGCGCCGCGCAGCATCGACACGGCGGCCCGCGCCTTCATGCCGCCCGCGCCCAGGTATTCGAGCTTGGCCCAAAACCCCGGGTGCGGGCAGGGCAGTTCGATGCCCACGCGGACCACGGGGGTGTGGCCGAGCAGCGCCAGCAGGTCGGGGTTGGCACCGGTCGAACCGGCGGCGCGCGGAAACGGGACGGTGTTCACGCGGCACCTCCGGATCGACGCGCCGCACTCGCACCCTCGGCCCGGCGCACCGCGCCCGGATCTCCGGACCGGCGCCCGGCACTCGGCCCGCCGTAGCGGTGGACCACACCGGGGCCGCCGTCCAGCCAGAAGAACGGATAGGGCTCGGCGCACACCGCGCTCACCCCCGCGCCGACGAAGTGCGGCAGGATCGCGCTGCCGGTCTGGGCGAACATCACCAGCGGCTTGCCGGTGCTCGCGGCGTGGACGCGCAGCGGCTCGAAGGTGTCGTTGCCCAGCGTCATGCCGGAGGCCAGGATCGCGTCGCAGCGGTCCAGTTCGGCTTCGGCGTCGCGGCGGATCTCCTCGCCCCATTCGGTGCGCCCACCCGCGAAATCGCACGGCACGCAGCCGATTCCGAGCGTGCGCAGCCGCTCCAGCAGCGAATTGACCACGCCCACGACCAGTACGGTGCGCACCCGCTCCGGCGGCAGCAGGTCGACCACGGCGCGGGCGCGGGCCCGGGACTTGGTCAGCGAGCTCCCGGCCGGCAGCGGGTACGCCCTGGCGCCGTGCTCGGGGCCGTGCGGGCGGGCCCGCATCAGGTGGGCGTCCAGGGCGGCGATCCGGACCGGCGCGAGCGGATGCGCCAGCAGGTCGGCGACGCGGGCCCCGACGCAGTCGTCGATGGTGTCGGCGGGCAGCGTGCCCGGTTCGGCGCCACACGAGCCGACCACCGCGCCCAATCGCACACTCAGCACCTCGTTGCGGTAGCCGGTGGCGCGTTCCGCGTGCCGGACGGCCTGCACGGTGCGAAAGGCGGTGCTCACCCGCTCCTGGTTCGGGTCGGCCCCGAACTCCCCGGCGCGGACCCGGACGAGCAGTTCGTCGAGGGTGCCCGGGGGCTTGGGCACGGATCGCGGCCGGCTCACCCGGACACCGCCGACACGGCCGCGTAGCGGGGGCGCAGCCGACCCAGCATGCGCTCGGCCGACTCGCGCGCCCCGGCGCCCCGGGAGGCGGTCAGCACGTGGCCCAGGTATTCGTTGTTGCTGGTCGCGGCCCGTACCGCCCGCCCCGGTTCGGCCAGGGTCAGCTCGACCACGCCCGGCTCGCCGCGTACCGCGTCGGCGCCGTCGATGCCGGCGAGCGTACCCGTCCCGTCGGCCGACAGGTCGCGTTCGTCCGGCAGCAGCAGACCGATGGCCGCACTGCCGACGCCGGTCTCGCGCACCGTGAGGTCGGGACGCCGGCCGAGCGCGACGTCGACACAGGCCACGACCAGGTCGACGCCGGTGACGTGCCGGATCAGTTCGGTGATGCGATTGCCCGCCGGCCTGGGGTTGACCTCGATCGTTCGCGGCCCGCCGGGGGTGAGGCGGATCTCGGTGTGCGCCACGACGTGGTCCAGGCCCAGCGCCTCCACCGCGCGTACGGCGGTGTCCGCGGCGGCCCGCATCCCGTCCGGGTCCAGGGCGGCCGGGAACATGTGTCCGGTCTCCACGAACGTCGGCTCGGCGCCCAGGCTCTTGTCGGTGACGCCGACGACGTGGGTGTGCCCTGCCCGGGTGACCGTCTCGACGCTGACTTCGGGGCCGGTCAGGTATTCCTCGATCAGCACCACCGGCGCCCGGCGCTGTCCGCGCGCGTTCACCGTGAGGTCCGTGATCGCCCGCTGTGCGCGGGCCAGTTCGACCTCGTCGTGGACGACGCGGACCAACATCCCGGCGCACAGGTCCACCGGCTTGACCACGACGGGGTAGCCGATCTCGCGCGCCGCGGCACGTGCCCGCGCCCGGTCCGCGCACAGCGCGAAGCGCGGGCCGGGGACGCCGGCGTCGGCCAGGCGCAGTCGGGTCAGATCCTTGCGGCAGGCCGCCTCCACCGCCTCCGGCGCGGGAGCGGGCAGCCCGAGCCGGGCGGCGATCCGCGCGGTGGCCGGCAGGTAGTAGTCGCACGCGGACAACACCCCGTCGAACGCGAACACCTCGTGCAGTCGTTCGACCGCGGCCGGCAGTTCCGCCGCGTCGTTGGTCTCCGTCGTGACGATGTTGCGCGCGGACAACAGCGGATGCGGCGCCGCGCCGGACGTTGCGCGCAGGTAGTGGTGCAGATCCCGGGTGAGGAACGTGAACTCGTGTCCGGCCTCGTGGATCGCCCGGGGCAACAACCCGCTCATCGCCCCGACCCAGCTTTCGACAACCAACAGATGACCCACCGAACTCCCTCTCCGACCGCGGCGACGGCTCTCTCGCAGAGCATCGATCCGTCGCGACGGTATCGGGAATGGTTTTCATTTTCAATACAACATCAACGGAAGCCGTCGCCACCGGGCAGCGCTTCCGGCCCGGATCCGGCACCCGCCGACGCACACCGCACCCACCGCACCCACCGGCACCCGTCCCTCACTCCCGCGCCGAAACCACACCCGAACCGCGCTCGACATCACATCGGCACTGCCGAATCCGGGCCTCGACACCGCCGCGAAACCCCCGAACCCGGTTTCCCATGTCACAACCCGTCCGCAACACCGCACACAGAGCGGCCGATCCAAGCTTTCTTCGGGCAATTCCGCACGCGGAAACGTGTTTTGGTGCATGTCACGCGCGGAACGGGCGATCATGGACCCAGCGCGGGTGGGATGCCCCCGCCCGCCGAGGGGGAACAACGTGCTCCGGTCCGCCGGAACACGACTGCCCCGACCCGATGCCGAACCACGAAAAGGAGTCGCCGGATGGTCGCATCGTCGGTTGACGAACTGAGAGTTGCATTGGAAAAGGAGGCCACGGAACTCGCCGGGCGACGGGACCGGCTGCAAGAGGAACTGGCCTTGGTCGAGGCCCAGTTGAGCGCTCGACTGAGCGCGGTGGAGCAACTGGCGCTGATTCGCCCGCTGACCGCGCCCGCGCCGGCGCCGGCCGAGGAGGCCGCGGCGGAGCCGGTCGCCGAGGTCGCCCCGGTGCCCGAGGCCGAGCCCGCCGTGGCGGCCGCGCCCGAGGTCGAGGCCACCGCCTCGCCCGAGCCGGTCGTCGAGGCAACGCCCGAACCGGCCGCTCCGGAGACCCCGGCGGCGACCGTTCCGGCCCCGCGCCGCAAGAAGCAGGCGGTCGCGGCGGTGGCGGAGCAGACGCGGATACAGTCCGCCTCCGCCCGCAAGGCTCCGGCCGGCAAGCCGGCGGCCAGGAAGTCCACCCGCGCCAAGGCCGGCGCCGCGGCGAAGGCGACCAACGCCAAGCCGAGCACCGCCAAGCCGAGCGCCACCAAGCGGGCCGGCGCCAAGGCGGGCACCGCGACCAAGGCCGCCAAGGCGACCCCGGTCGCCAAGGCCAAGGCTCCGGAGGCGCCCGCGCCCGAGGCCGCGCCGGCGACCCGTCCGGTCCGCTCCCACCTGCGCGACGAGATCGCCGCGCTGTTGGCGGGCACCGGCGAGCCGATGAACGTACGTCAGCTCACCGAGGCCCTGGGGGAGGTCGCCACCAAGAGCCGCATGGAGAGCGTGCGCACCTCGACCGAGGGTCTGGTCAAGGCCGGACGAGCGGTCAAGACCGGTCGCGGCCTGTTCACCGGCCCCGCGGCCTGAACCAGCCCGGGTCCGCCCGGTTCCGCGGACGATCGCCGGCTCGACGACCCGCCTCGGCACCACCGGGGCCACGTCGAGCCGGCGGTCTCCGTCCCGGCCGGGCGCCGACCCGCCGGCGGTCCCGCCCCGCGCCTACCCCACCCGACGCCGCCGCCAGGGCCGCCACCCCGACGACCCGCGCCGGCGCCCGTCCGTACCCACCGGATCAGCCGGCGCCGCCGGCTCCGGCCGCGCCGCCCGCCACCGGGTGACGGCCTCCTCCTCGTCGAACGGCCGAAGGCCCAACACCGGTCCGGGCGGCGGCATCCGCAACGCGGCGACGATCTTGGTATTGATCTCCGTGACCATGCGCCGGACCTCACGCTCCGAGCGAGCCCGCTCGATCGCCGCCATCGTGTCCTCGGCCTCCTTGCGGAGCGCCAGGGTCGGCGGCAGTACGGAGATGCCCTCGCTCTGCATCTTGCGGCGCACCCACCACAGCTCGTCATAGGGCGCATCGATCGCGGCCAAGGGTTTGCCGGCCCCGGGAAGGTCGTCGAACTCGCCCCGTGCGGCGGCGGCGTCGATCTGCCGGTCCACCCACGAATCGAACGGAACCTCGGGCGGTTTGCGCTCGGTCACGGAACTCCTCCTCCGCACGACGACTTCGGTTCCCTTCCAGGATGCCGCACCGCCCCACCGACCGGGCGGCGGCGGAGTCGACGGCGGGTCACATCCCCGCCCCCGCCGCCGACCCCGAAATCACCGATCGCAGCAACACACCTGCGGCTTGTCGGCCCGGTGCCCCCGGCCGGCACGGCGCTCGCTGCCGCCACGTAGGTCGCGCGCACCCCGGCACGCACATCTTCCATGGTTTCGTCTGCCACGATTTCCTCGCTCATCCACGATCCCGCCCCCGACCCCGACCGGCCGGCGGTGGCAGTCCGGGGGCATCCGATGAGCACAATCGCCCCATGTCGGCCAATGGACGGCTATCGTTCGCCCAACGGTCATCAACACCCATCGACCACCCGAACAAGCCATGTCCACGAACCCGGGGACGATGTCCACGAGTTCCGGCTGAACGCCACGTCCGATGGTGGCCGAACAGGCCCACCGAAACGGGGCGTTCCGCCGCCGCCCGGAAAACTTTGCCGACCGCGACGGAAGATTCACCGCCACGCCTGCCGTCTCGGGGCGACGGGCCCCTAGATTGGCCTGGACCACCCCACACGGCATCCGGAGTTGAGAGTTCGTGGCCGAGTTCATACCCGACGCCGAATCGGCTTTACCAGAGCGGAAGATCGACACCGAGGTGGCGCATACCGCCCGGGTGTGGAACTACTGGCTCGGCGGCAAGGACAACTACCCCGTGGACCGGGAGACCGGCGACCAGATCGCCGCGATCCACCCCGGCACCCGCGATTACGCCCTCGCCGACCGGCAGTTCCTCGGTCGGGCGATCCGCTATCTGGCCCACGATCTGGGCATCCGGCAGTTCCTGGACATCGGCACCGGACTGCCGACGGCCGGGAACACCCACGAGATCGCACAGAGTGTGGCGCCGGAATCCCGCATCGTCTACGTCGACAACGATCCCCTGGTGCTGGTGCACGCCCGGGCGCTGCTGACCAGCAGTCCGGAGGGGGCCACCCGCTACATCGACGCCGATCTGCGCGACGTCGACGAGATCCTGGCCCGGGCGTCGAAGACCCTCGACTTCGACCGCCCCATCGCCCTGGTCCTGCTCGGCGTGATCATCTTCGTGAACGACGACGACGAGGCCTACGGCACGGTACGCCGCCTCCTGGACGCGCTTCCGTCCGGCAGCCATCTCGCGCTGTCCCACACGGTGACCAGTCCGCCCGCGCCGCCGGATGTGGACGACGCGGTGGCCTTCTGGAACGCGCACGGCACGCCCAAGCTCAAGCAGCGCTCACCAGAGGGCATCGCCCGCTTCTTCGACGGCCTGGAACTGCTCGAACCGGGCGTCGTCACCTGTTCCCACTGGCGGCCGGACACCGCGGTCCGCGCCCCCGAGGTGGCCATGTGGGGCGCGGTGGGCCGCAAACCGTAGCCCGTCGCGCACACGACGAAGCCGGGGCCGCGCCGCAGGGGGAGCGCCGCCACCGGCCGCGTGTGGCGGCCCCTCGGATCCGTCCGCATCGGGGGGCCGCCGGTACATCGGTGTCACGCGCCGTCAGCGGAGGACGGACGGCACGAACCTCGGATCAGCCGTGCTGACCGTGGTGCGGGGCCTCGTGGTGGTCACCGTGGTGCGGGGCCTCGTGCTTGCCGTGCTCGTCGCCGTAGCCGCCGTCGACGTTCGCGCAGACGTTGCCGATCGTCGGGTTGAACAGCCCGATGATGTTGATGCTGTTGCCGCAGAGGTTGATCGGCACGTGGATCGGAACCTGGATGTTGTTGCCGGACAACACGCCGGGCGAGCCGACCGCCGCGCCATTCGCCTCGGACCCGGCACTGGCGACGCCGGCACCCGCCATGACGAGAGCTGCGACACCGGCGGCCACGGAGGCCGACTTCTTGAACGTGTACATGTGATCTCCGTTTCGGATGGCGCCGCGGGTGGCGCGATCGACCGGTGCAACGAGGGGAATTCCGGGAGGCAACTGGCGTTCGCGCTCGTTCACCCGACCGGCGGCACGGATCGCGGCCGACGGAGTGGCCCGGCGCCAGGGCGTGTTCGCGGGACCGGGGCGGGGTACTCGCGCCGGATCCCGCCGGCACCTCCGGCGGGCGACGCCCCCATCGCGAGCCGACCTCAAGGAAGCAGGGCCGCACCGTTGCCTGTCCCCTCCCACCCCACCCGCCGCTCGCTGCTGTTCGGTACGGCCGGCACCGCCGCGCTGCTCGCCGCCGGCACCGGCACCCGGTTCGGCACCGGCGCCCCCGCGACCCTCGCGCCGGTTTCCCGCGCCGGCTCGGCCGCCGATGTCGCGGTCCTGCTCACCGCCGCGCCGACCACGGTCGACCTGGGCGCGCGCGACGTGGCCACCTGGGGATTCGGCGACCGCATCCCCGGCCCGGAGATCCGCGTCGCGGCCGGCGGCACCGTGGCCGCTCGGCTGCGCAACGACCTGCCGCAGGACACCACGGTGCACTGGCACGGAGTACGGATCGACCAGCGGATGGACGGCGCCCCCGGGTTCAGCCAGGCCCCGGTTCCGGCGGGCGGCGACTTCGACTACCGCTTCGTCGTGCCCGACCCGGGCACGTACTTCTACCACTCGCACGTGGGTACCCAACTCGACCGCGCGCTCTACGGCGCGCTGGTGGTCGAGGACCCGGCCGAGCCGCTGTCCTACGACGCGGAGTGGACCGTCGTGCTCGACGACTGGATCGACGGCACGGGCACCGACCCGGACGCGGTCCTGACGGAACTGCGCGGCAACCCCAAATCACCGCAGGACATGCGAAGCACCCTCCTCGGCGGCAGCGCCGGACACGTCGCCTACCCCCACTACCTGGTCAACGGCCGCGCCCCGGAGGCCCCGGAGGTGTTCGAGGAGGCACCGGGTCGGCGGGTGCGCCTGCGCCTGATCAACGCCGGCGCGGACACGGCGTTCCGGGTCGCGCTGGGCGGCCACCGGCTGACCGTCACCCACACCGACGGCTTCCCGGTGCTGCCGGTGCGGGTGGACACGCTGCTGATCGGGATGGGCGAGCGCTACGACGTGCTGGTCACCCTCGAGGACGGGGTGTTCCCGCTGGTCGCCGCCGCGGAGGGCAAGAACGCCCGGGCCTTCGCGGTGGTCCGCACCTCGACCGGCGACGCCCCGCCGGCCTCGGCCGACGTCCCGGAACTGGATCGCCGGGTGCTCGACCTCGCCGACCTGACCGCCGACCCGTCGGTCGACCCGGGCGACGAACCGGCCCGCGAGGTGGACCTGGTACTGCGCACGGGTGGTGCGCGCGGCACGTCGTGGACGATCGGCACGGCGGACGCGCCCGACGACACATCGGTGCGGGTGGCGGTCGCCGACGGCGAACGGGTCCGCCTGTCCTTCACCAACAACTCCCGCATCTGGCACCCCGTCCACCTGCACGGACACACCTTCCGGGTGCGCCGGTCCGGCGGCGGCGGGCCGCTCAAGGACACCGTGGTGGTCCGCCCCCGGGAGACCGTCACCGTGGACCTGCTCGCCGACAACCCCGGCGAGTGGATGCTGCACTGCCACAACGTCTACCACAGCGAGTTGGGAATGATGGCCACCCTCGGCTACGGCGACGCCCCGCCCGACACGATCATGCCCGGCATGGCCCCCGAACGGCACTGACCCGGGCCGGAGACGCCGACGCGCCTCCGGCCCGGGTGGGTCGGCCCCTTCCCGACGGCCCGTCAGCAGTGCCCGGTGGGCTCGGACCGCTCACATACGTTCGCCTCGAACGTGTTGATCTCGGTGTCGACCCGATTCGCCAGGTCCGAAGGCGCGTTGCCCGTCACGACGTTGCCCCGGATCAGGTTGCCCACGGTCGGCCGCCCGGCCTGACTGGGCATCACCACGATGCCGCCCGACATCGGCGACTCCCCCTGGTTGTCCCGCACCTGATTGTCCGTCACCTGCGTCTCCCGGGCGCCGGTGAGCACGATGCCGGAACCCTGGATGAAGGCCAGTCGCGGATTCGGCGGGCAATACTTGTTGTTCTCGTCGATGCGATTGCCCCGGATCGCCAGCGACCCGGCGGCGGGCTCCTTGTCGTCGCCCACGACGAAGACCCCGGCGCAGTTCCCGGTCAGCTCGTTCCGCTCGATCGCCAACTCCCGTCCGCGCCGGATCAGTACGCCGAGCCGGTTGCCGGTCGAGTGGTTGCGGGCGATACTCGCGCCCATCGCATCGGCGGTGTCCGCCAGGAACAATCCGGCCTGGCCGTTGTCCTCGGCGGTGTTGTCGGTGAGTTCGCCCCGGACCGAATCCTCCTGGCCGATTCCGTGTTCACCGTTGTGATGCGCGAACACCCGGCGTACCCGCATACGTTCGGTGCCGCTGCCCATCACACCCGTCTTCGTGAAGCCGGTGACGGTCAACGACTGGATCCGCACGTCCGCGACCCGATGCTCGGCCGTGCCGACCACGCACAGACCGTTCCCGGCCGCCGCGCACTCGTTCGTGGCGTCCTCCTCACCCGGAGTGAGCACCGTACGCTCACCCGCCCCGCGAATCGTCAGCCGATCGGTGCGGACCAGGACGCTGCCGGCGTACGTACCGGGCGCCACCTCGATGATGTCCCCGGGCGCGGCGGCATCCACCGCCGCCTGGATCGACTCGCCCGGATGGACGACGTGCCGGGTGTCCGCCCGCGCGGTCGGCGCCAACACCGAGCCGAGGATCGCGAGCGCGGTGACGCAGCCGAGGGGAAGCAGCCGTTGTACGGGCAGAGCGTGCAAGGGGTGCATGGAGTGCATGGGGAATGATCCGCCTTCGCAGAAAACCGGGGATGGACAGCCGGGAAACCGGGAAAAGCCGTAACGGGTGAGGGAACAGGAGCGGGTACGGGTCCGGGAACGGGAGCAGGTCCGGGCACCGGATCGGACCGGGCCGGGCCTCACGGCACCGATGCGGGCTCGGCCGGTGCGGGCTCGGTGACGTCCGAGGTCATCGTGTCCACCAGGTCCGTGGTGTGCTCGCCGGCCCGGAACCTCGGGTGTGCCAGCAGTCGCCGCAGGAAGCCCAGCGTGGTGTGCACCCCGCCACCGGCCACCCGGAATTCGCCCAGCGCCCGTTCGGCGCGCGCGATGGCCCGCTCCCGGTCGGGTGCCCAGACGATCGCCTTGGCGAGCAGCGAGTCGTAGTCCGGACCGACCGTCCAGCCCGCATAGGCGTGCGTATCGATCCGCACACACGGGCCGCCCGGCGGCACGAACTCCGCCAATCGGCCCGGCGTGGGCGCGAAGGCCCGGGCCGGATCCTCGGCGTTGACGCGACATTCGATCGCCACCCCGCGTGGGACCACGTCGTCCTGACCGAACGTCAGCGGCGCGCCGGCGGCGATGGTGAGCTGTTCGCGCACGATGTCCACGCCGGTGACCATCTCGGTGACCGGATGCTCCACCTGGATCCGGCAGTTGATCTCCAGGAGGTGGAACCGGTTCGCGGGCGTGACCACGAACTCGAAGGTGCCCGCACCCACGTAGCCGACCGCCGTCGCCCCGCGCAGCGCCGCCGCGCACATCGCCTCGCGCGTCTCGGCCGGCAGGTTCGGGGCAGGCGACTCCTCGACCAGTTTTTGGTGCCTGCGCTGCGCGGAGCAGTCCCGCTCGCCCAGGTGCACGGCGCCGCCGCGGCCGTCGCACAACACCTGCACCTCGACATGCCGGGCGCCGTCGATGTAGCGCTCCAGGTAGAGCCGTTCGTCACCGAAGACGGCTCGGGCACGGGCGCGGGTGTCCTGGTAGGCCCAGGCCAGCTCGTCCGGGTCGCGGACCACGCTCATCCCGCGACCGCCGCCGCCGGCCACCGCCTTGAGGATCACCGGATAGCCGACTCGCGCGGCGATCTCGGCGGCCTCCGTCGGCGAGCCCAACGCGCCGTCGCTGCCCGGGAGTACCGGCAGTCCGGCCGCCGCCATCACCGCACGCGCATCGCTCTTGTCGCCGAGCCGCTGCATCACGTGCGGCGGCGGACCGATGAAGGTGATCCCGTTCGCCTCGCAGATCTCGGCGAAGTCGGGGTCCTCGGACAGGAATCCATAGCCGGGATGGATCGCCTCCGCCCCCGTGGTCCGGGCCGCCTCGATGATCGCGGGCATGTTGAGATAGCTGGACCTGGCCGGCGGCGGACCGATGTGCACGGCCTCGTCCGCGAAGCGCACCACTGCGGATTCCCGGTCCGCGGTGGAGTACACGGCCACGCTGCGGATGCCCATTTCGCGGCAGGTGCGGGCGACCCGCAGGGCGATTTCGCCGCGGTTGGCGATGAGCACGGTCGAGAACACGGGGACCACCTCGGGTCGTCGTCAGTGCCGGGTGTGGGAGCCGCCGGGGCGGTCGTCGGCGGCCGTGTCCGGATCGGCGCCGCCGGTTTCGATCACGAACAACGGCTGCTGGTACTCGACCGGTTGCGCGTCGGCCACCAGCACCTCCACCACCAGCCCGGACACCTCGGCGGTGATGGTGTTCATCATCTTCATGACCTCGAGGATGCCCACCGTCTGACCGGGACGGACGGTGTCGCCGACGCTGACGAACGGCTTCGCGCCCACCTCGGGAGCGTGGTAGAAGGTGCCGACCATCGGAGCCGGTACGTAGCGGCGTCCGCCGTCCGGCTCGGCCGGCCGCTCGCCGGGGATGGCGGCCACGGGCGTGGCACCGGGGGCGGCGGGCGCGGCGCCGGAGGGCGCGGCGGCCTCGGGCCACTCGATCTCGATGCTGGTGTCGCCGCAGCGCAGCCGGATCCACCGCGGCGGCACGGAAGCAGGCTGCACCGGGCCCGGCGCCTCGGGGGCGGCCGGCCGAGGGTGCCCCGACGCGTGCGCGGGATCGAAGGGTCTGACCCAGCGCTCGTCGGCGTAACCGGCGGGGTGACGGTCGGGTCGATCGTCGGCGTGCGCGTCGCGCGCCTGGGACGGTCCATGGGGCGAACTCATCGGGCACTTCCTTCGACAGGGGCGACTTCGACGGGGACGGCCTCAGCACGGACCGGCTCGACCCGCGCGGCCTCACCCGGAGCGACGTCGACCCGGGCGGGACGAGCACGAGCAACGTCGCCTCGGACAGAGCCGGCACGAACGGAGTCGGCCCGAACATCCTCGGCGCGAACGGTCTCGGCGTGGCCGGATTCGACACGAGCGGCCTCGGTGCGGTCCGCCTCGGCGCGCGCGGCCTCGGGGGCGCCGAACCGCCGGAAGCGCTCGCCGCGTTCGCGGAGCAGGCGGGTGCGGTTCAGGGCGAGGAGTTCGTCCAGGACCGGGATCAGGGCCGTGCGCAGCAGTGTGGCGGCGCGGCCGGGGTCGGTGTGGGCGCCGCCCGGCGGTTCGGGGACGATCCGATCGACCACGCCGAGGCGCAGCAGGTCGCGCGGCCCCATACGGAGCGCCGCCGCGGCGGCGGGGGCCGCCGACGGGTCCTTCCACAGGATGGCGGCGCAGCCCTCGGGGCTGATCACCGAGTAGACGCCGTGCTCGCCGATCAGCACCCGGTCGGCGACGGCCAGTGCGAGTGCGCCGCCGCTGCCGCCCTCACCGGTGATCACCGTGACGATGGGGGTGGCCAACCGGGCCATCAGGCGCAGGTTCTCCGCGATGGCGACGGCCTGGCCGTCACGTTCGGCGTCCGGTCCGGGGTTGGCTCCCGGCGTGTCGACCAGGGTGATCACCGGCAGGCCGAGTTTGGCGGCGAGCCGCATCAATCGGGCAGCCTTGCGGAAGCCGGCCGGGGTGGCCATGCCGAATTTGCGGTACTGCCGCTCGGCGAGGTTGTCGCCGCCTTTCTGATGCCCGATCAGCATCACCGGCCGGCCGTCGAGCCGACCGATGCCGCCCACGATCGCGGGACAGTCGGCGCCGATCCGATCCCCGTGCAACTCGTGGAAGTCCTCCAGGAGCCGACCCGCGTAGTCGAGCATCGTCGGCCGACCCGCATGCCGCGCCAGCCGAACCGCCTCCCAGGGCTCCCCCGCAGGCTCGTCGAGGGTCGGCTCATCCGACGCGCACCCATACGCGGGGGACCCATCGGTCCCGTTCGACGTCGAGCCGTTCGCGCCCGACTCGTTCCCACCCGGCCCATCCCCGGCAGTCCCCTTCGCGCCGAGGCCCTTCGCATCGCTCCCGTTCGATGCCGCCCCGCTTCTCCCCCCGTCCCGCCGCCCCGTCTTCGCCCCGCCCACCGCAAGGAAGTGCCGCAACGTCGCGCGCAGCGCGGGGCGCGCGACGATCGTGTCGACCATCCCGTGTTCGAGCAGGAATTCGGCGGTCTGGAACCCCTCGGGCAACCGTTCGCCGATGGTCTGCTCGATCACCCGAGGCCCCGCGAAGCCCATCCGCGCGCCGGGTTCGATCAGGATCACGTCGGCGAGCGTCGCGAACGAGGCGGCCACCCCGCCGTACGTGGGATCGGTGATCAGCGACAACACCAGCACGCCCGCCTCGTCCAGTTCCGCCAGGGCGTGCGCGGTCTTGGCCATCTGCATCAGCGAGAGCACGCCCTCCTGCATGCGCGCCCCGCCCGAGGCGGGAATCAGCAGCAGCGGGATCCCCGTCCGCAGGCTCTCGTCGGCGGCGGCGGTGACCAGCGCGCCCACCGCGCAGCCCAGACTGCCGCCGAGGAAGCGGAAGTCCATCGCGGCGACCACCACCGGCTGTCCGTGGATGGCGCCCCGCGCGCACACCGCGGCCTCGTCCATGCCGGTCTCCGCACGGGCCCGATCCAGCCGTTCCGGGTAGGGGCGGGAGTCGACGAAGCCGAGCGGGTCGTGCGGGGCGGGGTCGGCGCGCAGCGCGGTCTCCGAGCCGGGATCGAGGAGTTGATCCAGGCGTTCACGCGCCGTCAGGCGCGCGTGCTCGCCGCAGTCGGGACACACCCGCAGGTCCCGGGTGAAACGTTTGCCGTATACGAGTTCGGCGCAGCGTCCGCACTTGACCCAGTCGGGTCGGCTGTCGACGGTGAGCCCCGGACGGGTCTCGATCATGGCATCTGGTCCTTGGACGGTCGAGCCTTGGACGGTGGGCCCCGGACGGCGGGGACGGGCGGCGACGTCACCGCCGCGCGTCGCGCTCCCAGCGGTAGAACTCGCGGGCCATCGCGTCCTGGGGCGAGCGCCAGGTCTGCGGGTCGTACGCGTTCACATGCTCCGAGAGCCGTTCGCTGATGTCGCGGAACTCCGGGTGTCCGGCGACCTTCGCGACCGCGGGCCCCGGGGGCCGGTCGGCCTCGATCAGGTGCAGGTACAGGTCGCCGAACTGGAACAGACTGCGGCCGGTGACCCCGACCAGGTGCGGGAGCTCGCCGGTGTCGGAGGCGGCGAAGATGTCGGCGATCGGGGTCGCCGAGTCGGGCTTCATCCGGGCGACGATCAGGGTGCGGTGCATGGGTTGCCGTCCTTGTCGAGGGGTGGGCCGGCGGGGCCGCGACAGCGCGGCCCCGCCGGCGGGGCGTCGTCGCGCCGGGGCGGGCGACGACGCGGGGTTCACCAGGTGCGCACGGTGGGCGCGACGCCCGTCTCCCGGGCGCGCTCCTGGATCCGGTCCCGGATCAGTTCGAGTTGCACGCGCGAGTTGCGGTTGATGTTGTCCGTCATCCACGCGTCGTCGACCGGCGCGGTCTCCTTCATCGCGAAGTCCTGTACCCAGCGCATCCGTACGCCGTCGGGGACCTCGTGGTACTCCCAGCGGATGTGCATGTGCGCGAACGGCCCGGTCTCCACCCGGCGGGCCCACACCGTGCGCGTCTCGCGGTCGGCCTCGCGCTCGGACACCCAGCTCCAGACCTTGCCGTCCTTGTCGGGCTTCATGGTCAAGCGGAAGGTGACCTTGGCGTCCTCGCGCGCGATGACCTCCACCGAGGCATATTCACTGAACAGGTTCGTCCAGTTGTCCACGTCGTTGGTCATGTCCCAGACCAGGTCGAACGGGGCGGCGATGACGATGTCGTTGTCGGTATGGCCGGCCATGTCACACTCCGGAGGTGAGTTGGGAGTTGGTGGTTTCCAGGAACTCGTGCGGGGTCTTGCACTGGTCCACGTCCGCGCCGAGTGGGAATTGATAGCGCCGCTCCAGCTCGGAGACGATCCCGAGCAGGCCCAGCGAGTCGAGGCCGAACTCGTCGAACGTGGCGTCGGGTCGGCGCAGTTGCTCGGGGTCGGCGGTGACGCCGGCGCAGGACTTCATCAGCGCGGCGAGTTCTTCGTGGGTGAGCGGTCCGTTCATCACGGGCTTCCTTTCGGATGAGTCGGATGAGGCGTACGAGGGGGCTCGGGTCGTACCGGCCGCAGAGGTTGCCGGCGGGCTAGGCCGTGTCGGGATGGCCGTCGCCTCGGCGCAGCACCAGCGCGGCGTTGCCACCCATCAGGCCGCGGCTGAGTACCAGGGCGGTGCGCAGTTCGGCGCTCCTGGCCCGGCCGGTGACCAGGTCGAGGTCGTGGCAGACGTCGAACACGCCCGGGGTGGGCGGCAGCACGCCGTGTTCCATGGCCAGGATCGCGGCGGCGCAGTCGAGCATCGGCGCGCCGCAGTAGGCCCGGCCGATGCCGGCCTTGGGGGCGGTCACCGGCACCCGGGCGGCGCGGGCGCCCAACGCGTCGGACAGGGCGAGTACTTCGGCGTGGTCGGCCTCGGGGGTGCCGAGCGCGTCGGCGAAGACCACGTCGATGTCGGCGGGTCCGCATTCGGCCTCGGCCAGTGCGTCGCGAATCGCCCGGGCCAGTCCGTGCCGGGAGGGGCCCCAGCCGGAGGTGCCGGTGAACGTCGCGCCGTGACCGAGCACTTCGGCCCGGATCCGGGCGCCGCGCCGGCGGGCCGATTCGGCCTCCTCGACGACGAACATCGCGCCGCCCTCGGCGGGGGCGAAGCCGCGGGCGGCGGAGGTGAACGGGAGGTAGGCCCGCGCGGGGTCGACGGCGAGGCTGAGCGCGTCGTAGCCGAGTTGGCAGACCATCGAGTAGGGGGCGAGCGGTGCCTCGGCGGCGCCGACCACGACGGCGTCGGTGCCTCGGCGGATGGTCCGGACGGCGTGCGCGAGCGCGTCCAGGCCGCCGGCCTCGTCGTTGGCCAGCACCGCGCACGGGCCCTTGAAGCCGCCGCGGATGGAGATCTGGCCGGTGGTGGCCGCGTAGAACCAGGCGATCGACTGGTACGGCCCGACGAAGCCGGGTCCCTTGCCCCACAGGTTCTGCAGTTCGCGCTGGCCGAACTCGCCGCCGCCGGAGCAGCTCGCGGTGGTCACCCCGACTCCGAAGGTGGACGTCGGGCCCAGTGCCGCGTCGGCCAGGGCCTGGTCGGCGGCGACCAACGCGAAGTGGGTGAAGCGGTCGGTCTGGACCAGGTAGCGTTCCTCGACCACGGCGGCGGGGTCGAAGTCGCGTACCTCGCCCGCGACGGTCAGCGGCAGGTGCCCGCAGCCCTCGCGGGAGATCCGGTCCAACACGAACCGGCCCTCCCGGGTCGCCTTCCAGAACACGTCGGCGCCGATGCCGTTGGGCGCGACGACGCCGACGCCGGTGACCACGGTGCGCCGTGCTGCGGAGCTGTTCATCGGGGTCTCCTCTCCCGACGGTCCAGGACCACCGCGGACTGGAAGCCGCCGAACCCGCTGCCCACCGACAACACCGTCGTCAGGCCCATCGGCCGGGCGGTGCCCGGCACGTAGTCGAGGTCGCACTCGGGGTCCGGCGTCTCGTAGTTGGCCGTGGGCGGCACCGCCTTGTACTCCATCGCCAGGGCGCACGCGGCGAGTTCGATGGCGCCGATGGCGCCGAGCGAGTGGCCGACCATCGACTTGATCGAGCTCATCGGGATCTTGTGCGCGTGCGCGCCGAGCGAGCGCTTGACGGCCGCGGTCTCGTGGCGGTCGTTCTGCTTGGTGCCCGAGCCGTGCGCGTTGACGTAGTCGACGGCGTCGGGGGCGACCTCCGCGTCCGCCAGTGCGCGGTCGATCGCCTCGGACATCTCCAGGCCCTCGCGGGTCAGGCCGGTCATGTGGTGTGCGTTGCCGCGCGTGGCGAACCCGCCGACCTCGCAGTACACATGGGCGCCGCGCCGGTGGGCGTGTTCGAGTTCCTCCAGGATCAGCACCGCGGCGCCCTCGCCGAGGACGAACCCGTCGCGGTCCGCATCGAACGGCCGGGAGGCGTGCGCCGGGTCGTCGTTGCGGGTCGAGGTGGCCTTGATCGCGTCGAAGCAGGCAACCGTGATCGGCGAGATCGGCGAGTCGGCGGCGCCGGCGATGTACACGTCGGCGCGGCCCTCCTCGATCGCGTGCGCGGCGTAGCCGATCGCGTCGAGGCCGGAGGTGCAGCCGGTGGAGACGGTCTGTACCGGGCCCTTGGCGGCGAACTCCTCGGCCACCTCGGCGGCCAGGGTGCTCGGCGAGAAGGCCCGGTGCAGGAAGGGGTCGGCCCTGCGGTGGTCGACGGCCCAGGTCTTGCCGGGGCCGCTGACCGCGATGTAGTCGTGTTCGAGCCGGGTGGTGCCGCCCACGGCGGTGCCGAGGGAGACGCCGATCCGCCAGGGGTCCTCGGCGTCGCGGTCCAGGCCGCTGCCGCGGACCGCCTCGGCCGCCGCGGCGAGCGCGAACTGCACGTAGCGGTCCGCGCGTCGGGCCCGGTCGGGGTCGACGCCGCACGCGATCGGGTCGAAGTCGCATTCGGCGGCGATCCGGGAGCGGAACCCGGTGGGGTCGAAGAAGGTGATCCCGCGCGTCGCCGTGCGGCCCGCCATCAGCAGGTCCCAGAACGCGGTGACGCCCACCCCACCGGGTGCCACCACCCCGACGCCGGTGACCGCGACCCGGCGCCTCAAGAGTCGGCGCCCACGGTCTCGGCGGGTTCGATTCCCTCCGTGTCGACGTGCCCGAGTTCGGGCCGCGGCGCGAGCGGGGCGAGTTGGAAGACCATCCGCGCCTGGACCCGACCGACGTTGCGGAAGCGGTGGCGCATGTTCTTCGGGATCATCAGGCCCTGGTCGGGCCGCAGTTCGTGGGTGACGCCGTCCAGGTCGACCTCGATCGAGCCGACCACGACGTGGATGAACTCCTCGGAGTACGGGTGGTAGTGCTCGGCGATCATGTCCCCGGGCTCGATCAGGGCCAGGCCCATGAAGCCGCTGGTGGACCCCACCGTCGCCGGGCCGAGCATGACCCGGAGGTCACCGCCGCGGCGGCGGTTCGGCTCGATCTCGTCCAGGTTGACGATGCGTACGGTCTGCGTGGTCATCTGTGCCACCTCCAAGTGGCGGGGCGGCGTCGTCGGGCGCCGCCCCGGGGGGATCAGACGTCGCGGGCGGCGCGACGGTCGGTGACGGGGGTCGTCTCGCACGCGGCGAGCAGTCGGCGCAGGCCGTCGTCGGTGTCCAACTCGCCGTCCTCGCCGAGTTCGAGCAGTCGGCTCAGGCGTGCGGCGGATTCGCGGCGGTCGACGCCGAGCAGCAGCGCCGGGTCATCGTCCGTCGGGCCGCGCAGGTCCAGCACACGAATCAGGGTGTCGCCGCGCAGGAAGACCTGGCTGTGCACGATCGGCCCGCCGGCGACGGCGATCGCCTGCTCGTCGTGCCGCCGCAGCAGCGTCGCGGCGGATTCGCCGCAGCCGTGCCGCACCGGGTACAGGAACGCGCGGCGGGTGGTCTTCGTGGCGTCCGCCTTCCGGTCCGACGCCTTGTCCGACTTCCCGGCCGACTTCCCGGCCGACTTCTTGGCCGGCGCGCTCAGGTGGTAGACCTCGGCCAGCGAGGAGCGCATGAAGAACGCGCGGGCGGCCTCGGAGTCGTTCAGGTCGCGCGCCTCCTCCAGGTGCGGGTTCAGCGCCTCCTCGGCGGCGCGGACCTGGGGCTGCTCGGCCACATGGCGCAGTGCGGCGCGCAGGTCGCCCTCGACCTCGATGGCCCGTACGACGCGGTTGCCGAGCATGAACACCGAGGTGCGGCGCAGCGAGGTGGTCGGGTTGACCCGGGCCTCGGGCGACTCGTAGCCGGAGAGGATGCGGGCCACCTCGGCTTCGCTGCCGGGCTTGACGGTGAAGGTGAGCGCGCAGCGCACCACGTCGTCGGCGGCCGGCGCGGCGGCGCGGGCCTTGTCGGCCGCCGCCTTCGTCTTGGTCGTGGTACCGGCCTTCGCCTTGCCCTTCGGGGCGCGGGTGCCGGTGGTGATCACCGGTCCGTCGGGCGCGCGCAGGTCGGTCTCGCGGGCCACCGAGAAGCGCAGCGAACGGGTGCCGCGCACGCAGCCGTGCAGCGGCTGGACCATCACCTGGTGCTCGGGGCTGTCCACCCACGCCAGGTATTGGGAGGTGCCCTCCCACTCGCTGGTGATCAGCCACTGGCTGGGGTCCTCGATGGACTGGCACAGCTGGTCGCGCAGGTGGCCCGGAACGGCGGCCACCTGGTGGCGGATGCCTTCGTAGGCCTCGAGGAAACGTTGTTCCGACCCTTCGTGCAGCTCCAGCATGAGCAGCACCCGGAGCTTGGACGTGGTGTCGGCGGTGGGATTCGCCGTGGAGTGGACGAGGGTGTCCATGTCAGTCCTTTGGTCATGGGATTCGAACGTCGTGCCCGCCCGCCGAGGGCGCTCCCGGGGACCGGGTCGCGCCGACGCCGCCCGGGCAACGGGGAGGTCGAGCGGGTCCGGGCGGTCGCGCCGCTCGCGCGATCACACCCGGATATCCGCCCGATCCGTCCGTCGGGACCCGGCTTCGACTTCGAGCGTGGCGGCCGATCATCACCCTGTGCATCTTTTGAGGGCATATGAGTGACATTGGGCGACGACGACCGGCCGGCCGCGATCAGCGGGAACAGGAGGACCCCGACGGACCCTCCTCCGCCCGCGACGGCGGAACGGGTCCGCAGTCCTCGCCAACGCAGGAGTAGGAATGAACCCCGAGATCCAACACCGGGTGCCGGTCCTGGTCGTGGGCGGCTCGCTGGTCGGGCTGTCCACGTCCGTCTTCCTGGGCCGACTCGGCGTCCCGCACATGCTGGTGGAGCGGCACGCCGACACCTCGCGGCATCCGCGCGGGCGCGGCAACAACGTGCGCACGATGGAGGTGTTCCGCACCGCCGGGATCGAGGATCGAATCCGCGCCGCGTCCGCCGTACTTGCCGACAACCACGGCATCCTCCAGGCGGACACCATCGCCGGCGACATCCAGGAGTGGCTGTTCAAGGAGATCGATCCGGGCGGCGGATTGGCGAAGTTCAGTCCGTCGTCGTGGTGCCTGTGCAGTCAGAACGACCTGGAGCCGGTCCTCGCCGACTACGCCCGCGAACTCGGCGGCGACGTGCGCTTCGGTACCCAACTCCGGTCCTGCGTGCCGGACGAGGACGGGGTGACCGCGATCGTGGAGACCCGCGAGACCGGGCAGCGGCTCACCGTACGCGCCGACTACGTGGTCGCGGCGGACGGCCCGCGCAGTCCGGTGCGCGACGCGCTGGGCATCGACGTGACCGGTCCGGGCGACCTGTTCCACAACGTGAGCGTCACCTTCACCTCGCGCGACCTGGCCGCGCACGTCGGCGAACGCCGGTTCATCGTCTGCTATCTGACGAACCCTCGGGGCGAGGGCGCGCTGCTGCCGGTGGACAACCGGGAGCGCTGGGTCTTCCACCTGCCGTGGCATCCGGAGGAGGACGAGCCGATCGAGGCGTTCTCCGACGAGCGCTGCGTGGCGCACATCCGCGCCGCCGCCGGGGTGCCGGACCTGGATGTGACCATCACCGGCAAGGCGCCGTGGCACGCCGCCGAGCGGGTGGCCGAACGTTACCGCTGCGGAAGGGTGTTCCTGGCCGGCGACTCGGCCCACGAGATGTCGCCCACGGGCGCGTTCGGGTCCAACACCGGCATCCAGGATGCGCACAACCTGGCCTGGAAACTGGCCGCGGTGCTGAACGGGCATGCGGACGCCGGCCTGTTGGACACCTACGAGGCGGAGCGCCGGCCGGTGGCGGTGGCCACGGCCGCGCGGGCGTCCACCCGTTCGGCCGAACACAGCCACCCGGGGTACGCCGCGCCGACGGTCGGCGCCGGCAGGCAGCCGGGAGTGCTGGGAGTGGTCCTGGGCTATCGCTACGCGTCCGCCGCGGTGCTCGGGGCGGACCCCGAACTGCCGGTGCTGCCCGAGCGGTTCCGGCCGCCGAGCGGCGAGCCGGGCGCCCGGGCGCCGCATCTGTGGCTGCGCCGCAACGACGCTCGCGTGTCCACTTTGGACCTGTACGAGACCTCGCCGGTGTTGCTGGTCGGCGCGGGTTCGGCCGGGGCCGCGTGGCAGCGGTCGGCGCAGCGCGCGAGCCGGCGCCTGGGCGTGCCGGTGGCGGTGTACCGGGTGGGCACCGAGGCGGAGGCCGCGGTGGTGGACCTGGTCACCGCGCCGGACGTGGACTGGGCCGAGGCGCACGGCGTCACCGACGAGGGCGCGGTGTTGGTACGCCCGGACGGGTTCGTCGCGTGGCGGGTCCCGGTCGCCGAACCGGATCCGGAGGACACCCTGATGGCGGTGTTGGGCGCGGTGGCATGTCGGACCTTGCGGGGCGAGCGGGGCGGTGAGGCCGCGACGGTCGGCGGGGGCGCGCAGGTGTAGCGGGATGCGCGGCGGCCGGTCCCGGAGGGAATCCGGGGCCGGCCGCGGTGTGTTCGGGCAGGTGTACGGGGGCGGGGGTGTCTACTCCGGGGGCAGCAGGTGGGCGAAGACGACCACGTTGTCCTTGTAGTCCTTGGCCTTGCGGTCGTAGGTGCCGCCGCAGGTGATCAGCCGCAGTTGGGCGTCCCGGGTCTTCCCGTACACCCGCTCGTCGGGGAAGTCGTCCTTCGGGAACGCCTCGACCGAGTCGATCGCGAACTTGGCCACGCTGCCGTCGGCGCGCGAGATCTCCACGGTGTCGCCGGACTTGAGGCTGCCGAGTCCCCAGAAGACGGCGGGGCCCGTCATGGTGTCGACGTGGCCGAGCACGAGCGCGTTGCCCCGGGAGCCGGGGGCGACGCCGTCCTCGTACCAGCCGGCCAGGTTGGGGTTGCCCGCGGGCGGGACGTCCAGGACCCCGGAGGAGTTCAGGCCGAGGCCGACGAACGGGGCGTCGACCTTGATCCGGGGGATCTTGATCCGCACCGGCGCCGAGCGTTTCATCGCCGATACACCCTCGGCGGCCGGGCTCGACGAGGCGCTCGGTTGCGCGGCGGCGGGCACCGGTCGCGGTGGCGGGCCCGAGTCGCCGCTCAGGTCGTGCTTGATCATCAGGGCGCCCAGGAGGATCGCCACCGCGGCGATCAGCATCAGTCGAGCGCCGCTGACGCGGCGCGGCGCGGCGGGCTCGGACGTCTCGGTGGGCGGGGCCGGGTCGAACAAGACGATGCCTCTTTCCTGGCCGGAGGGTGCCTGGGCCGGGTTCCGGGGGGAACCGGCGGGTCGGGGGCCGGGGCGGGGACGACGTCACCGTGGCCACCGCCCCGGAAGGGTGGTGGCCACGGCGGGTGTTGTCCGGGGCGGGACGGGTCAGGCCCGGGCCGCCGAGACGGCGGGGCGACGACGCAGCGCGTAGACGCCGACGCCGACACCACCCGCGATCAGGGCCGCACCGGTGCCGAGCGCGGCACCGTCGTCGAGGAAGGAGCCGCCGATGCCGGTGTGCACGCCGCCGTGCGGGCTCTTGTGCTCCTTCCAGGACTTCTCGTGCGAGCCGCCTTCGCCGCCCTTGTCCTCGCTGGACTCGCCGCCCTTTTCGGGCGTCCACTTTCCTTCACCGGACCAGGACTTCTCCTGCCCGCCGTTCCCGGGGGCCGAGGGGGCGCTGTCCGGCTTCACCGGCGCCGGGACATCGGCGTAGGCGGCCGGAACCGCCAGGGTCAGAGCAGCGAAGCCGAGGACCGAACCGGCGACGAGAGCGCGTGCACGACGCATCGTGGTATTCCTTCCGGCGCTCGCGAACTGCCGACGGGCATCGGCAACGGGGATCGGCGAGACGCCTTCACCACCTTCGAACGGCGCCGGCGACCCCGCGACCCGCGTGACTGCATTCGGGGCCGCGCTCTGGGCCTGCCGGGCGGATATCCCGACCGGCTTCACCCCCGGGGAGCAGTCGCATGTTTAGCCCATGGTGATCATGGATGACGTTCCGTAGTCGGGGCCGGTTCCATGGGTCGGTCGGGTCGGATGGGGCTCGATCAGGCCGGGACGGTGCACTCGAACATGTGCAGCGAGGGGTTCACCGCGCGCACGTCCCGGCCGCGCAGGCCCGCCTGCTCGATCAGGGTCAGCAGGCTGTCCTTGGTGTGCTTGCGGCCGCCGACGTTGAGCAGCAGCAGGAGGTCCATCGCCGCGGTGAAGCGCATCGAGGCGGTCTCGTCGACCAGGTTCTCGATGACCGCGACCCGGGCGCCGGGCGCGGCCGCGGCGACGATGTTGCGCAGCGTGCGGAGCGTGCTGTCGTCGTCCCATTCGAGGATGTTCTTCACGATGTACAGGTCCGCCCGGACGCCGATGTCGACCCGGCAGTCCCCGCCCACCAGGGTTGCCCGGTCGGCGAGTTCGCCGCCGTCGCGCAGCCGGCGATCCGCCGAGGCGACCACGCCGGGCAGGTCGAGCAGGGTGCCGCGCAGGGTGGGGTTGCGCTCCAGGAGGGTGGCCAGGACCAGGCCCTGGCCGCCGCCGATGTCGGCGACGGTGTCCACGCCGGTCAGGTCGAGCGCCGCGGTGACGTCCTGGGCGGAGGTCCGGCTGGACTGGGTCATCGCCCGATCGAGCGCGGCGGCCGACTCGGGGGCGTCCTCGTGCAGGTAGTCGAAGAACTGCTTGCCGTGCAGTTCGGGGAAGACGCTGCCGCCGGAGCGCACCGCGCGGTCCAGGTGCGGCCAGGCCTCCCAGGTCCACGGCTCGGTGGTCCACAGCGCCACGTCCCGCATGCTGCGGGGTGCGTCCGCGCGCAGCAGGCGGGAGGCCTCGGTGTGCGTGTAGCGGCCGTCGGGTTCCTCGGCGAAGACGCCCTGGCAGGCGAGTGCGCGCAGCAGGCGGTGCAGGGCCCCGGGGTGCGCGGACACCGCGCGGGCCAGGTCCGCGACGGTCGCCGGGGTCTCGCCCAGCGCGTCGGGCAGGCCCAGGCGCAGCGCGGCTCGGAGCGCGCCGGCGGACATCGCGCCGAACGCCAGCTCGCGCAGCCGGGTGGCCGCCTGCGGAGTACGGGTCACGTCGGTTTCGGTCATGCTGATCGCCTCTCGACCGCTGGAACACCCCGAGCATCCGGCGGGCTCGATCGAATCGGCCCGCTCGTCGACGTCCCGGCGGTCCGCACCGGGGCTGGAACGACTGTGACCCACACTCGGCGCCATCCCGCCGAGGCGCGGCCGATCGACGCGAACTCTCGCCCGGGAGTCATCCGGATGGCCCCACACGGGCGCCGGCGGGCGGACGGCCCGGGGTACCTGCTCGCGTCTGCGGGGTGTTACGGGACCTCGCGGAGGGCCAGGAGGAGTTCGCGGGCGGTCAGGGCGGCTTGGAGTCGGAGGGTGACCTCGGGGTCGAGGGGGTCGGCGCCGATGAGTTCGCGGATCCGGCCGATCCGGTAGCCGACCGAGTTGCGGTGCAGGTGCAGCAGCTCGGCGACCGCGGCGCGGCTGCCGTTGGTGGCCGGCCACGCGCTGAGGGTTGCCACCCATCCCTCACGTTCCTGGATCGGGCCCAGGTGTTGGTCCACGAACGCCTGGAGTCGGGCCGACGGCACGCCGAACAGCAGTTGGGCCGGGCCGAGCCTGGAGAACATCGGCTGGACCTCGCCGGGGCGGCGGCGCAGCAGGCCGAGGACGGTCTCCGCGACGCGGAAGGAGCGGGCCGTCCCGCGCGGGTCGCTGACCGTGGGGCCGGCCGCGGCCGGTACGGGGACGTCGCCGACCATGCCCTGGAGCCGGATGCGGATTCGGCTGATCTCGCGTTCGACGTTGCCGGAGAGCACCGTGAGGCCCAGTTCGCCCTCCTGGCACCGGCATCTCCAGCCAGGACAGCGCGGTGGTCCGGGTGCGCTGGTTGGGTCCGGAGTAGGCGAAGACGACGGCGCGGTGCGGGCGGTCCAGGCGCAGGCCGAACCGGGCGGCGGTGCGCGTGACATCGCCCAGGTTGCGCAGCGCGCCGTAGCGCGGCTCGTCGATCAGCCGACCCGCGGTCTCGGCGGTCGCGGTGGCCATCCGCGTCCCGCCGGATCGCCTCGATCGCCACCGCCGTCACCGCGGCGCGCGGCAGCGGCTCGTCGTCGGGGGCGCCGTCCGGCTCGCCCAACAGCAGTAGCCCGAACCGGCGTTGGGTGACCCGTACGGGCAACGCCGAGGCCCGCCGGCCCTCGTCGCAGGTGACCTCGACCACGCGGTCCTCGACGAACACGTGGGCCACCGCGACCGGGGTCATCGACTCGGTGCCGTCGTCGGTCGCGGCGAGCACACCACCGTGCACGCCCACCAGTCGGGCGGTGCGCCCGGTGCGCCCGGCCGGGGCTCGCAGGATCGCGAGCCGGCCGTCGCCGGAGAGGGCGAGGACGTTCAGCTCACGCTCGAACACCTCGGCCCGGTCCGGCACCGAGGTCCGGGTTTCCGGAACTTCCGCCTTGTCGATCATGGATTTCCGCACCTTGGCCGGTCGTTGTCACGCGGAACGGGTACTTCGTTCGGTCACTTCCCGTTACGTCCGTCGTGGGGCAGGATGCGCCCATGCGAGCCTTCGACCTCGCGGCGTCCGCAAAGGCCGCCGCCCAGGCGGCGGTGGACGCCGCCGCACCGGATCTGGTTGCACTCAGTCACCGTCTGCACGCCCATCCCGAACTCGGCTTCGCCGAGGAGCGCGCCTGCGGATGGTTGGGTGAGCAGTTGACCGAACACGGCTTCACCGTCACCGCGGGCGTGGGCGAGTTGCCGACCGCCTTCGTCGCCGAGCGCGGCGAGGGGCCGCTGGTGCTCGGGATCTGCGCGGAGTACGACGCGCTGCCGGGGATCGGGCACGCGTGCGGGCACAACGTGATCGCGTCCGCTGCGGTCACCGCCGCGCTGGCGCTGGGCGCGGTGGCCGACGACCTGGGCGTGACCGTACGGGTGTTGGGCACCCCCGCCGAGGAGAACGGCGGGGGCAAGGTGCTGATGCTGGAGCGCGGCGTGTTCGCCGGGGTGCACGCGGCGATGATGGTGCACCCGTCGCCCCGGGAGCGGCTCGATCCGACCTGCCTGGCCCGTGCGCAACTGCACGTCGAGTACGACGGCCGGGCCGCGCACGCGTCGGCCTGTCCGGAGGACGGGGTCAACGCGGCCGACGCGCTGACCGTCGCGCAGGTGGCGATCGGGCTGCTGCGCCAGCACATGACGCCGGATCAGCGGGTGCACGGGATCACCACCACCGGCGGGCAGGTGCCGAACGTGATCCCCGAGCACACCGAGGCCGACTACTACGTCCGCGCCGCCACGTTGGCCGGGGTGACCGACCTGGAGGAGCGGGTGCGCGATTGTTTCCGGGCGGGTGCGGTGGCCACCCGGTCGCGGTTGACGCTGTCCTCGACCTCGCCCGCGTACTCGGAATTCCGGCACGACCCGGGTCTGTTGGCGGCGTACGAGCGCAACGCACTGGTGGCGGGGCGGGAGTTCCCGACGGTGACCGCCGAGGACGACCGGCAGGCCGGGTCCACCGACATGGCCAACGTGTCGCTGGCGATCCCGTCCATCCAGCCGCTGGTCTCCATCGACTCCGGCGATGTGGGGCTGCACCAGGCCGAGTTCGCCGCGTATGCCGCCCGGCCGGCCGCGGATCGGGCGCTGCTGGAGGGCGGTCTGGCGATGGCGTGGACGTGCGTGGACGCCGCGTTGGACGAGGGTCTGCGCGCGCGGCTGCTCGCGGGGGCGACGGCCGGGGGTTGACCCGCCGACGGGCTCCGGGGGGAACACCCGGAGCCCGTCCGCCGTGGTCGGGCCGGCGTGCGCGGTCACGCGTCGGCGACGGTCACCGGCAGTGCCGCGAGGTAGGCGCCCGCGTTGCGCCGGGTCTCGGTCACCGCTGTCCCCGCCGAACTTCTGTGGCCGCCGAGGTACCGCCGGGCGCGCGGGGCGTGTTGGTCCTGCCCTACCTCGAGGGCGAGCGCGCGCCGCGCTGGAACCGCGAGTTGCGCGGCGAGGTGTTCGGACCGACCTCGGGCAGCGGACCGGGTGAACCGGCCCGGGCCGTCCTGGAGGGCACCGCGTACGGCCTCGCGCACATCGCAACGAATCTGGCCCGCGGGGAGTTCGCCTGGACACCCTGGTGTGCGCCGGCTCGCCCGCGCGCAGCCGGCTGTGGTGCTCGATCGAGGCCTCGGTACGGGGGGTTCCGGTCGAGGTGCCCGCCGAGACGGACCTGGCCGCGTACGGCGCGGCCCTGGCCGCCGGCGCCGGCGCGCGCTGGTGGCCCGCGCCCGGCCCCGAGCCCCACCCCGAGTACGCGGCCGGACCGCGCCGCTTCCTCGACCTCGGCGACGCCGCCCAAGGGCGCGCGTCCGCCGTGGCCGTCCCTACCCCACCGCTCCGAGAAGACGAGGCGGCCGCGGCGCCGATCCGCGTCGGTGCGGATCGGCGCTTCGGCCCGGATGGATCGATGGATGGATCTGCGGATCAGCCGATCAGCGTCCACGCCGGGAACACGCCGTTGGCGTCCTGGCGGCTGTGCAGGACCTGACCGCGCGGGTCGACGATGAGCAGTTCCACCCGGCCGTCGCGGTCCACCGCGGCAGCCGGCGTACCGACCTGGAAGCCGCCCCGGTTGACCCAGGCACCGAATACGTTGTTCGGCGTGCTCTGGCGGGTGTAGCTCACGCCACCGCTTCGGTTGCGGGCCATCAGCACGATCCGCCCGGTGCCGTCGGTGACCGCGGCGGGCTCGCCGATTCCGGACTGGCCGCTGCCGACGACCGTGGATCCGGGCCAGCCGCCGCCGGGGGCGGTCTGGAAGCGGACCGCGACCTCGGCAGTACCCTGCTGGCGGTAGAACAGCTCGATCCGGCCGTCCTGGTCCCGGGCCGGCATCGGGCGACTCGCGGGCACCACGACCGGGAAGGTGGTGTTCGTGGTCATCGCGCCGTTGGGCGTGGACTGGTACCAGTGCAGGACGTGGTCAACGGTCGGCGCGAACAGCTCGATCCGGCCGTCGGCGGTGACGATCGCCGTGGGCGGGCCCTGGATGCTCGAACCGCCCATGTCGGCCCAACCGCTCCAGACACCGTTGATCTGGGTCTGCCAGCGCGAGCTGATCCCGCCGCCGGCGTTGCGGACGAACAACTGGAGTCGGCCGTCCGCGTTGGCGATCACCGCCGGCACGCTCACCAGGAGCGCGTTGGCGCCGCCGTTGGGGTTGCCGAGGGCACCCCAGGCCCAGCCACCGCCGCCGAGTTGGAAGCGGGTGACGATCTCGCCGGTGTCCCGCCGCTGGCCGAAGACCTCGAGGCGGCCGTCCTCGTCCGCCGCGACGGTCAGGCCCGCGTCCAGCGGTCCGCCGGGGTTGCCGTGGGTGACCGGCCCGCTCCACGCCAAGGCGTCGTCCTGCGACCATTCCAGCAGGTCGCCACTCTGGACGACGAACGCGCGCAGCCGACCGGCCGAGTCCGGGCCGATCCAGTTCGTACCGCGCTGCGAGCGCGGGTATTCGCGGCTCGACCACTCCTCGTACTGGGTCAGGTCGGTACCCACCAACACACTGTCGTGGGCGATGTACACGTTGGCCGTGGCCCACTTGGCGGCCTTCTCGGCGGGCGAGAGGTTCACCGGCATGTTGGTGATGTTGTAGTCGCGGTAGCGATCCAACAACACCCGGTTGTTGGTCGCGCCGTACGCGATGTAGGCGGCCTCGCCGAACCGGGCGGCGGCCACGTGGTCGGCGTGGTCGTGGAACAGGTTCGGGTCGGGCGCGGTGTCCTGGATGCGCACCGAGGTGGCGCCGAGCGTGCTCAGCAGTTCCCGCAACACGTTGATCAGGTCGGCCCTGGTGTAACTCTGCGGCCAGACCACCCCGGCCGCCTGGCCGTTGACCCGAATGGTCTGGAGCGAGGTCTCGGTGCCCGCGAACAGGCCCTCCAGCGAGCCGGTCGGCGAGCCGAGCCCGTCCGGCAGGCTGAGGAAGATCAGATGCACGTCGGGCCGTTGCTTGAGCGCGAACTTCTGCACGGTGTGGCCGAGTACGGTGACCGCGGTCGCATCCCAGCACCCCGCCGGTCCGGCCGCGGCACCGTCGCAACCGCTCACCCCGGCCATCTGCGCGTAGGCGGCGAGTACGCCGGCCTGCCGTTCGGCCGTGTACGCGGCCGCGTCGTCGCCGGTCTTGAAGCCCTGACCCGCGGTCAGATAGATGGTGGTGGTGGATATCCCGGCGGAAAGTCCCACCTGGATGTCCGGGTTCATGAACAGCAGGTCGTCGTCCTCGTGCGCGACGATCTGTACGAAGTGCGACGCGAGTGGCGCCGTGAGTGACGAGTGCGACGAATCCGAGATCACTTCGTCGGCGGGCACGCTCGGCCGAAGCTCGGTGGGTATGCGACGTATGTGCACTGAACCCCTTTAGGAGAGAGACGCCGTTCACGGCATGCCGACTGCCATCGGAGCGAAGAGCCGCCTACCCGGCCCGGCGCGCGGAAGCCCGACACACGAGGCCTCCCGCACCACCGATCCAGGGCATGCGCGATCACGGCTGTTTTGCACCCCCACCTGCGGAAACCCTGTGCAGACCGGCCCCCCAGGCGGTTGATCGTCGGATCGTACCCGGCTCCGCCGACGAGCGCTCGCATTCCTCGCACAGCAGTGCGCCGGCGGCCGCGCGGCGCGCGGCTCCGACCACACGGCGTCAGGCTCACTCGTGTCGCGAAACCGGTTGCGGATAGGGCGAATCGGCCGGATCGGCGTCGGCGCCGGGGCGTACCAACGCATCCAGGCGAGCCGGCGTGGACGAGGTCGACGTCACTTCGCAGGCGCCGAGTTGTGATGTCAGTTGGTCCGGGGTACGCGGGCCGAGGATGGCGGAGGTCACCTGCGGGTGGGCCAGGTCGAAGGCGAGGACCAACTCGGGCAGGCTGCACCCGGCTTCGTGGGCAATCGCGGCGAACTCCTCGACCAGGGCCGTCTTCGCGGCACGGATCGTGCTGTCGGCGTGGTCGAAATGCCCCGCAGTGCGCACCGCGCGCGAGTCAGGCGAAACCGAGGCGTTGCCCGAAGCGGTGGTGGCCGAGGGTTCGGCGGCCGTGTGGACCATGCAGGTCAGCGGACACGACGCGGAGGGCGGGCCGTTCGTCACCGCGATGTTCACCTACGCGGGCGGCGTCGGCGCGCGGGCCGGCAAACCCGGGCTGTCCACCACGTCGTACCCCACCGGCGTGTCCGCCGCACCGCTCGAGGTGGTCGACGCGTCGGCGCCGATTCGTTTCCTGCGCAGGGAACTTCGACGCGGTTCGGGCGGACTCGGCGCGCGGGAGGGCGGGATGGGACAGACCATCGAGTCCACCGTCGACTCGCCGTCGCCGTGGGTGCTCAACGCGGTCGCCGGCCGGCCGGCGCGCGGCCCCTACACCCCCAAGGCCGAGGCAATCACCCGCCTGCGCGATCGCTGACGGAGGGGTTACGCACGTGCGGGCCGTCGGCGCGGTGGTCGGCGGCCCGCTGGGGATCGGCGCGGACGTCACTTGTGGGCCGGCTGCTCCAGGAAGGAGCGGATCGTCTCGGCCACCCGGTCGGGGAACTGGGCGTGCGCGTAGTGGCCCGCGCCCTCGACGAGTTCGAGCCGGGCGAGGCCCTTGGGCATGGCGTCGACGACGGCCCTGCCCTCGGCGGCGGGATCGGGCCAATCGGGGTCGAGGGTGCCTTCGAGGACGAGCGCCGGGCATCGGATGTTGCCCAGTTCGGCGCCGGCGTCGGTGGGCGGGGCCATGCCCATCCTGGCCACCACGGCCATCCGTCCCGGGCGGCGCAGTTCGGTGTCGAGCGTGGCGACCCGGGCGGCGAAGTCGGCCGGCTTGGTACCCGGGTAGGCGTGGTCGAGGTAGCGCTTCCACACCCCGACGCTGCGGAACATGCCGGTACCCATCAGCAGGGTCATGCCCTTGCGGTAGCGGGCGTTCGACGCCAGCGCCCGGAAGTCGACCTTCTGGGCCCGGGTGAACGGGGCGATCTCCACGATGGCGTCCACCAGTTCGGGAGCCCGCGCCGCGGCGATGGTGGCCGAACCGCCGGAGAAGGAGTGTCCGACGATGACGGCCGGGCCGCCGTCCAACTCCCGGATCAGGGCGAGCAGATCGTTCGCCGTGTCGGTACGGGAGTAGGAGGCCCATCCGACGGTCGACTCGCCGTGCCCGCGCAGGTCCATGCAGGCGACGCGGTATCCGCCGGAGACCAGGATGTCCGCAAGGTCCCGAAAGGCCGACCGGTTGTTGCCCATGCCGGGCGAGAGCACCACCAGCCGCCCCTCGCCGCGCACATCGTAGGCAAGCCGCCCACCCTCGATCTCCAGGAACTCGGTCATCGCCGCCGCCTTCTTCCCCGTGACACATCCTCGAACACCCCGAAGCTAACACCGTTAGCCAAACAAAGTCAACGACCCCACCCACCCCCAAGAACGACCCCAAAGCACGACAAACCAGGCGCAGACCGCAGGCACGGTGGCGGGCGCGCACCGACGCTCGGGCGCGGGCGCGGAGTCCGGTGCGGGCGCGCGTGTGGGTGCCGGGGGTGGGTGCCGGGGTGGGTCGGGTTCGGCTCTCGCTTTTGTGGGTGTGGCGTTGCGGGGGCCTGGGGGTGGCTGTGGGTCAGGTTCTGCGGGAGATGACCATGAGGTATTCGCAGGGGGTGTTCGTTCGGTTGGCGAAGCCGTGGTCCGCGTCGGCTTGGAAGAACAGCGAGTCGCCGGTGTCCAGGGTTTCGTTGATCCCGCCGATCGCGACGGTGAGGGTGCCTTCGAGCACCACGAGTTGTTTCTCCGTACCCGGCGGATACGCGGGCAGCAACCCCGTGGAGACCTGCGCCGGAAGGTGGTGGACGACCATCTCGGCCCGTCCCGCACCCGGGGCCGCCGACACGATGTGCCGCTCGAAGCCGGTTTCCGGGTCACGGAAAACGGGGCGATCGTTTCTGCGCATGGCAACGGCCACACCGGACACGGCGGCGGCAGGCGCACCGATCAGGTCCGAGAGCGACGCGTCGAGCGCATGGGCGATCCTGGACGCGACGCCGATCGTCGGGCTCTTCTCGCCGCGCTCGACCTTGGACAACATCGCCCGGCTGACCGACGACCGGGTGGACAACTGCTCCAGCGTCAGGCCCGCCTCCTCGCGGCGTCGCCGCACATTGCCGCCGAACGCGCCCGCCAGGTCGTCACCGTGCCGTGGCTCGGCCGCGTTCTCGTCTCGCTCGACCACCGTGCTCCTCGATCGATGGATGCCTCGCTGCGCACAGTGTAGGGTTTCTTCTATAAGAGATTTCGTCTTCCATCAAAGACATGCAGTGTGCGTCCGACACGACGGAGGGGTTCCATGCGTTTGGTCTCGAGTGGCCGGCACCATGCCACGTTCGCATTCGGCAATCTGCGGGTGGTCGCGTTGCGAGACGGGTACATCGACATGCCGCCGACCCGGCTCCGCGACGAGCACGGGTGCACGTTCGCCGAGCTGCCGGCCGCCGAACCACTGGCCGGCGACAACCTGCGGCTGTCGGTCAACGCCTTCTTCGTCACCGACGGCACGCGGTCGGTTCTCGTCGACACCGGCGCGTCCGACGTCTGGCACGAGCCCACCATGGGCTTGCTCCACGACGCGCTCGACGAAGCCGGAATCGACCGAGCACAGGTCACCGACGTGGCCATCACCCACAGGCACGAAGACCACGTGAGCGGCCTGATCGCGCCGGACGGTTCGGAGGCGTTCCCCGAGCTCGAGCGCGTATGGATCGGCGCGGGCGACGCCTCGGTGTTCACGGGCCGGCTCGAACCGCTCCGCGACCGGGTCGTACCCGTGTCGGACAAGGTCGCGATCAACGAGTGGACCACCGCGATCCCGGCGCCGGGCCACACCCCCGGTCACACCGTCTACGAGGTCGACAGCGGCGCCGGCCGACTGCTCGCCTGGGGCGACACCGTGCACGTTCCCACGCTCCAATTCGAACGGCCCGAGGTCGCCTGGGAGTTCGACGGCGACCAGTCCCAGGCCCGCGCCGCACGGGCGGCCCTGCTCGAACAACTGAGCCGGCCGAACCACTTCGTGGCCGGCGCCCACCTCGACTCGCCCGGCATCGCCCGCGTGACCCCCTCCGGCGACGGTTACGCGCTGGAATACCTCGCACCATCGATCGGCTGATCGAGCCCGCCGCTCCGAACCGCGCCCGCGCACTCCGACACGGGTCCCCACGGCCAGGCGGCGGCGCGCAAACGCGACCCGGCCCGCCCCCGGTTCGGTTCGGGGGCGGGCCGGGTCGTCGGCGGGTGTGGTGGCGTTACTTCGCTGCGGCCTCGGCGGCGGCCAGCTTGACGCAGACCGCGACGGCCCGCATCGCGCGGTGCACCTCGTCGACCGTCGGGTAGCTGGGGGCCAGCCGGATGTGGTGGTCGCGCGGGTCGTTGCCCTCGGGGAACGCGGCGCCGGCCGGGGTCAGCGCGACACCGACCTCCTTGGCCAGCCGGACCACCTCGGCGGCGCAGCCGTCCGGCACCTCCAGGCTGACGAAGTAGCCGCCCTCGGGCCGGGTCCAGCTCGCGATGCCGAGCGCGCCCAGTTCGCGATCCAGGACCTCGTACACCGCGGCGAAGCGCGGCTCCAGGAGCTCGCGGTGCAGCTCCATGTGCGCGAGCACGCCCTCGGCGTCGCCGAAGAAGCGCACGTGCCGCAGCTGGTTGACCTTGTCCGGCCCGATGGTCTGCTTGGCCAGCAGCCCGGTCAGCCAGGCGGTGTTGGCCGCGGAGGAGCCGAAGAAGGCCACCCCGGCGCCGGCGTGGCTGATCTTCGAGGTCGAGCCGAAGACGAACGCGCGGTCGGAATTGCCCGCCTCGGCGCAGGCGTCCAGGATCGACAGCAGCTCGACCGGCTTGTCGGTCAGGTGGTGCACCGCGTAGGCGTTGTCCCAGAACAGCCGGAAGTCCGGCGCGGCGGTGGGCATCGCCGCGAGCCGGCGCACCGTCTCGTCGCCGTAGCTCTCCCCGCTGGGGTTGCTGTACTTGGGCACGCACCACATGCCCTTGATCCGCGCGTCGGCGGCGACCAGCGCCTCGACCGCGTCCAGGTCCGGGCCCTCGCCGGTGAGCGGGACCGGGACCATGCCGATGCCGAACCGCTCGCACAGCGCGAAGTGCCGGTCGTAGCCGGGCACCGGACACAGGAACAGCACCTCGGGCTCGTCCACCCAGCGCCGCTCGGCCCCGGGCACCTTGGACAGCAGCGCGTGCGCGATCACGTCGTGCATCAGGGTCAGGCTGGCGTTGCCCAGGGCGAGCAGCTGCGCGGCGGGGACCTGCAGCAGTGGAGCGAAGATCTCCCGCAGCTCGGGCAGGCCGTCGAGGCCGCCGTAGTTGCGGCAGTCGGTGCCGTCGGCGGCCTTGAAGTCGTCGCCGCCGGGCAGCGAGAGCAGCCCGTTCGCCAGGTCCAGTTGTTGCGGCGAGGGCTTGCCCCGGGTGAGATCGAGGCGAAGTCCCTCGGCCGCCAGGGCCGCGTACTCCTCGCGAACGGCCGCGAGGTCGATTTCCGGACTGGACACGTCGGTGCTGAGCGGCACGAGATCCCCAAAATAGGCGGAGGCCGCAGACACGTGCGGCGGGGGCGCGCCCAATCTAGCAACACCCGGAGCCCGGCTCCGCCCCGACGGCGGCCCCGCTCCCCAATCCACGACCGCCGCCGCCACGGCGGCCCGTCACGGCGCGGCACGGGCTCGCCGCCCGCGAGCGGCGCCGCCTTGGGGTCCGGGTCGGTCGGTGATCGCAACCCGCCATCGCCGTCCGACGGTTGCCCCTTCGGTCGAATCCGCAGGACGCCACCGCTCGCGCTCGGCCGCGCCCCTGCCCCGGGCCGGCGGGTCCGCACGGACGGCGCTCCGGCCCGCCCGCCGGGGGCCGGGCCGCCGGGATTCCTGTGATGTAGGCCCCCCGCCAAGGGGTGGTGCCGCCTACGATCGGGCGGGACATCCTCGATTCGGGAGCAGGACGATGAGCTCGTGGCGGACGACGAAGCGCTTTCGGCCCGGCGGCGCGATACCGGCGGGTGCGGAGGCGGCGGGGGCTCGGCGGGCGCCCGTGGTGGTGGACTGCGCGCTCTACGACAAGGGGATCCGGCGCCCCGGCGAGGTGCCGTTGCAGGACGCGCTCGACGCGGCCGAGGCGAGTGAGGACTGCTTCGTGTGGATCGGGCTGCACGCCCCGCTCGCCGAGGACCTGGCCGAGATCGCCGCCGCCTTCCACCTGCACCCACTCGCCGTGGAGGACGCGGTCGAGGCGCATCAGCGGCCCAAGCTGGAGCGCTACGACGACACCCTGTTCCTGGTGCTCAAGACGATCGTCTACGTCGAGCACGACGCGCTGACCGCGACCAGCGAGGTGGTGGACACCGGCGAGATCATGGTCTTCGCCGGCGACAAGTTCGTCGTGGTGGTCCGACACGGCAGCGCGCCGCCGCTGGTCGAGCTGCGCCAGTCCCTGGAGGCCGATCCCAAGCTGCTCGCGCACGGGCCGGCCGCGGTGGTGCACGCGATCACCGACCGGGTCGTGGACGACTACCTGCTGGTGGCGGACAAGGTCGAGGACGACTTCGAACGCCTCGAGGAGGAGGTGTTCTCACCCCGGCCGAGCAACGACGCGGAGCGCATCTACCAGCTCAAACGCGAGCTGATCGAGTTCAAGCGCGCGGTACTGCCGCTGGCGCGGCCACTGGAGCGGCTGGCCGAGGGGGGTCTGCCGGGGGACGACACGGTCTTCGACGCGTATCTGCGCGATGTGGCCGACCACCTGGCCCAGGTGCGCGAACGGCTCGTGGCGTTCGACGAACTGCTCGACTCGATACTGTCGGCGAGCCTGGCCGGGGTGACGGTGCGGCAGAACACCGACATGCGCAAGATCGCCGCCATCGCGGCGATCCTGGCCGTCCCGACGCTGATCGTCGGCATCTACGGGATGAACTTCGAACACATGCCCGAATTGAAGTGGACGTACGGATATCCGACCGTGCTGGTCGTGATGGTCGGTGCCTGCGCCCTGATGTTCCGCGCCTTCCGCCGCAACGACTGGTTGTGAGTCCCGGCCGCCGCCGCCACGGCCGACCGCGGAACGACCCGGATCGCCGTCTCGGCCGTACTCCCCCGGTTCCCGCGCCGGGCAACGGCCCTCGGCTAGGGCGTCGCCCGCAGCCCGGCGATCAGGATCCCCACCAGTCGCCGCGCGTCGTAGCGCGAGTCGTTGTCGGCGCCGATGCACAGGTTCCCGACGCCGCGCATCAGGTCGTACGCCTCGATGTCGGGGCGGATCTCGCCGGCGGCGGCCGCGGCGGTCAGCAACTCGGCGCACACCGGCAGGAGTCGATCGAGGAAGTAGTGCAGCAGCGCCTCGAAGCCGGCGTTGTCCGCCTGCAACACGGCCGCGAGCCCGTGCTTGGTGACCAGGAAGTCGACGAACAGGTCGATCCAGCGCCCCAGCGCGGCGTACGGGGTCGCGCTGGTCGCGAGCAGTTCCGGACCGGCCTCGGCGCAGGTCTGCACCTGGTGCCGATACACCGCGATGATCAGGTCCGCCCGGGTGGGGAAGTGGCGGTAGATCGTGCCCGTGCCGACTCCGGCGCGGGCCGCGATGTCGCGCACCGGGGCCTCCACGCCCGAGGTCACGAAGACCGCGGCGGCGGCGTCGAGCAGGATCCCCTCGTTGCGCCGCGCGTCCACCCGCTTGGGCCGCTCCACGCCGTCCTTCACCCTGCCGCCTTTCGCCTCCCGGATCCGCCGTCGGAACAGCGTTCCGCTTGTCCATGATGCCAGAGCGGGTACGGCCGGCCCGCTCCCGCTCGGCGCGACGATCGCGCGTCGATCCCCGCGTGGCCGCCGAACCGGTGGGCCTGCCGCCTCTCCGCCCCGCCGGCCGACCCGCGCGTCACCCCGTCGAGCCCGCCGCGCCCACCCCCGCCGGCGCCCCCCGCGCCGCCAGCCGGTGCCGCGCCGCCCGCCGTTCCGCCTGGCGGGCCGGGTCCGGCACCGGCGCGGCCAGCAACAGGTCGCGGGTGTACGGGTGTTCGGGGTCGGTGGTGACGCGGGTCGCGTCCGCGCATTCGACGATCTCGCCGCGCGACATCACCGCGACCCGGTCGCTCACGTGGCCGACCACCGACAGGTCGTGCGCGATGAACAGGTAGGCCACGCCCGTTGCCTGCTGGAGTTCGACGAGCAGGTTGATCACCTGCGCCCGGGTGGACAGGTCGAGCGCGCTCACCGGCTCGTCGCAGATGATCAGGCGCGGCCCGGGCGCGAGCGCGCGGGCGATGGCCACGCGTTGCCGCTGGCCGCCGGAGAGTTCACGGGCCGAGCGGGCGGCGGTGTCCGCCGGGAGGCCGACCGCGTCGAGCAGTTCGCCGATCCGCTCCCGAGCCGCCCGGCGGGTGTGCGTGTGCCGCGCGGTGAGCGGTTCGGTGAGGATGTCCCCGATGGTCATCGACGGGTTCAGCGAGCCGTAGGGGTCCTGGAACACCACCTGGATGTCCCGGCTCAGTGCGCGCCGCGCCCGGCGGCCCAGGCCGTCGATCCGGGTGCCGGCGAAGGTGATCGTGCCGCCGGCCACCGGGGCGAGGCCGAGTACCGCGCGCCCGAGGGTGGTCTTGCCGGAGCCGGACTCGCCGACCAGGCCGACCGTTTCGTGCGCTCGCACCTCCAGGCTCACCTCGTGCAGGACGCGCAGCGGCGGACGCCGCCGACCGCCCGTGCGGTACTCCACCACCAGTTCGTCGAGGGAGAGCAGCGGCTCCCCCGGGGCAGCGGCGGGCGTCGCGTTCACCGGTTCCATACGATCACCTCGTTCTCCACCCGGACGCAGCGCACCGCGCCGTCCCGGTGGGTGGTCGGCTCCGGGTGGACCGCGCAGCCGGGTGCGGCGTACGCGCAGCGCGGGGCGAATCGGCAGCCGCTCGGCCGGTCGTGGACCGAGGGCACCCGGTCCGGGATGGTGGGCAGCCGGCTTCGGGCGCCGGCGCCGTCCGGGATGGCGGCGAGCAGCGCGGCGGAGTACGGGTGCGCCGGGCGGGCGAACAGGTCCGCCGAGGTCGCCGTCTCGACGATCTCCCCGGCGTACATCACCGCCACCCGGTCGCAGATGTCCGCGACCACCCCCAGGTCGTGGGTGACCAGGATCATCCCCATGCCGTGTTCGCGCTGGAGCGAGCGCAGCAGGTCCAGGATCTCGGCCTGCACGGTGACGTCGAGCGCCGTCGTCGGCTCGTCGGCGATCAGCAGATCGGGTTCGGCGGCGACCGCGCCCGCGATCAGGATGCGCTGGGCCATGCCGCCGGACACCTGGTGCGGGTAGGCGGCGAACACCCGGGGCGGGTCGGCGATGCCCACCCGGTCGAGCAGTTCCAGCGCCCGGCGTCGGGCCGCGTCGCGGGACAGGCCCAGGTGCGCGCGCAGCGGCTCGACCAGTTGGCTGCCGATCCGGAAGCTGGGGTCGAGGTTGGACATCGGGTCCTGCGGGATGTAGCCGATCCGGCGCCCGCGCAGCGCGTTCACCTCCCGCTCGGACAGCGCGGCGAGGTCGCGGCCGTCGAACACCACCCGTCCGGCCCGGATTTCGCCTCCGGCGGGCAGCAGGCGCAGCACCGCCAAGGCGGTTTGCGTCTTGCCGCACCCGGATTCGCCGACCAGGCCCAGGATTTCGCCCCGATCCACACTCAGCGACACCGCGTCCACGACGGCGGCCTCGCCACCGGGCGCCGGGTAGGCGACCTCCAGACCGTCCACCACGAGCAGCGCGCCGGTGTCGACGTTCACCACCGGCTCCCGGGCCGGCCCCCGCACCCGCCGGCGCCGCGTCGCCGGGGCGGGCTTCGGCGCGTCCTCGAAGGCGTCGCGAAGTCCCGCGCCGAGCAGCGTGACCGCCAGCACGGTGAGGGTGATCGCCGCGCCCGGCCACACCGACAACATCGCGTTGTCGTACACGTGCACCGAGGCGTCGTTGAGCATCGCACCCCAACTGGCCCGGTCCGCCTCGCCCAGGCCGAGGAAGGCGATACCGGATTCGATGATCAGCGCGAGGCCGAAGATCAGCGATGCCTGGGTGATGATCGGGACCCGCACCACGCGCAGGATGTGCCGCCCCATGATCCGCGGGTCGGACAGCCCGGCCACCCGCGCGGCGTCCACGTACGGCTCCCCGCGCACCCGCTTGACCTCGCCGCGCACCAGCCGAAAGACCGGGGCCGCGGTGAGCACGCCGAGCACGACCATCGAGCCGACCAGGCCGGGCCCCTCCACCGCGACGAGCGCGAGCAGGACCACCACGCCGGGCAGGGCCAGGAACAGGTTGGCCACCCAACTCGACAGCGCGTCCCACCACCCGCCCACGTAGCCGGCCGCGAGCCCGGTGGGCACGCCGATCAGCAGCGCCACCCCGGTGGCGATGGCGCCGGCGAACAGGCTGGTGCGGCTGCCGTACAGCAGTCGGCTCAGTACGTCGCGGCCGGAGCCGTCGCCGCCGAGCGGATGGGTGCCGGACGGGTCGGCCAGGACCGCGTCCAACGCGGCCTTGTTGGGCCCGTGTTCGCTCAGCAGCCCCGCGCACACGCCGGTCACGATCACCAGCAGCAACACGGCCGCCGCGGCGACCGCGATCGGGTCCCGCAGGAAGCGCCCGGCGGGCCCGTGCCGGCGCGGCGCGGCGGCCGGGACGGACCCGGCCGCCGGCTGCACCCGATCCGGGGACTGCGCCGGGGCCTCGGCGGCGGTCGGCGGCGCGACCGCCGCGGTCTGGTTGTCGTTCATCTCATGCCGACTTTCGGATCGAGCACGCCGGTCGCCAGATCGACGACCAGGTTGACGGAGACCACGACGCACACGCTGACCAGGACGACCCCCTGCACGGTGGGCACGTCCGACTGCGAGGTCGCGCCGATGGCCAGCGAACCGAGACCGGGCAGCGCGAAGATCTGCTCGATCACCAGCGCGCCGCCGAGCAGCCCGATGAACTGGAGGCCGACCACGGTCAGCGCGGGCGGGGTCGCGTTGCGCAGCACATGGACCAACAGCACGCGGCGCAGCGGCAGTCCGCGGCTGCGCAGGGTCCGGACGTAGTCCCGCTCCAGGACCGTGGCCACCGCGTTGCGGGTCTGCTGGGCGATCGCGGCGATCCCGGACACGGCGATGGTGGCCACCGGAAGCACCAGTGAACGGGCCCAGTCCACGGGCGATTCGTCGAAGGGCACATAGCCGGTGGCGGGCAGCCATTCGAGCTCGACCGCGAACAGGGCCACCAGCAGGATGCCGACCCACAGGCCCGGGATCGCGAAGCCGGCCACGGCGAGCACGTGCACCGAACGGTCCACGATCCCGCGCCGGATCGCGGCGAACAGCCCGAGGGCGATGCCGAACAGCGCGCAGACCACGGTCGCGGTCAGGGTCAGGGACAGCGTCACCGGCAGTTTGGTGCCGATCGAGTCGGCGACGTCCAGGCCGGTGGTCCACGAGGTGCCCAGGTCGCCGCGCAGCGCCGCCCACAACCAGTCCAGGTAGCGCGGCACGACCGGTCGGTCCAAGCCCAACTCCGCGCGTTTGGCCGCCAGTTGCTCGTCCGTGGCGGACACGCCCAAAATGCCGCGGCCCGGGTCGGGCAGCAGGTCCATCAGGAAGAAGGTCAGCGCGGAGACCACGAGCAGCAGGGCGACGGCCGAGATCAACCGACGGGCGAGGAAGGTGGTCATGGCGGCGCTCAGCCGGCGAGCTTGTAGTCGGACAGGGAGAAGAAGGTCTGCCCGGGCTTGTTGCTCAGTGTGATCCTCTTGGCCGAGAACATCACGGTCTCACCGCGAAAGAGCGGCGCGAACCACGCCTGTTCGACCACGTGTGCGTTCAACTGCCGGTACAGCGGACCCTGCTCCTGATCGCTCGCCTTGGCGATCCGCGCCAGCAGGTCGACCGCGACCGGGTCGTTCACCTTGAACGGATTGGTCGGCGCGGTCGGCGACAGCAGCGCGTTGGCGTCGATCCAGTTCTGCGTGGTGCCCCAGACGTACATGAACGCCGGGAACCGGCCGCTGAAGTACTGCACGGAGAGCTGGTTGGTGCTCACCGGGGTGTATTCGACCTTGATGCCCACCTGGTTCAACTGCTCCGCCAACACCGGGTAGATCGCGGGCACGAAGGCGTTCTCGCTGGGCAGGCCGAGCTTGAAGCCGTCGGGGAAGCCGGCTTCGGCGAGCAACTGCTTGGCGCGCGCCGGGTCGTAGGGGTACTTGCGGTCCAACTCCGGGTCGTACGCGGGGATCCGGCCGCGAACATCTGCGTGGTGGGGGTGCCGACGCCGGCCATGATGGCCTTGAGGATGCCGGGGCCGTCGACGGCGTGGTTGATCGCCTGACGCACGCGGGCGTCCTTGAGCGGCGGGGCGATCTTGCCGTCGCGGTCGACCAGCCACAGGCCGGTGACCTGGCCGGGTTGGCGGGTGACGGTCAGGCCGGCCTGCTTGGCGGCGTCCATCCGGGCCGGGGCGCCGATGCCCGCGTCGGCCTGGCCGGTGAGCAGCGCGGTGGTGCGGGCGTTGGTGTCCGGGATCGCCTTGATCACGACCTTGTCGAACGGGTACGCGGCGGGGGCGCGGTAGCGCGGGTTGCGGGTGTAGGTGTAGCGGTCGCCGCGGGTGGTGTGGCCGGTGTCCAGGATGTACGGGCCGGTGCCCACCGGTTGCGCGTTGGCGTCGGCGAAGGCTTTGGGGCCGACCATCATCCCGGCGACCAGGCCGAGGTTGAACAACAGCGCCGGATCGGGGTCTTCAGGGCCAGTTCGACCTCGGTGGGGCTGTTGACCGTGACGCCGGCGACGGTGGCGACGGCGAAGGAGCTGGGCCCGTTGCTCGCGGCCATGCGGTCCAGGTTCTGTTTGACCACGGACGCGTCGAACGCGGTGCCGTCGCTGAACACGACGCCCTCGCGCAGGGTCATCCGCAGGTGCCGGCGCTCGGGATCGGTGTAGGTCCACGCGGTGGCCAGGCCCGGGCCCACGCTCTGGTCGGGGTTGACCGTGGTGAGCGCGTCGTACAGGGGCTGGAGGTAGGCGAGCATGTTGCCCCCGGCCGTCTTCGCCGGGTCCAGACTGGCCGCGTCGGCCGCGGCCGCCAGGGTCAGCGTCTTGCCGCCGGCGCCCTTCGAGGTGTTCGAGCCGCCGCAGCCGGCGACGGCGGCCACGACGAGTCCGGCGGTGGCGAGGGCCGCTGCGCAGCGGCGTCCCAGGATGGTCATGACTGGTCCTTTGTCGAATTCGCGGGACGAATTCGGGAATCGAATTCCCCGGTGCGGTCGGCCGGCCGAAATGTTGGCCGTTACACGTAACGGAAGCGTGCGGTCGGGATACTCGGTGTATTCACGGCACGCGACGGTTGCGTGGGTCGATGGATATGGCCGGGCATTTCGGCCGACCTCGCGGCGTGCTCGAATCGCCGCCGGACGGCCCGGGGGTGCGGGTGGGCGCGGCGGGTGCTGCGGGGGTGCGGGGTGTGGTGGAGCGGATGGGGCGCGGGGCGGGCCCGGCCGGTGCGTCCGGGTGGGTTCGGGTGGGTCCCGGGCGGGCCGTACCGGGCGGTTCCGGGCCGGTACGGGCCGGTCGGGCTAGGCCGGGTGGGCCGCCCGCCACGTGTTCGCCTGGGTGGCGATCAGCGCGGTGAGATCGCCCATCGCGACGTTGTAGTCGACGGTGTGCGTGCCCAGCGAAACGGACAGGCCGCCGTCGGGGAACATCCCGGCGCCGCCGGTGATGTCGAACCAGGTCGCGGTGCCGTTCGCGTCCTGCGTGAAGGCACACTTGCCGCTGACCCTGCCCTGGTATCGGGTGTAGCCGGACGGGTCGTCGGCCAGTTCGTACGCGGACAACACGTGTGCGAGGTGGCCGCGCGGGTTGAGCCAATTGCCGTCCATCAGGCGGCGGGTGGGCATGTACATGTCCAGCGGCGTCGCCGTGTCGGCCGGCGTGCCACGCAACAGCGCGGCCGGGTTGACGCACATCATCTGGTGCCCCGGTATCGGTGTGCGGCCGAAGGCCGATCCGGCCGGGAGCCCGCCGCCGGGCGGCAGCGCGTAGCTGTTGTAGGCCACCACGCACCCGGTGGGGACCGGCGCCTGGGGCCCGGAGCGTACGCACATCGGGATGTGCTGGAACGTCGAGGCCGGGTCGGCGCCGCCGCCCTGGGTCCCGCCGATCGGCACCTGGAGGTAGCCGCCGAGCAGCACCGCCGACACCAACCGGTCCTGCACGGCCGGGTTGCCGTCGATCTCCTGCTGCATCACCCGCGACACCACGCCGGTGCCCTGGGAGTGACCCAGGAGCACCACGCCGCGCCGCTGGTGGGTGACCGGGTCGATGTTGTGGTTGGCCCAGTAGTCGCGCCAGGCGTCCAGGACGTCGCGCGAGCCGGTCTCCGCGTCGAGCGGCACGCCCAGGCCGCCGACCAGCAGTTCGGAGAGCGAAGCCTGCCGGTACATCGGGGCGAACACCCGACACGTGCCGGCGAAGCGGCCGATCTGGTCGAGGGCGGCCGCGAGTGCGCTGTTGGACGGGCTCGGGGGCAGGGATCCGACCCGCAGGAGCGGATTGGGCAGCAGGTCGACGGTGGGGTACGCGTAGAAGCAGTCGATCTGCGGGTTCGCCGGTGCGGCGAACGGCTCGGGTACGCGCGAGCCGTCGGCGCGGACCGAGGTGGCGTCGAGCGTGGTGGTGGCCCCGTTGAGGTAGCGGGCGCTGAACGTGCCGTCGGGGCCCGGGCGTTGCGGGTTGCCGGCGAGGTCCTGGTTGCAGGGGTTGGTCGCGAGGCCGGGACGACAGAGCCAGACCGTCTCCTTGAGCGGGGAGGTCAGGCTTTTGCCGGTCGGGTCGGCGGTCGACGTGGTGTGCGCAGAGATGTTCGTGGCGCTGTTCGTGGCGCTGTTCGCAGAGATGTTCGTGCCGTTGTTCGGCGTGCTGTTCGAGGCGGCGGACGTGCCGGTCGGGATGACGGCGGCGGCCACGGTCAGGGTCAGCGCGCCCAGGGCGAGGAAGGTTCTCGATCTGCTCATGGCGTGAGCTCCGATCCGGGTGTCGTGAACTTTCGACGGGATGGAACTTACTAAGGACTAAGTAAATAATCTAGAGTGCCGATGTGACTGAGAATTCGGATGCACGTAAACCGGCCGTCGGCCGCGCTCGCGGCCGCACCAAGGCGCCGACCGCGAAGGGGGAGGAACGGCGTCGGGAGATCGTCGCCGCCGCGTCGGAATTGTTCGCCCGCGCGGGCTTTCGCGGCACCGGTATGGCGGAGGTGGCCCAGCGGGTCGGCATCACCGAGCCCGGCCTGCTCTACCACTTCGGCAGCAAGGAGGGCCTGCTCCGGGCCGTGGTCGAGCACCGGGACCTGCGCAGCCAGGCGTTCGCCCGGGACATCGCCGCGGTGGGCGGGCTCCAGGCGCTGCGCGAGATGCCCGCGTTCGCCCACCGCAACCGCGAACAGCCGGGTCTGGCCAAGCTGTTCGCGGTGCTGCTCGCGGAGAACCTGGATCCGGGGGACCCGGAGCACGACTTCTTCGTCCGGCGCTACCGCGAGATGCGCGCGGTGGTGGCCGGGATGATCCGCGAGGGTCAGCGCGGCGGCGAGATGCGTGCGGACGTGAGCCCGGAGCTGAAGGCGATCGAGATCCTGGCCGCGCTCGACGGCATCGCCTCCCAATGGCTGCTCGATCCCGAGGAGGTCGACCTGGTGGTCAGCATCGAGGAGTACGCCCGGACGCTGATCCGCGACCTGGCCACCGAACCCGAGCCGGCCGAGACCGGCGCACCCGAGGAGGTACAAGGATGACCGACGGCGGCGCTCGGGACTTCCCGCCCGCGTTCCTGTGGGGCGCGGCCACCGCGGCCCACCAGGTCGAGGGCGGCCTGAGCGACAACGACTGGATCGACTGGGAGAACGCCGGCCACACCGCCGAGCCCAGCGGCGTGGGCATCGACCAGTGGCGCCGCTGGCCGACCGACATCGCGCTGCTGGCCGAACTCGGGCACACCGCACACCGGATGTCGATCGAGTGGTCCCGGCTCGCCCCCTCGCGCGGGTGTGGGACACCGCCGCGTTCGACCACTACGCGCGGGTGCTGGACGGCCTGCGCGAGCACGGCCTCACCGCGTTCGTCACCCTCCAACACTTCACCCTGCCACGGTGGTTCGCGGCGCGCGGTGGTTGGTCGGCGCCCGACGCGCCCGAGATCTTCGCCGAGTTCGCCGCCGAGGCCGGGCACCGGCTCGGGGATCGCATCCCCTTCGCCGGCACGGTCAACGAACCGCAGATCGTCGCGTTCAACGGCTACCTGAAGGGCAACCACCCGCCCGGATACCGCGATCGCGACCGTATGGTCGCCGCCAACGAGACCCTGATGCGCGCGCACGACGCCGCCGTGACCGCGTTGCGCGCGACCGCGCCGAACACGCGCGTGGGCGTGTGCCTGCAACTCCCGCTGGTGCAACCGGCCGACCCGGACACCGCCGCCGACGTCGAACTCGCCGACTGGTACCGCGAGATGCTGGTCACCCGGCACCTGGAACACCTGCGCGACACGCCCGACCCCGGCGACTGGGTGGGCGTGCAGTACTACACCCGCGCCCGGGTGAACGCGGCCCTGGAACGGCAGCGACTCGGCGAGCCGCCGGCGGGCACGCCCACCACCCAGATGGGATGGGAGGTCTACCCGGACGGCCTCACCGAGATGCTGCGGCTGGCCGGCGAAACCACCGGCCTGCCGATCTACATCACCGAGAACGGCATCGCCACCACCGACGACGCCGAGCGGGTGGCCTACCTCGACAGCCACCTGCGCGCCGTCCGGGCCGCGCTCGCGGACGGCGTCGACGTGCGCGGATACCTCCACTGGTCCGCGTTCGACAACTTCGAGTGGACACACGGCTACCGCCCCCGCTTCGGCCTGATCGGCATCGACCGCGACAACGACCTCGAGCGCGTGATCCACCCCAGCGCACACGCCTACCGCCGGGTCATCACGAGCGGACGCATAGCCGCACTCCACGACCCCGCCCCCGACACGGCGACCGGAACAACACGGCCCACCCGCACCGAGGCCGAGCCGGACGGCCCCTGGGCCGGCGACCGCGCCAAGGCCGACCCGACCGAGTCCGAGCCCGAAGGCGACCCGACCGCATCCGAGCCCGTGCCCGAAACCGACCCGGCCACCCGCTCCGGTGCCGGCGTCGGCTGTGCGCAGGCCGAAACAGCCGGCGACCCGGCCCCGCGTTCCGGCCCCGATTCCCCCGAATTTCCCGGTCGTTCGGCCGGCTCGTTGAAGGAGATGCTGATGAGGATCGATCCGCCCGTGGTGCGGCTGTTGCAGCGTGTGGCCGCCGGGGCGCAGCCCGAGTCGCGGGATCTGGCGCTGCGGCGCGCGCAGTCGGCCGCCACGATGCGGCTCGCGGCATTCCCGCCGGGGCCCGACATCGAGGTCACCGAGCACACGGTTCCCGTCGCCGACGGCACCATCGCCGTGCGGGTGTGGCGGCCGAGAAACCCGCAAACGCCCGTCCCCGCCTACTTCTTCCTGCACGGCGGCGGCTGGGTCCTGGGCAACCTGGACACCGCCGAGGCCGAGTGCGGACCCGTCGCCTCGCTCGTCCCGTGCGCCGTGGTCCACGTCGACTATCGGCTCGCCCCCGAACACCCCTTCCCCACCCCGCTGGACGACTGCCTGACCGCCTACGCCTGGCTCCTGGAACACGCCGACGAACTCGGCATCGACCCCGACCTGGTCGCCATCGGCGGCGCGAGCGCCGGCGGCAACCTGGCCGCCGCGATGTGCCTGGCGCTGCGCGAACGCGGCCTCCCGCAACCCGGCCTCCAGGTCCTGGACGCCGCGCCGTTCGACCTCACCCCGATGCCGGACCCGGTCGCCGCCGGCGAACCGGCCCGGCCCGGACTGTCCGTCGCCGAGTTCAACATGTTCGCGCGGCACTACGTGCCGGAGGCCGAGGCCGCCGTCAACCCGCTCGTGTCCCCGCTGCGCGCCGCCGACCTGTCCGGCCTGGCACCGGCCCTGGTCGTGGTGGCCGAGTACGACCCGCTGCGCGAGCAGGCCGAGGACTACCTCGCGGCGCTGCGCGCGGCCGACGTCCCCGCCGCCGGCATCCGCGTCCTCGGTCACATCCACGGCGGCTGGGTCGTCCCGGCCACGGTCACCCACACCCTGGTCAACGAGATGCGCGCCGCCGCCCTGCGCCACGCCTTCGCCGGAACCCTGGTCGGCCCACTCACCCCGCGCCTGATCGAGCGCTTCGCCGCCGCCGAACCGGCCCCGCAGCCCGCCTGACCGGCGGCCGGCGCCGCACGCCGCGACACCGTGCCCGTCGCGGCGCGCGGCGCCGGGTTCAGCGGACCGTGACCTCGTCGACGAAGACGACGGCTCGGCCCGTACCGCCCGCGCCCCGCCGCTCGAACTGCACGCCGATCTCCCGGATGTCGCCGGGCGAGCCGACCCCGGCCAGGTTGAGGGTCAAGGTCGTGGCGTCCGGCCCCAGCGGGACGGCGCCGGCGTCGTACCACGTATCGGCGGCGGTGGTCTTGACGTAGAGCTTGGCCGTGCCGGCCGATGCCGTGGCCCGAACCGTGGCGGTCAGGGCCCGGCGACCGGACAGGTCGAGCCGCGCGCGGCGGCCGACGTACGCCTCCGAAGCCGCGAGGTCGATCTCGGCGCCGAGCGAACGGCGGCCCTCACTCGCCCAATCGCTCGTGCTCGCGGGCGCGGTCGCGGTGAGGTAACCGGTCCAGCCCTCGGTACCGGACTCGAAACCGGAGAGCAGGGTCGGCGGGGCGATCGCGGTGACGTCGTCCACGTACACGGCGCTGCGCCCATTCGCGCCCGGCGCGGGCCGAAACAGCACGCCGATCTCGCGGACGTCGCCGAGGTCGGCCACGCGGCCCAGATCCAGGCTCAACACCGCGCCGTTGGGGCCGATGCCCACCGCTCCCCCGTCGTACCAGGCCGACCCCGCGCCGGTGCGGATGTAGAACTTGGCGGTGGTACCGGCGGCGTGGTCGCCCCACTCGGCGGTACGGACCGTCGCGGTCAACGCACGAAAGCCCGACAGGTTTTGCCCCGCGACGCGGTTCAAGTACGCCTCGGAGCCGGTCAGATCGATGTCCGCCTTCAGGGATCGGCCGCCCTGCGCCGCCCATTCGTCCACCGACCAGGGGCCGGCCAGTACCTGCCAGCCGCCCCACCCCTGGGCGCCGGACTCGAAGTCGGCCAGCGGGACGGGTGTTCCGGCCGGGACGGGCCGGCCCTCGGTGCGCGCGGACACGGCGATCTCACCGCGCGTGATCGTCCACGGGTCGCCCATCAGCCGGGCCGCACCGGTGTTGGCGGTGGGCCGCCACTGGTCGTTCCAGGCCATGAAGTAGGCGGTGGCCGGGAATCGGGTACGGATCGCGTCGATCCACTTCCCGTAGTCCAGCGGCACCTCGATCACCCCGCCGGGACCGCTCCGCGGCCCGATCTCGGCGAACGCGAACGGCTTCCCCAGCGCGAGGAGTTCGTCGTATCCCTGAACGGCGGCGGGCTCGCGCACATAGCAGTCCAGGCCGACGACATCGGTATACGCCCCGCCCGGGTAATAGGACGAACGATTGCCGTAGTTGCAATCCGGCGCGTACACCCACAGCAGGTTGTGCAGGCCCTTGACCTCGGTGAGGTAGCCGTACATGTCGCGCCACACCGCGGCGAACGTCTGCGGATCCTGCGCACTCCACCAGAACGAATCGCCGTTCATCTCGTGCAACGGCCGAAACAGCACCGGCACGCCCGCGTCGGCGAGATCGCGCAACCCCTCCGCGACCCGGTCGAGTTCGGCCTGCCAGCGCCGACCGGTCCCGGTGCTCCGATCGGTGAGCCGATCGAACGTGGCCAACTTGGCGAACAGGCCGCTCCAGTCGGGCTGATCCGGATTGGGCAGGTGGGCGCTGACGGTGACCAGGCCACCGGACGCCGCCCAGTCCTTCAGGGTCGCGTTGCAGGCGTGGTCGATGGCGTTGCCGTCATGCCCGTAGTCGCACCCGAGCAGCCCGGGATACGCACCGGTCCGCGCCTTTGTCTCCTCCACCTGATCGAGCGAGAACGTCTTGCCGCTGTACCCGGCGAACTGACCGGACACCACCCGATTCTGCGCCCGATTGCCCAAGTGCCCGAGCCAGTCCCGGACATCGCGTACGGCGGACGTGGCCCGCGCATCACTCGGCGACACCGAATGCGCCCGAGCCGCCGACACCCCTGCCCCCGCCGAAACCACCAGGACAGCCACCAAGGCCGCCCACCTTTGCGCCCATCGCGATCGCACGCTGCTCAACCCCCGTCGAAACCGATCACCACAACGACACACAGGCTAACCACGTCACCGACACCGACACCGCCGAACGCGCTCACGCCCCTCGCCGACTCGACGCGTCGGCCGGCCCGGAGAAGCGGCCGAAGGAGGTACCCGAGGAACAGCCGAAGGAGCGGCTGGAGGCCGGTCGGCTACCGGACTTCCTTCGCACCCGGCTCCTGTGACCGAGCGGCCCCGGCGTCCGCCGATGCGCACAGCGTCCGGCGGACCGCGTCACGGAGCCAGCGGTGGGCGCCGTCGGCGGTGTGCCGGGGATGCCAGGCCATGCCGATGGTCACCGCCGGCAGGTCCACGGGCATGTCCAGGAGGTGCAGCCCGAGGGCGTCGGCGTCCTGCGTGAGGGGCGAAGGGGCGGCGCCGGGGAGCGCGGCGGGTACCAGACACACGACATCGCTGCGGGCGGCCAGGGTCATCGCGGCCAAGTGCGCGGGAAGGACGATGCCGACCCGCCGGCGCAGGTTGTGCTGGGCCAACGCGGCGTCGAGGGGGCCGGTGAACCTGCCGCGGCGGCTGACCGCGACGTGTTGGGCCGCGGCGAGCCGAGCCGGCGTCAGCTTCCCCTGCGTCAGCGGATGGCCGGGCCGGACCGCCGCCACCATGCGCAGGCCGACCAGTGCCTCCACCTGGGTCTCCGGGTCCACGTGGTCGATCGAACCGACCTCCAGGTCGATCCGGCCGTCGCGCAGCGCGGGACCGGCCTCCAACTCCTCGGCCCGGATCCGGAACGAGACACCCGGCGCCTCACGCCGACCCAGCTCCAACAGCCCCGGGGCCAGCGCCGCGCCGACCAGGTCGGCGGCCTGGAGCGTGAACGTGCTGCGCAGGCCCGCGGGGTCCACGCTCGCACCCGGCCCCAGCAGCGCCCCCAGGCTGCGGACGACCGCGGCGGCCTCCTCGCGCAGGGCCTGCGCCCGCGGGGTGGGAACCATCGCCTGCCCGGCCCGGACCAGAAGAGGGTCCTGAAGGATGCGGCGCAGCCGGGCGAGGTTGCGGCTCATCGCGGCAGGCGAGGTGTGCAGGCGCGCGGCGGCGCGAGTCACGCTGTGCTCGGCCAGCAGGGCATCCAGCGCGATGGCGAGATTGGCGTCGATGACCGGATCCGGGCTGCTCACCAGCATTATTCCATTTCAGTCAATGATTCCGTGCCGAAGTTCCCATTGTGGCATCACGGCGGTCCTCAGCAGGATGAGGGGCGTAACGAACCGGACGACACACGAGGTTTCCATGATCGTCATCACCGCTCCCACCGGGAACATCGGCCGCCACCTGCTCTCCGGCCTGCTCACGTCCGCCCCCGCCGCAGGGGAGGAACTGCGCGTGATCGTGCGCGATCCCGCCCGACTCCCCGACGAGGCGCGCGGAGCCGTCGACGTGGTCACCGGCTCGCACGCGGACGCCGACGTCCTCGACCGCGCCTTCGACGGCGCGGACGCCGTCTTCTGGCTCGTCCCCCCGGACGCCGCGCTGACCCCGCACGACGCCTACATCGGCTTCAGCCGCCCCGCCGTCAAGGCGCTCGCCGCCCACGGCGTCGGCCACGTCGTCGGCATCTCCGCACTCGGCCGCGGCACCGCGCTCGCCGACCGGGCCGGCATCGTCACCACCTCGCTGGCCATGGACGACCTCATCGCCGAAAGCGGCGCCGCCTACCGGGCCCTGGCCTGCGCTTCCTTCTTCGAGAACTTCCTGGAAGAGGCCGACTCGATCCGCGAGCACGGCTTCTTCACCGACACCGTCGAGGCCGACCGCAAAGCCCCCCTCGTCGCCGTCGCCGACATCGCGGCCGCCGCCGCCGACCTGCTCCTCGACCGCTCCTGGACCGGCACCGGCAGCATCCCGCTCCTCGGCCCCGAGGACCTGTCCGTCAACGACCTGGCGCGCATCATGACAGCACAGTTCGGCCGCCCCGTCCGCTACGAACGCCAGGCACTCGACGACATGTACACCACCCTCGTCGGCTACGGCCTCAACGAGGCATTCGTGCAGAGCATCGTCGACATGAAGCGGGCCAAGGACGAGGGCCTGGACGCCGGCATCACCCGCACCCCGGAAACCACCTCACCCACAAGCTTCGAGCAGTGGTGCGCCCAGGTCCTCAAGCCCGCCGTCCTTTCCTGACCCCCAGGCACCCGGCGAACCAACACCACCTACCGCCCACCCTGGAGGCATCCCGATGTCCACCGACACCACCGAACCCCCGGTCACCGCATTCATGCTGGTCAAGACCACGCCCGAGTGGCTGGCCCTGACCGTCGAGGAACGTGTGCACGCCTTCACCACCCAGGTCCTGCCGGCCATCCAGGCCAAGACCACCGGCGTGCGATCCCGCTTCTACGACACGGAGTTCTACTCCGTACGCGTCACCGACGTCTGGGTATGGGAGGCCGACGACCACAAGGCGTACCAACTCCTGATCGACGCCCTGCGCGAAACCCCGTTCTGGGACCGCTACTTCGAGATCGTCGACCTCCTCGTCGGCACCGAGAACGGCTACGCCCGCACGTACGGCCTCGAAGCCGTGACCACCATCAGCACCTGACCACCGCCGCCACGTTCTCCTCGAGCCCGCGAGGCCGTCGAGGGTGCATGGCACGGGGCGTTGCAGCCGGACGGCCGATCGACCGGCTGCTGCCGGGAGTCAAGCGAAACGCTCGGCCGGGATTCCCAACCCCGGCCGAGCGTTTCGCGTTGCCGACTCGGCTACGCGCAGGAATCCGTCCACACGTGCGAACGCGGGAACACACCCGCGTCGAGGTTGCGGCGGGTGCCGGGGGGAAGACAGCCGAGTTGCTTCTGCAGGTGCTTTTCCGCGAAGTAGGTGACATTGACCAAGGTCTCACCCAGCGCGGTGCCCTTTCCGTTGTTGAAAACCGATCGTGGCGCCGTGGTGGTCGCCCAACTACAGACGTTCTTCCCCGCGAGCCAGTCGACTTCGTCTCCCTCCCAGGCACACATCCGACCCCCGCCATCGGGCTCGGTATAGAAGCAGACGCTGCCCGAGATACAGCGGTCGTACGCGACCAAAGAGGCCGGAGCCGACGGCGTGCCCGCCGGAGCGGACGGAATGTCCGAACCCTCGGCCGTCGGAGACTTCGTGTCGTCCGGCCCCAGAAGGAATGCCGTCCCCGCCGCGACCGCGCACACCGCCGTGACGAGGACGGCCGAGAGCAGGAGGCGATCACGGCGCCGCGACTCGGTGGCCTGGGCCGGGAGTTGCAGCCGCTCGATGCGCCGCAGCAGGAAACGCGCGTCGTGCGAAGCGCGCCCGTCGTGGCTCGGGGCCAGACAATCCCCGATGATCTGCCGCCATCCGGACGGCAGTTCGGGGGCCAGACGCAGTTCCTGCTCGCCGCGCACATAGTGCGTAAGCGCCGTTCGGCGCGCGGCGGCGGTAGGCCCCGGCAGCGGCATGCTCCCGGTGAGCACGAGGTGGGCCAAAACCCCGAACGCCCAGATGTCGCCGGTGGGGCGAACCAGTCGACCGCGTTCGGTGATGTCGCTCCACAACAACTCGGGTGGCGTGAAGTCGGGCGTGGCGAAGCCGGGTGCGTAGGCGTGGGTACCCTCCAACTGGGCTGCCATGTTGAAGTCGGCCAGCCGGATGGTGCCGTCCGCCATCACCAGCACGTTGCCGGGCTTGAGGTCGCCGTGCACCCAACCGGCCCCGTGCAACTGCACCAGCCCTTCGCAGATCTGGGTGAGCAGGGCCGGCGCGGACGGGGGCCGCGGTGTCCGGGTGAGGACCTGGTCCAGCGAGGTTTCGGCATGGTCCAGCACCAGAACGGTGGCGCCGTCGAGGTCGGGGAGATCCGGGTCGTCGACAGTGAGCACCTCGTGCATGCGGATGAGCCGAGGCGCGCGCACCCGGCGCAGCACCTCGATCTCACGCTCCGCCAGGTCCCGCAGGTGCCGCAGTTGTCGCGGTGTGCGAGTACCGGTGGGCAGGAACTTGAGCGCGGCCCGGCGCGGTTCGACCGCCGTCGTCCGACGCGCGGTGTAGACACTGCCGAACCCGCCGGACCCCAAAAGGCGTTCGACCCGCCAGGAGCCGACCTCGTACCCCACGGGCACGGCCACGGTGCTCGGTCGCGGCTGCTGCCCGGTCACCGCTCCCCTCCGACGCCGGCAGCCTCACCGAGCAGGGCCAAGTCCTCTTCCCGCACCAGATCGAAGCGCAACGCGACCGCGACCAACGACTCCTTGATGCCGTTGCGCCGCGGACCCGTCTCCGCGCTTTCGCGCGGCGGCCGCAAACGCAGCTTCACGGCGAGGTAGTTGATGTTCCACTGAACCGTCGCACGGTTCGCCGCGGGCCACCCGGGACGCAGTCGCCGCACGATCTCCTCGGACGTCGGCAACGCGGTATGCGCCGGCGTGTCGCGCAGTCGCGGCTCACACAGCGCGACCAAAACCGCGAAGTAACGTTTGCTGCGATCAAGGCAGAAGGCCGCAACCGTGGTGGCGCCCTGCGGCTCCCAAGGCTCCGAGCCCAGGTAGTCGTGACGAGGCGCCCACACCTCGACGGCCAGCAGTTCGTCCGCCGCGGGTAAGAGAATGCGCGAGAACTCGAAGGGAATGGGCGCGTCCAGGCGGCCGGGGGCGAGCTTGATGTGCTCACCCGCCCCCTCCGGATTCTCCACGACATAGGTCTGCCGGCGGTTGAGATTGCTCAACGTCCAGAACGCGCCCACGGCCGTGATCTCCCCCGCCAACCTGGACACTCCCTGGTGAGCGAGCACCAGACGGTGGCTGTGACCCAAAAACTCGGCCTCTCGACCGAAAACCAACCGCTCACCGGGAACGAGACCCACCTGGTCCTGGCGGCTCGTACATCCCGGCGGTACCACGATGATGCCGTGCATACATCCCCCATGAGTTTGCCGACCAGCGTACGACCGCGCCTGGTCGCGCATACCGCGGATCCAACATCTCGGTTCGGGGGAAACAACCGTAAGGCGGGCTCAGGGGTGACGGATACGGGTCGGTAGTGTTTTCGGCGTGCACCTACATTCCGAAGTCGAGGCGTTGGTGGCGCAGTTCCCGTGGCTGGGTGACCTCGCCCGAGTCGCGGTGTTGCTGAATCCGGCGAGCGGTGTGCCCGACGCGGGTGCCAGCGGTGTGGGCGGGCCGCTGTTGTGGCCCACCGGCGAACCCTGGCCGGAGTGCTCCCTCGGTCACTGGGTCTACCACCGCGACCCGCTCAGTGCGGCGGAACGCCGAGAGTGGCAGGAGATGGACGAGGCCCGCAAGGCACGCGCACGCAATGGCACCGGCGCACACAACGTCGTCACGCACGAGGAGGCGGCGGCACAGGAGCGCATCATGAACGGTGCGAGCGCCTTGGACATGCGCACGTGGGAACGGATCTCGACCCGCCCGGACCCGTGCACCGATCCCGTGGCGATGGTGCCCGTGATGCAGTTGCGCGCGTGCGACGCCCCTCGCGTGTTCGAGGGACGCGACACGGACCTGCTCCAGGTGTTGTGGTGTCCGAACGACCACGACCGCGAGGACGTGGCGGGCGGATACCCGTACGGCGGCCCGCGACTCGAACTGCGATGGCGGCGCAGCGCCGAGGTAGGGCTCACACCGGCCACGCCGCAGCAGCCGCGGCGGGCGGCGGACGGGTACATCCCGCGGCCGTGCACGCTGAGCCCGGTCGAGGCGCCGGACTTCCCCGAGCACGACGAGCTTCCGGAGGACCTTCGGGACGTCGTCGAAGCCTGGTGCGAGGATCAGGAGTGGGACTACCACGACGACTTCGCCTGCCTGGACGGATGGAAAGTCGGCGGTTGGCCGTCGTGGCACCTCACCGACCTCCAGCGCATCACCTGTTCCGGAACGGATTGCGGACGCCGCATGCAACTGCTTCTGACGATGGACAGCGGCGGGGATCCGTCCCTGCACGTCGGCCGCTTCGGCGAACTCCGCGTGTTCGTCTGCCCCGACGACCCGGGCCACCCCATCGCCTTGAACATCCAGTAAGCCGTTCCTCATGGGGCTCGAGGGGCGCCGGCGTGGAATGTTCGTAGCGGCCGTACGGATTCGGGGGATTCCGATCGCACCTGCGTGGCCGTGCCGGTCGCCGTGGACGACGCGTTCAGCCTGCAACACGTCATCGAGTATGCGAAGTGCACCGCATTCTCCCGGTTTTGCTTCGACGCGGGCGAACCGCCGTCACATGATTTGTGCTCCACAACTGCGATTTCACCCTCGGCGACGGCACCGGCGGGGGGGCACACCGTCGCGCAATTCCGAGAAACCGGTTCACAGTCGGTAGCACCCGTATGCGTGTGGGGCGGGGGTGCCGGGTGGGATGGGGAACGGGCGGGATCTGGCGGGTGGAGCGCCGTCGCTCGGGAACCAGACGCCGTCGTCCGGTACGAGGAGGATGAGTGAGGCCGTCCAGGTGGGTTGGGCCGGGTCGAAGGGTTGCACGCGGGCATCGCCGGTGCCCGGATCGATGTGCTCGATCGTTCCGGGCGGGTGGGTTCGGCGCAGGCCGTCGTTGCCGTGTTTCACCGTGTCGCCAACCCCGATGCGGTCGGCCCTGGGCGGCGGCGGGATCCGGCGCACGTCGCCCGAGGGCATGACCCAGGCGACCCGGCCGCCACGGGGCTGCACGGTGAGCTTCTGGCCGCCGTCCGGAAGGGGTTGCGCCATCAGGATCTGGCCAGGGTGACGCACCTCGCGGGCGGTTTCATCGGCAGGCTCGACCCAGTCACCCTCGCGATACATCAGGGATCACCCCGACGGTTCCGAATACGGACGCGGCCACCTCGTCCTCCAACACCCGCAGGTGCCCGCAGTGCGTCCGGAACTCGGTGCCACCGGGCAACCGCACGAACGCCTGGAGGTTGATGACGGCGGCGAACGTCCCGATGCGTCCGGACAGTTCGCACCGGACGGCGCGCTTGCTGTTGGCGGCCCAGAAGCGGGCCACGTGGTCCGTGGTCCAGTCGTGTGGGCTCTCGGGATAGTTATCTGGAGCCATTTCGAAAGTAGGCATGATTCGGCCTCTCGTTGCCGTGGGTGGAGATTCGGCCACTCCCTGACAGCGTCGTCATGGATGACTAGCGTGTGAAGCCACGCCCCGTCCGGAATGTGGGCCCGGACGGGAAATGGCACCCGTAAGGGGGACAGCAGCTCCGTGGGCACGTTCCAAAGTCACGACCTGACGCCGGACCGGTCGGGACGGCACTTCTTCGGCGCGGAAATGCGACGGCGCCGAGAGGCCGCCGGCATGTCACTGGCTCGGCTCGCCGACATCGTCGGCAGTTCCAAGAGCGTGCTCTCCGATGTCGAGCGCGCCGCGTGCACCATTCCGCCGGCGCTGCCGGCCGAGTTGGACATCGCGCTGGCGACAGGTGGTCTGCTCGAACGGCTCTACGGGTTGGTTCACTTCGATGTGCCGGACCAGTACCACGAGTTCATGCGTCTCGAAGCGCTGGCTCTCGAGTTCCGGGAGTACTCGGTACAGACGATCCCGGGCTTGCTTCAGACACCGGCATACGCGGAAGCGTTGATCAGGGCATGCAACCCCGAAGCCGAAGAGCACGACATCATGGTCTTGAAGAACGGTCGGCTCGAACGGCAGAAGTACATGCGTGGGCCGAACGCCCTGCATTTCTGGGCCATCATCGACGAAGGCGCCATCCGTCGCCCGCTCGGTGGTCGAGAGTGCATGTGCGAACAACTCGCGGCCCTACTGCCACACATCGATTCCAGCCGCTGCACGATTCAAGTGCTTCCGTTCTCGGCGGGCGGCCATCCGGCGCTCGGCGGCCCACTCGTGCTGCTCCGGATGTCGGACGACTCGACCGTCGCCTACATCGAGGGTCACGACACAGGCACACTGATTGTCGATCCTCCGGAAGTTGCCCAGCGCAGGCGCTCGTACGATCGTGTGAGCGCGAACGCACTGTCCCCAGAACAGTCGGCGGCGCTGATCCGCAGGGCAATCAAGGAGCACCGTGATGAGCACCGACGTGAAAGCCGTGACTTGGCGTAGGTCGTCGTTCAGCAACGGGACGGGCGGCAATTGTGTCGAGGTCTCCGGAGACGTCCCGGCCATCGTGCCCGTCCGCGACAGCAAAAACGTGCGCATAGGTCACCTCATATTCGGAGCGGCCTCGTGGACAGCCCTCACCGCATCGCTGCGGTCCTGACGTCCCGTCAGTCTCGTGCCGTGTTCCCGGCGCGCATGAAGCGGGCGCCCCGCTCCCGGACCTCACACTCCGTGAGCGCGAAACCCCTGGTGGTGTAGCAGAATCGCAGCCGGTCCTCGTCCCGGCACGCCTGAACGGTCGCGGTGAGCACCACCGCCGCGACGGCCGGCCCGGACACGGCGGCGGAGAGCGTCATCGCACGCAGCGCGGTGAGTTGCCCTCCTTGCCGCCGGGTGCCGGATCGGTTCGTAGGCCCGAACACGCACCCCCGTCGCGGCCGGAGCCGTCGAACGCGTATTCTCCCGGCTCCTGCCAACTTCAGCGATCTTGGAGGCTTTTCGTGCCCACTCTGCCGTGGACCGTTCCCAACGCACCCGGGCAAGCCACATCCGCCCTGATCATGGCGTCACGTTTCGAAGTACGCAGCCTCAAGGACGTACCACGCTTCTTCACCAAATCGCTCGCCGCCTGGCGCCAGGTCAAGAGAGCCCCCGGCTGCCTCGGCGCCTCCCTGATCGCCCGCCCCTTCAAGCGCACCTTCCTGACTCTCTCGGCATGGGACAACCGCCAGTCGCTCATGACCTTCAACGGCACCGATCCGCACCGCAGCATCGTGACCGCAATGCGCCCGACGATGAAGACGTCAACCTTCGTCTTCTGGAACGTCGAGGTCGGCGACCTCCCCGTCAACTGGGCCGACGCCGAACGCCGCATCGCGGAAAAGGCAGCAACGCAGTCCGACGCCGACCAGTGAGGTTTGCGCTTTTGGTCACGGAGTGCCGGTACGGGGTCTGTCCGAGTCGATGATGGGCCGCCGCCGGCGTTCGGGGCTCCGAGACTCGAAGTTCCCGGCGAGGCGGACGTGTTGGTCGGCGAAAACCGGCTGGCAGCAGGGGCAGGGAGGTGGGTCGGGTCGAGTCCTCCGGGGAACCTTCCCGAGTGGGCCGGGGCGTTTCGGGGGCGTCTGGAGGGGAGTTGGGGTTCGAAACCGGATCGCGACGGGTGGGCGTGGGCTTCGCGTTTCGGTGACCTGCGGTTTCGTGGTGTCAGGGCGAAAAGTCGGGCGCCGAGCGCCGGTTTCGTGCGCTCGGGCCTCCTCAACACCGGCTGAGAAGACCGAAACTGCCCAATCGAACTCGGCTTCGGACGCTGCACCCTCCAGAGGCCGTCGAAGAGACCGGAAGTACCCAGCAGGGTCCGAAACCGGATCCAGAGGCACCGGAAACAGCCGTCCCCCACGCTGACCTGCGGTTTTCCCTCACGCCAAAGGCTCCGGCACCCCACCCAATCCGGGTTCGTGAACCTCCGTCACCCACATGCCACCACCCGCCGGAAACTCCCGACCCACTCCGGAAGGCTCCCCGGAGGACTCGACCTACCTGTTCAAGCCCGCCCAGTGGGATGGACACCGCGCGGAGTTCCGGATCGTCCCGTCACCCCGTGGCTCGAAAGCGATGTCCGGCACGGCACCCCCGTCCCCACGCGTCGAAGCCGTCAGCAGGTGCTCCTGAGCGAGGACGGCTTCGCTTCTCGGCACCAAGAACAGAGCATCACTGTGACATGGATTCTCACCGGCATCGAGGAATTGCAGATCGAGCTGTGGACCGGGTTGGAAAGCCTTCAGCCGCGGGAGCGCAGTATGCGGCGCATCCGGTCGGCCCGGTCCAGGAGGTTCGTCCGGACGACCGGGATGGCCTGTGCCGCCAGGTCTTCCGCTCGTTCCACGAAAGTCGGGTCGATAGCGAACAGCGGGAAGAGGCTTTTGGTGTAGATCGTCGCCTGCTGGGTTCCGCTGCGGTGGATGGTTGCCACGAGATCGAGGTAGGCCTCCGTGTGGGGCCTGAGCAAGTCGTCCTGACCGGAGCTCCAGAACAGCGTCGCGACTGAGTGGACCGAAGCGAGAGGCACCGCGCGGTCCGTCGCCAGCGTCTGCCAGACTGCTTTCTTCTCGGCCGCGTCCGGGGTGGCCGCGCGGACCTGGAGTCTGCTGATCCATGCGTCGGGATCCGGGTCGCGGTCGAGCAGAGCCTGTGCCTCGGCTGCGGTCGGGCTGCCGAGCTGAGCCTCGCGAACCATTGCCCGCCACTGGAGATCGATGTCTTCCCCGGCCTCGGTCCGGAGCCACGCAACCTCCTCCAGTCCGCACGCAGTGCGGGCGAAGCCACGCAACGCCGCTTTACGGAAGGCGCCGGCGCCGGAGAGGCTGCGGCACACCGCCGCCACGGCTCGCAGCAGCTCGTCCCGTTCCGATTCCGGGCTCCACAGATCTGCGGCCTCGACGGCCAGGTCGAGATACGGCTCCATCACCGACGCGGACGTCTCGACAGCGAGCACTCCAGTCAGGCACTGCACGGCCTCGGCGGCTGTCGCTTCGCCGTTGATCAGCATGTCCCAGGCCGTGGTGACGGCGACACCCCGCGCGGTCGCGGTGGGCAGGCGGGCGGCGTTGCGGAAGAACGCGTCTCTGGTCGTGGCGTCGGGTCTCGTCGAGGCGAAGGTCAGATCTTCGTCGTTGACCAGATACAGGTCGGCTCCTGCCGGCAGGTCGAGCCGGGTTCGTTCGCCCGCCACCTCGACTTCGACGAGTGCGATGCGCTCGAGGTGGTCCCCGGAACGCTCGTAGGCGCCGACGGCAAGCACATGCGGGCGTGGGCGGCCATCCGGACCCCGAGCGACCAGGGCGAACCCGTCTGCATCGTGGTCGAGAGTCAGCCGGTCGGTGCCCGCTGTTTCCAGCCATCCCGCGCGCCACTGGTCGAGGTCGCGTCCGCCGGCGTCGGCGACCGCGTCGATCAGGTCATGCAGCGTGGTGTTGCCCCAGGCATGCGTGGCGAAGTAGCTGGTGAGACCGGCGGAGAAGTTGGCCTCGCCGACATAGGTCATCAGCTGGTGCAGGACGGACGCGCCCTTGGGATAGGTGATGGCGTCGAATGTCGCTTTCGCCTCGGAGACGTCGCGGACCTGCCGGCGGATCGGGTGCGTCGTCGGTCCCTGGTCCACGAAATAGGCTCTGAGTTTCTCGCCGGCCAGATGTGCCGTCCAGGCGTCGGTGTACGACGTCACGCTCACGGCGGCCCAGTTGCTCGCGAACTCCGCGAACGCCTCGTTCAGCCACAGGTCGTCCCACCAGCGCATCGTGACGATGTTGCCGAACCACATGTGCGCGAGTTCGTGCAGCAGGTACCGCGAGAAGATGTCCCACTCCGCCCTGGTCGGTGTGCTCCTGCGCAGGAACCAGTCCATCCAGGTGACGCAGCCGAAGTTCTCCAACGCGCCGGGGAACTCGGGCGTGAAGACCTGGTCGTACTTATGCTGCGGAAACGGCATGCCGAACTTGCCGGCGAAGAACTCGAGTCCCCGGGTGGTCAGGGTGAACAGTTCGTCGGCGTCCCGGTCCAGGATCGAAGCCAGTGACTGCCGGGCGAAGAGCCCGAGATCATGGCCGGCTCCGCGACGACGCAATTCGTAGTACGGGCCCGCATTGATCACGGTGTTGTACGCCGCCAGCGGTGGCGTCGGCGGGAAGGTCCAGCGCCGCACCGAGCCGAGCTCTTCGATCTGAGGGTCCCCGCTGTTGCTCAACACCCGCCAGCCGGCAGGAGCGGTCACGGTGAACGCCCACGGCGCCTTGAGGTCCGGCTGATCGAAGCAGGCCAATACATACCGGGCGTAGTCGGGAGCGAAATCGGTGTAGACATACGTCTCGCCGTCGGCGGGGTCGACCGCCTTGTGCACGCCCTGGACATCGGCCGAGCACTCTGTCGCCGAGACCACCGTGAGGACGTTGCGCTCGGCAAGATCGGTCAGCGCGATCCGGCCCTCGACAGCCGACCGCAGCACGACCCCGTTGAGCGTGGCGCTCTCAACCGCCGCCGCACAATCGACAAAGGTCTCGGCTCCCGGCAGGTGACACGCAAAAGTGATCGTCGATTCGCACCGAACCCGCGAACCGGTCGTCAACTCCGAAAGATCGACGGCCACGTCATACCGCTCGACCGTCAGCAGCCTCGCGCGCCGCTCGGCCTCGGTTCGAGTCAGACTCCTGCCGCCCATCGCTTCCCCGTTCATTCGCTGCGAACCACCCGCAGACCGGCGCGGCCGAGGACGGCACCACGGGGCCCGGACAGCCGTGGCGGCCCGGCAAGGCGGTCCCCGCGGCGATCGACCCCAACCTGCCGAGCGCGGACATCCGGGTCGGACCCGGCAAGCTGCTGTTCGGCTTCTTCGCCGCGATGGCCGAGACCGAGCGAGAACATCCGCAAATCCACGCTCGAAGGGCTCGACACCGCGGCCCGCAGGGGAAAGTACGGCGGCCGGCCGCCCGTCATCACCGACGACATACTCCACACCGTCCTGCGGCGCCGCGCGAACGGCGAGTCGGTCGAGCAGATCCAGCCCGACCCGATCATCCCCACCGGCAAGCGCAAAGGCGAAAGCCCGTCCGTCGCCGGCATTCACCGGGCACTCGCCGAGCACGCCAAACGGCAGGCGTACCCCGAAGCCGTCGAGCAGGTCCACACCGACTTCGCCACGTTCCAGTCCGACGAAGTCCCCAAGCCGCGGGCAGCGCAGGAGGCCGCACCCGCTGAACCTCGCACCGGCCACCCCGCAACCAAAAGCGCAAACCTCGGTGAGGCGGCGATCGGAGCGTAACCGCGATCGACCGACACCCTGGGCCCGGGGTGTCGGTGCGACCAAGCGAAGATGCCGTGTTCGACTGAACGGAACACCGGTTCGAAGAGTGGGCAGTCGTACTCCTCGTACGACTACCGACTACCGACTACCGACTCGCAACTACCGGCTCACGACTCGCAGTCGGCGGAGACAGTGCCGCCGTCGAGGCCGACGTCGCACTGGTCGATGCCGGTGCCGCCGAAGAGGGCGTCGACGCCGGCTTCACCCTTGAGGATGTCGTTCCCGGCGTGACCCTCCAGCGTGTCGTTCCCGCCGCCACCGATCAGCAGGTCGTCGCCGGCGGCGCCGCGCAGTGCGTTGTCGGCGGCGTTGCCGGTGAGGACGTCGTTGTACTGACCGCCGCGCACGTTCTCGACGTCGGAGTGCACGTTGATGTTCGCGTAGCCGTTCTGGCCGTCGTCGGCGACGTCGTCCAGGGTCACCGTCACCGAACCGGTGGCCGCGGTGAAGGCGATCTCGTCACGACCGGCGCCACCGAAGACCTCGCGCGGCGCGGTCGAGGTGGGGTCGTACACGACGATCGCGTCGTCACCGTCGCCACCTCGGGTGACGGTGCCGACCTTCGCGTAGAGGACGTCGTCCCCCGCGCCGCCGTCGAGCGCACAGCGCGACGCGTTCACGATGTCGTCGTCCGCGCCGCCGCTCACGCGGCAGTTCACGCCTGCCGTACCCGTCAGCTGCACGATGTCGTCTCCGGCGCCGAGGTCGACGACGACCGAGGTGAAGTTGGCGCTCTGGCAGACGGCCGCTCCGGAGGCGTTGGTCGTGCAGCCGTTCCCGACCGTCACGCCGCCACCGGGCGTGGAGTCCGACACGGTCCAGCCGGATGCGGATCCGGTGACGGTGACGATGTTGTCCACCGCTCCCGCCGAGGTCGCGTGCAGCACGCCGCCGTCAACGTACACCGAAGTGCGCGCCACCGCGGCGGCCGATCCGGATGCGCCGGCTCCGGCGACCCCCGTTCCGGCGATTCCCACTGTCACGAGCAGCGCGGTCGATAACCGCGCTAACCGACGTCCATGAGACATCGAAGTTCCTCTCCTTCTCTCACTCTTCGCGCGTATACCCTTCCGGGGGACGCTCGAGATGACACGAACACCGCCACGTCCCGCGACCATGTGCGCCCGCGTACGAAACGGGCCCAGGGGAACATCCCTCGTGGACCCGCGACGGCGTGGGCGTATACCCACGGGTCACAGAATCCCCTCCCGGAACATCCGCCACAGCGAGGAATTCAGACAAAAAATTCGAATAGTGACGATCTTGGTGTCACCGGCGCCCGCGATCACTTGACGTCTCCAAGGCCACTTCGAACGCGATTTCGAGTGCCCTTCCACCGGTTTTCGGCCAACCGGTCCCACCTCCGACCCGGCGGATACATCCCGAGGTCATCCGAACAACCCGAACAGGACACCCGAGACCGTGCGCCGGAGTGGCCCGATCTCGGCGCCACGGCAGCCAACTTCCTTTGAAAAAGGGCGAGTTGGAAGAAGCGGCGGCGGCTTGCGGTGACCTGGACGAGCCGGACCGTGTCGCGCTACCGGGGGCCTCGGTCGGGCAACGGGGTGCGTGGGCGCAGGCGTTCGCCCTGGGGGCCGAACATGATCAGGTATACGACCGGGCCGCCGGGGCCGGCGTTCGCGACTCCGTGTGCGGTGCGGGTGTCGAACTCGGCCGTCTCGCCGGCGGTCAGTACGAGGTCCTGGTCGCCGAGGGCCAACCACAGGCGCCCGTACAGGACGCACAACCATTCGTATCCGTCGTGGGAGACCTGCCGGGGCCGCGCGGGCGGGGCGTCGGCCGCCGGCAGGACGTGTTTGTGGGCGTGCAGGCCGCCGACGTAGCGGGTCAGCGGCAACACCGCCTTGTCGTCGCCGGCACGCTGCGGCGTCGCGGGGCGTGGTCCGGCCGCGCCGGCGGGTGCGGTGCCGGCCAGCTCGTCGAGGCCGACGTCGTACGCCTTCGCGAGCCGCAGCAGCACCTCCAGGGTCGGCCTGCGCCGGCCGTTCTCGATTCGGGACAGCGTGCTCGGCGCGATGCCGGTCGCGCGGCCGACACCGGTCAGCGTGGCACCGCGCCGCTCGCGTGCGATCCGCAAGCGCGGGCCCATGGCCACCAGAGCGTCGGCCACCCCGTCGTCCATACCCGACCCCGGTCCCGGCCCCGTTGCCCCTCCCGACTCCGTCTCCGAGTGTGACTGCGACTCCGCCATCCCGCTCCCTCCGCCCGTGTCGCCTCCGTCCCTGACCTTCAAGTTTGCCAGGATGTCAACGCCGTTCGCTCCGCACACCCGCCGCCCCGCATGATCGAGAGGTGACCGCGGCCGACCGTGACCCGAGAAGCCGCCCGTGACCCGAGGAGAAGCGATGCACCACCCCGCGCCGTCCGCCGACCCGCGCCACCGCACCATCGAGGCCCCCGCCGGGCGCCTGCACCTGGTCGAGCAGGGCACCGGACCGCTGATCCTGCTCATCCACGGCTTCCCCGAGTCCTGGTACTCCTGGCGCCGCCAACTCCCGGCCCTCGCCGCGGCGGGCTACCGGGCGGTGGCGCTCGACGTTCGCGGCTACGGCCGCTCCTCCAAACCCGCCGCCACCGACGCCTACCGGATGCTCGACCTGGTCGCGGACAACGTCGCCCTGGTGCGCGCCCTGGACGAGGAGCAAGCGGTCGTCGTCGGGCACGACTGGGGCGCCAACATCGCGGCGGCCTCCGCCCTGCTCCACCCCGAGGTCTTCCGGGCCGTCGCGCTCCTGAGCGTGCCCTACGCGCCGCCCGGCGGCCCCCGCCCCACCGACGTCTTCGCGCGCATGGGCGGCGATCAGGAGTTCTACGTCTCGTACTTCCAGGAGCCCGGTCGAGCCGAAGCGGAGATCGAGCCCGACGTCCGGGGCTGGCTCGCGGGCTTCTACGCGGCCCTGTCCGCCGACACCATGCCCGCCCAGGGCGCGCCCGACCCGCACTTCGTGGCCCGTGCCGGCGGCCGGCTGCGCGACCGCTTCCCCGGCGGCGGCCGGCCCGCGTGGCTGACCGAGGGCGATCTCGACGTGTACGCCGCGGAGTTCGAGCGCACCGGCCTCACCGGAGCGCTCAACCGCTACCGCAACATGGACCGCGACTGGGCCGACCTCGCCCACCACGCCGGCGCCCCGATCAAGCAGCCGTCCCTGTTCATCGGCGGCGGCCTGGACGCCTCCACGACCTGGATGGCCGACGCCATCGACGCCTACCCGACCACCCTCCCCGGCCTGGTCTCCTCCCACATCCTGGACGGCTGCGGCCACTGGATCCAGCAGGAGCGCCCCGACGAGGTCAACCGCCTCCTGACCACCTGGCTCGCCGGCCTCCGGGACTGAATCGCCCACCGCACCGGCCGGACCTCGCCCGACACGCGCCTCCGGCCGGTGCGCAGGCCCGGGGGTCAGGACAGGCCCGAGCCCAACGCGACGAAAGCGCAGATCAGGACGAACAGGATGGCCAACAGCGGCGCGGCGAAGCGCAGGTATTGGTTGTAGCCCACCTTGGCCAGCGACACCCCACCCATGATCACCGCCGTCGTCGGCACCCACAGGTTCATCCACCCCGACGCCGCCTGCCACGCCGTGACCACCAGCGCCCTCGGCACATCGGCGAAATCGGCCAGCGGCGCCAGGATCGGCATGGCCAGCGTCGCGTGCCCCGACGTGGACGGGATCAGGAACGCCAGCGGCAGGTTGACCGCGTAGATCAGCAGGCCGAACACGGCCGAGGTGGAATCCGCGACCGTGCTCTCCATCGAGTGCAGCACGGTATCGGTGACCTGCGCGTTGTTCATGATCACGGTGACCCCGCGGGCCAGCATGATGATCAGCGCCGGCGAGACGAAATCGGCCGCGCCCTGGATGATCGTCTCGGACAACTTCTTCTCGCCCATCCGGGCCAACAGCCCGACGAGGACCGCCGCCACGATGAACAGTGCCGCCAACTGGGCGAAGGACCAGTCGAGTTCCCACCCGTAAGGAGTGGCGTCGGCGTCGCCCGTGAGGACCTGCGCCCACGGGATGATCGAGAAGATCATGAACACGAACGTGATCGTCACCGCGACCAGCACGATCTGGTGCGTCCGGGTCAACGGCTCCGGTTCCGCGCCGGTCGCCGCCGCCTGCGCCTGTTCGCGGTCCCCCGGCAGGAAACCCACGATCGAGCGGGACGGATCGGCCTTGACCCGACGCGCGTACCGCACCACGTACAGGATCGTCACCGCCGTCAACACGACCAGCATGACCAACCGGAGCACGATGCCGTCGCCCAGTGAGATCGCCGCCGCCGACGAGGCCACGCCGGTCGCGAACGGGTTCACCGTCGAACACAGCACGCCCACGCCGGCGCCCAGGATGATCGTGCCGGTGGCCACCATCCGGTCGTAGCCCAGTGCCAGCATCAACGGCACGATCAGGCCGTAGAACCCGAGCGTCTCCTCGGCGAATCCCTCCACCGAACCGAGGATGGAGAACGCCGTCATGATCGCCACGATCAACACCGCGCCACGTGTGCGCAGCCGATGCGCCAGCCGGGCAATGCCCCGATCCAGCGCACCTGTGGCGAACACCACCGTGATGAACGCTCCGATCGCCAGCACGAACAGGAACACCGCCGCGCTGCCGTACAGATCGCCGGAGTTGTCCGGCGCGACCTGTCCGCTCTGCCCGTCCTTGATCCCGTACAGGCCGTTGACCGGCGACAGGAACAGGTCGTTGAGCCGCTGGACGAAGTCCTCGGGCGACTTGGTGTGGTGGTAGCTGCCCGCGACCGGCTTGCCGTCGTCGCCGCGCCGGTACTCGCCCGCCTGGATCGCGAACGCCAGTGCCCAGACCGCGATCGTCACGATCGCCAATACCGTCAGCGCGCTGGGAAAGCGGAACCCGCGCTTCGGCGAGGGTGTTTCGTCCTCGGCCTCGGTCGGCGGGGCTTGGTCGGTGCTCACGCGCTGCTCCTCGCGGCTGCTGGTGGTTCGATGGGCATCGGGATCGAGCCGGCGGCGATGCGGGCGCTGTCCGCGTCGGGGTCGAGCCGGCGGCGACGCGGGCGCGCTATCCGCGCCGGAACCGCTCGGCGTACGCCGTGAAGAAGGCCGCCTCCGCGACCACCGCGTCGCGCAGTTCGCTCACCAGGACCCGCTCGTTGGGCCCGTGCAGGTTGCACATGCTGTCCTGCGCCCCGAACAGCAGGATCTCCGCGCCGGGTTGGGCCGCCGCCAGGCTGTTGACCAGCGGGATGGACCCGCCGGCCGCCGCGTGTACGAGATCCTCGCCCCACGCCGTGCGCAGCGCCTCGTGCGCGGCGGCGTAGGCCACCCCGTCGGTGGCCGCCGCGAACCCCGAACCGGGCGCGCCCGCCTGGGTCACCGTCAGCGGTACGCCGAACGGCCGCAGTCCTTCCAGGAATTCGATCAGGAGCCGCTGTGCCTCTGCCGGGTCCTGGGCGGGGTGGCAGCGCATGTTGAGCTTGGCCCGCGCGGAGGGCACCACGGCGGACGCCGCGCGTTCGACGGAGGGCGCGTCCAGTCCGGTCACCGTGATCGCGGGGCCGGACCACAGGCGCGAGCCGAGATTGCCGGTGCCGATCAGCGGCATGCCGTCGCGGATTCCGGCCAGCCGACGGAACTCCTCCTCGCTCCACCCGCCGCCCCCCCACTGCTCGCGGCGCAGGCCCGGCACGGCGACGTCGCCCTTCGCGTCGTGCAGGGCGGCCAACGCGTGCAGCAGCACCAGGAGGGCGTCCGGTGCGGCGCCGCCGAAGTTGCCGCTGTGCCTGGCCTCTTCGAGCGTGTGCACCTCGACGATCACCTCGACCACCCCGCGCAGCGCCACGGTAAGCGTGCCGGTGCCGGGGCGGATGTTGCCCATGTCGGCGATCACCATCGCGTCGCAGGCGAATTCGTCCGGGTGTGCCTGGGGGTAGTCGTCGAAGTCGCTGCCGTACTCCTCCTGGCCCTCGAACACGATCCGGATCCCCACCGGCGGCCGGCCGTCGAACGCCCGCAGCGCGCCGACGTGCACGATCAGGTTCGATTTGTCGTCCGCCACCCCGCGTCCATGGATCGCCCCGTCGACGTCGGTCGGCTCGAACGGCGTGGTCGTCCACAACGCCTCGTCGCCGGCGGGCTGGACGTCGTAGTGCCCGTAGAGCAGCACGGTCGGCGCGTCCGGGTGCGGCGGCGGGATGTGGCCGGTGATCACCGGGGAGGTGTCCGGCAGCCGCAGCGCCGCGATGTCCCGTACGCCGGCGTCCCGCAGCAGGTCGACCACCAGGTCGTGGGCCTCGGTCACCGGCTCCGGCGGGTAGCCGGGGAAGGCGATCGACGGGATCCGGGTGAGCCGCCGCAGCTCGGCGCAGAGGTCGTCGAGCATCCCGTCGACCCGGGTGGTCAACTCGTCCATCGTGGTACTCCTTGGCCGCCCCGCACGCGGCGCGCCGATCGCGTCGCCCGGCCCATACTCATGCAAAACGGGCATGCCGCCATGGTTCGGCGCGCCTCCGAGGGTGCCCTCACCCGGGTGGCCGCACCGATGGGGCGGCCGATCGAATGAGGGCGGCGCGGGGGCGCGCCGGCGGGGCGCGCACGAAATCGGCCCCCTGCCTCGGACGGGAAACGAGGCTGGGGGCCGACGGCACCGCGTCACGGGGGAAACGCGGTGGGGTGGGCGGTCGGGTCAGTCCCGTTGCGGACTGATCCGAGCACCCAGGTACAGGAAGCGCCCGCCGGTGCCGAAGGAGGCGAAGATGAGCGGACGCCAGATCGGCGACCCGGGCAGGCGTACCGCGAACACGTCCTCCGCGACCGGCACCATCCGCAGTTCGGTGACCGCGTCGGGCAGGGTGTCCGCCAGTGGCCCGGTCAGCTCGCGGCGGAGCAGCAGACCGTCGGGCGTCACCGACACCTCGTCGCGCTGTGCGGCGCGTTCGTAGACCCCGACGTAGCGGTCCACGTCCACGGCCGGCGGCTCGGCGGGCGGGGCGAACGGCTCGGCCGGGGCGATGCCCGCCGCCTCGGTGAGGATCTCCGCGAACAGCTCCTCGGAAAGCTCCTCCGCCTGCCCGCCGTTGGTCAACAGCGCCAGTGCCAGGCCGTGTTCGGGCAGCACCTGGAGGAAGGCGAGTTGGCCGACGGTGCCGCCGTTGTGGCCGCACAGTTCCTGTCCGTCCACCGCCCACAGGCGCCAGCCCAGGCCCCAGGTGGTGCCGGTCAACGCGGTGTCGGGTACGTCCACCTGCCGCTCGCGCATCGCGGTCGTGTACTGCGCGGCGAGCAGTCGGCGGCCGTCGGCGGCGAGGCCGTCGGTCAGGTGCAGCCGGGCGAACGCCAGGAGTTCGGCCGCGGTGGAGGAGATCAGGCCGGCCGGTCCGAGGGAGCGGGGCAGCCCGGACACCGGCGCCACGGTCGGCGCGCCGCCGCCCTCGGAGAGGTGTCCGACCGCGGCGCTGAGCAGCAGCGCCTCCTCGGGCAGCGTGACGGTACGGGTCAGCCCGAGCGGGGTGCTCAGCCGCTCGCGCAACACCTCGTCCCAGGTCTTGCCGGTCAGGTGCTCGATCACCCGACCGGCCAGCACGAAGCCCGCGTTGCAGTACGACCAGCCGGCGCCCGGCGGGAAGACCTGCGTGACGTCGACGAGGGTGTCCACGTAGCGGGCCACGCAGTCGTCGCCGCGCCCGGTGTCGGGGAAGTGGTCGCCGTCGATGCCGGAGGAGTGCGTGAGCAGGTGGCGCATGGTGATGCGCTTGGGCAACTCCGGGTCGGACAACCGCAGTTCCGGCATCAGTTCGGCCAACGGCTGGTCCAGGTCGAGCAGTCCGTCCTCGACCAGTTGCATGACCAGCGTGGTGGTCCACACCTTGCTGATCGAGCCGATCTGGAAGACCGATTCGGTGGTGACCGGGACGCCCGTGTTCAGGTTGAGGACGCCGTGGGCCGCCTCGATCAGGTCGTCGGGCCCGTTGGCGTCGACGCGCAGGACGGCGAGCGTCGCGCCGGGGACCTGGTGACGCGATGCCAGCGTGGACAGGCGGCGCTGCCAGTGCGCGGCGTCCAGGCGGGCCGGGCGGGCGCGGCCCGCGGGGCCGGCGTACTGCTCGACCCAGTCGACGATCCGCCGGTTCCAGTCGAGGCGGTGCGAGGGGCGGCCCTGGAGGATGAACAGGTGCGAGCCCTCGGGGTAGAGCACCATCCGGGTCGGCACGCCCTGCTCGCGCAGCGCGCTGAACCACTGCTGGGCCTGGCCGACGGGACACCGCATGTCGGCGCCGCCGTGCACGACCAGGGTCGGGGTGCGTACGTCGCCGACCCGGGACAGCGGGTTCATCGCGGCGTAGCGCTCGGGCTCGTCGCGGTAGGTGATGTCGCCGAATTCGGCGCGGGCGAGGAAGGTGCCGGCGTCGGAGGTGCCGGAGATGCTGACCAGGTCGCTGACCACACCGCCGGTGACCGCCGCGGCGAAGCGCCGGTCGCGGCTGGTCAGGTAGCAGGTCATGTAGCCGCCGTAGCTGTAGCCGGCGACGGCCAGCCGATCGGGGTCGGCGATGCCCTCGGCGACGAGGGTGTCCAGCGGCTCCAGGAAGTCGGCGGCGTCGGCGAGGCCCCAGGCGCCGACGGCGGCGGTGAAGAAGTCCTCGCCGTAGCCGTCGCTGGCCCGGGGGTTGGGCAGCAGGATGGTCCAGCCGCGCTCGGCCAGCACCTGGTGGTAGAGGTGGATCGAGTCGGCGGTGCCGCCCCACGCGTTGTGCGGGCCTCCGTGGATGTCCATGAGCAGCGGACCGGGGCCGGTCGCCTGCGGGTCGCGGATCACCCGGGCGTGTACGACGGTGCCGTCGGAGATGGTGAACCGGCGGTCGACGGCGGTGAACAGCTCCACGTCCGGCAACGCGTCGGCGACGTGCGTGGTGAGTACGCGCTCGGTGCCGTCGGCGGGGTCGACCAGGACGATCTCGCCGTAGGAGGTCGGGGTGGCCAGCACGATGGCGACCGGGCCGGGGGTCTGCGGGACCGACACGCCCGAGACGCTGCGGTTGGCACCGCCGACCAGCACGCGGGTGGTGTCGGTCGCGGGGTCGAGGACCAGCAGCTGGGTGTCGCCGGCCTCCCGGGCGCAGAACAGCAGTTCGCGGCCGTCGGCGGTGAACTGGGGCAGCGCGCCGGGGTATCCGCCGCCGCCGGACATGATGTTGCGATCCAGCGAGGCGGCGAGTTGGGCGACGGGGCCGCCGGCGAGGGGGATGCGGAGCAGGCGCGCGTGTCCCGTGCCGTTGTGGGTGGCGCCGACGGCGAGCAGCGCCTCGCCGTCGGGGGTCCAGCCGACCGGGCCGATCATGCCGTCGGCGGGGCCGACCCGCTCGGCGGGTACGTCGGGGGTGGACGGGTCGAGCACGTACGCCGCCGACAGGTTGTTCATGTCCGCGTCGGCGTCGCGGCCGGCGGAGAAGGCCAGCCGGCGGCCGTCGGGCGACCAGGCCGGCTCGCCCGCGTGCCACTCCCCTTCGGTGACCTGGGTGACCTCGCCCGTGTCCGGGTCGAGCACGTGGAGGTGGCTGCGCATGGTGCCGAGCAGGCCGGCGCCGTCGGCCTGGTAGTCCAGGGCGTCGACGACCAGCGGCGCGTGGCCCCGGGCGGCGCGGGCGGCGTCGTCCTCTCCGGGGACGGCGTGGGTGTCGACGGCACTGGTGAACGCGATGCGGGAGCCGTCGGGGCTCCAGATCGGGCGGCCGGCGCCCAGCGGGAGGCGGGTCAACTGCCGGGGGTCGCCGCCGGTCACGGGCAGGACCCAGATCTGCGGGGGGCCGCCGGCGGCGCGCAGGAACGCGATCCGCGTACCGTCGGGCGACCAGGCCGCGCTGCCGTCGCCGGGGCCCTCGGTGAGCCGCGTCGGCGGGGTGCCGCCGGCGGTGGCCACCCACCACAGGCTGCGCACGGGACGGTCCGCCTCGGCATCGACGCCGACCAGCGTGTAGACGACACGAGTCCCGTCGGGGGAGATCGACGGCTGCTCCGGTAGCACAATCGCGGTCAGGTCGTCCAGACGCAGACGTCGTGTCATGGCTTCCTCCATCCTGGGTCGGCCTCGGCCCGGTCCCCCGCCGAGCCCGGCGGCGGCGAATGCCACGACGCTAGAGCGACGGACGACCGGGAACTTCGTGGCAACGAACCAACCTCAAGCCCCGTTTCGGTGCGGCCCCACCAGGCGAGCGGGGGACCCTAGGGGGTAGGCCGGTGGCGGTGGGGACGGAGCTGGGCCGGATCGGACTGGGGCGGACCGGTCGGTGCGGAAGGCGGCCGGGGCAGCGGTCGCGGGTGGGGGCCGGCGAGCGGCTGGGGTGAGGTGGCGGGCGACGAACCGACCCCAGCCCCGGGAATACCACCGGTCACACGGCTGGGGTTCCGGTGACCACCAGCCTGGGCCTCCAAAGGCCACCCACCTACCTGGGCATCCCAATGACCGATGACACTCGACCCGCGCACGCGACGGTCGACGGGTCCGCGCGGGCGGGCCGCGCCGTCGATACCGAGGACGGGCGCACGGAAGGTCACCCTGTCCCGGGGCCGTCTTCGACCCGGTGCCTTTGAGAACCTGAAGTCATGACGGATTCGGTGCGGGTGGTGGGAACGACCCATGTCGGCGTGCGGGATCTGGTCGCCGGCGGCTACAGCGGCACCGGGGAGACGGTCTCGTCCGGTCCACTGCTGGTGCCGGCCGAGCCGTCGGTATCGCTTGTCTTCAACATCACCGAGCCCGCCGCGGACGGGCCGGCCGCGTTCGTGACCGGTACAGGACACCTCTTCCGGAGTGCGGGACGCCCGTCGCGGAGTGCGGGTGCGGGTGCGGTAGAGCGGCGAGAGTGGGTCGCGCTGAGGTTGAGTCCGCCGGGGGCGTACACGGTATTCGGTACGGCGGTGACCGGGGCGGTGGACTTCGGCGATCTGTCCGGCGGAGTGGGCCGGGATCTAGCCGAGGCGATACGCGAGGCGTCCGGCCGGCCGCAGCGGTTCGCGCTGCTGGACCGATTTCTGCTGGAAAGGGCCGACCGGGGCCCCCGGCCCGCGCCGGAAGTGTCGTACGCGTGGCGCCGGTTGGTCGGGACCGGCGGGCGTATCCCGATCGCTCGGCTCGCCGTCGAGGTCGGCTGGAGCCACCCACACCTGATCAAGCGGTTCCATCAGCAACTCGGCCGGCCCCCGAAGACGCCGGCCCGCCTGCTCCGGTTCCAGTCGGCCATGCGCCGGATCCGCCGCGACGAGAACCGGCAGCAGGCGCCGGCGTCACGGCGAACGGCGGATCGATCGACTCGACCGGGACATCGGTCGAGATCGCCCGGCAACAGCCCGACGGCACCTGGCGGTACGTCATCGACAAGCCGGCATTCCTGGCCTAGGAGCGACCGGCGGCGGACGGCAGGCTGCCACTGGTGTGCGGCGTCCGTAGGCAGCGGGTGGCGAGTGGTGAGGCGGCGGTTGGGGGCGGGACTGGAGCGGGGGAACGGGGCGACGCCTTCGGCGCCGCTGCCCGACCGCTACCGCGTCGTCGACTCCTCGTCGTCCAACGGTAGTTCGTCCCTCAGCAGGCTGTAGAACACCACGTCCCGCCACCGACCCGCTCGGAAGAGATACGCGCGGGCCACGCCTTCCGGCGTGAAGCCGACCTTTTCCAGCGCGCGTTGTTCGGCGACGTTGTCGACCTCGGTCGCCGCCTCCACCCGCGCCACCTGGGTGTGGGCGAACAGGTAGCGCACCAGCAGGAGTTGGGCTCGGGTGCCGAAGCCCTGGCCGCGCACCTCGGCGAACAGGTTTATCCCGACGTTCCAGCAGTAGGAGGTGCGTGAGGTGACGATTTTGCGCCAGGCCACGAAACCCAGGACGTCAGCCCCGCGAACCACCAGCAACCGCCCTCCGGCGTCCCCGAGAAAGCCGCTCTCGGTCCACTCGCGCCGCCACCGCCCGGGATCCGCCCAGCCCTGCCAACCGAACGGCCCGACCGCCTCCGGATCCGTCGAAAACCGTTCGAGAAGGGGGAGGTCACCCTCGACCACCGGCCGCAGCGACACCAGTTCGTCACTCATGGTCCCGAACTCCGTTCGATCGTCGCGCTTGCGTCGACAACCGCCGGGGCGCGGAGCCGACCCGCCGGGTCCACGATCGGCACGATCACCACGGCAGCCGAGAATACCGCCGCAACAGCCGCCTGCCGATGCCCGAACGCGACGTCCTCGGGCAACGCGAGGGTCGAACGCCTATTCGGACACTGTCGATTCGAGGGAGTCCTTCAGATACTCATTGCGCACGACGATCAACCGGACCATGTATCGATGCAGCCCGATCCACCCCACGACGGCGCCGATCGGGCCGAACGGGGCCGCGTAGTCGACGACATCGCGCATCACCGTGCCGCCGGCCCCGTCCGAGGTGAAGCGGTGCTCGTGGCGCCAGTACGCGAACGGCCCGCCGACCTGCTCGTCGACGAACCGACTCGGCTCCTCGTACGCCGTGATCCGCGAGGTCATCCGCCACACCACGCCGAAGTGCCGCGCCCGCCATGTGACGCTCTCGCCGAGTCCGATCCGGCCGGCCGTCACCCCACCGATCGCCCGCTCTTTCGACGAAGCCATGGACGCGGTATGGGCGTCGATGTCCAGGGACGCCTCGAAAGCCCGTGCGGGCGCGACGCGAATGCGCGTGGTCGTCTCGAAATGCGGCACGAATCGAGCGTACGCACCTGCCGAGCAGGGCCGGTGGCGGGTGTGTCCGGGCCGCCGCCCGACTCCGGCAACGCCCGCGAGTGCACTGGCATTTCCGGCACTGGACCCCGGTCCGACGCCGGTCCGACGCCGGTCCGACGCCGGTCCGATCCTGACCGCGCCTGCCGGATGCCCCAAAGCTCTCATGGGGCCTCGTTCCACGTACGGTCGTGGGAAGTCGCCAAGTGTTTCCCTCTTGGTCGCCCCAAGTGGCCGGCGGTTGGGCTTGGGTGGTCGCGGACGCGCCATACCCGCCGTGTGCGGCGCGGCACGGCGCGGCACGGGCCCGCCTGTACCCCGCTCTGCCGTTCGACACATCCGACGTGACGAATCCGAGGAGTACGGCCATGGCGTTCCCCCAGTGCCCCCGGTGCGGCTTATCGAACGAAGTCGTGCCGGATCGGAGCCGGCAACCGGATCGTCCCAGGCCGTCGACCGAGATTCCCCCGTGGTTCGGATGGGTGTTCCTGCCTGCGGCCATACTCGTCCTGTCGGTCTTTTTCGGCGTGTACGTCGGCCTACCGTTCGGGGTGGTCGCGATCGGAACCTGGACCTGGATCCAGTCGGACGCGAACGGCGACGGCGGTCACGCACGGCCGCCCGGAAACGAGTTCCTGTGCAACCGCTGCGTGCACAGGTTCGTCACGCCCGGACACATCTAGGCCACCCTTCAAGCACCGCAAACGCATGCGTCGACCGACAGTCGGTGGCGACCGTCGCTCGTATTCGTGCTCCCCGCCGGACAGGCGGGCAGCGCACCGGAGGCAACGCGTTCGACGCGGCGGGCGTCCCGTCGCCCTGGACCCGCGTCGCGGCATCACCATCCGCCCCGACACCGCCTAGCCGTTCCGGGCGTCGCCGTCGTTCGAGCGGTTGGCGCGGCGGCGACGCATACGTTCGCGGAGAGAGTCCGCGGAGGGGTCGAGCAGCGGGCGCTCGGTCGAGCCGTCCGGGGTCGGTTCGCTCCACTGCCGGGCCTGCCGTACCAGCGCGGCCAGTTCGTCGGAGCCGTTCTCCCGCGATGAGTCGTGGTGCGTCATGGTGGACCGGATGCCCGCGCACTTGCCGGCCATGGCTGAGAATCGGTCACGAATATGTGGCATATCGATAACAACAGTGGCGAAGAGGGCGCACCGTAGAGCGAATTTAGCCGCCCTCACCTCAGCCCGACACACTGCGAGCGTGCGCCGGAGCACGATCGGCGGCGTTCACCGACGAGCCCGGCCCGGCCCGCCGGCTCCCGCCCCCACCGCATCACCCGCCCGGCCCACAGCGCTCTCGGCCGAGTGCCGGCCGTAATGCGGCATCGTTTCGAGGATAAAGCCCGGTATGTCGTTTCGTTCCCGCCGTGACCTCGGCCGACCGACACCGGATCGTGCGTTATCGAAGGAGGGAGCGCCCATGCCTTCGTCGACCGTGTCCGACCTGGCCGTGAACGTGCTGGACGCGAGTTCGTTGTTGTCCGCCTTCGGGGCGCTGGGCATCGCCGTGGTGTTGTTCGCGGAGACCGGTCTGCTGGTCGGCTTCTTCCTGCCCGGCGACTCGTTGTTGTTCACCGCCGGGCTGTTGTGCGTGTCGGGCTCCTCGGACCGGGTGCATCTGACCCTGTGGCAGGTGTTGCTCGCTGCCGTGGGCGGCGCCCTGCTCGGCGCCCAGGTCGGCTACCTCCTCGGCCGGCGCGGCGGACGCGCGCTGCTGGGCCGGTACAAGAACCGGAGCCTGCACGAAGGCGTGGCGCGCGCCGAGCAGTTGCTCGGCAAGTACGGACACGCCAAGGCAGTGGTCCTGGCCCGCTTCGTCCCGATCGTGCGTACCGTGCTCAACCCGCTGGCGGGCGTCCTGGAGATGCCCGTACGCACCTTCACCCTGTGGCAGATCGTCGGCGGCACGATCTGGGCGATCGGCCTGGTCCTGGCGGGTTACGGACTCGGCTCATCCGTACCGAACGTGGACACCTACCTGCTGCCGATCGTGGCGGTGGTGGTCCTGATCTCGCTTCTGCCGATCGCACTGGAGGTACTACGCCAACGCAAACACCGGTCAGACCCAGACTCGGATCCCGACCCCCACCACCGAGACGAACCATGACCTCCAGGCACTCGGGCATTCCCGGCGCGCGGGGCTCCAAGCCTTCGGCCTCCCGACGAGACGGGCATGTTGCTCGGCGAATACCGGCTGGCGAGGGGCGGGGAGGGCGGTCGAGTCGAGTCGCCTGGGGGCCTTTTCGAGTGGGCCGAGCGTTTCCGGCGTGCGTTGCGCGTGTGATTGCGGGTGGCTGGTGCGGGGCTGGTCCGAGTCGGCGGTGGGCCGCCGCCAGCGTTCGGGGCTCCAAGACCCGGGGCTCCCGACGAGAGGGGCGCGTTGCTCACCGAAAACCGGCTGGCAACGGGTGGCAGGGAGGGCGGCCGGGACGGGTTCCCCGGGGGGCCTTCCCAAGTGGGCCGAGCGTTGTGGGCCGAGCGTTTCCGACTGGCGCCGCGTCTCTGGTTGCGGGTGGCTGGTGCGGGGCTGGTCCGAGTCGGTGATGGGCCGCCGCCAGCGTTCGGGGCTCCAAGACTCGAAGCTCCCGACGAGACGGGCACGTTGCTCACCGAAAACCGGCTGGCAGCGGCGGCCCGGGAGGCGGTCGGGTCGAGCCTGCCGGGGAGCCTTCTCGAGTGGGTCGGGGCGCTTCGGGCGTTTGGAGGGGAGTTGGGGTTCGAAACCGGATCGCGATCGACGGTTGCGGGCTTCGAGCTTCGGTGACCTGCGGTTTTGTGGTGTCGGGATGGAAAGCCGGGCGTCGAGTGCCGGTTTCGTGCGCTCCGACCCTCTCAGCGCCGGAGCGGAGGCCACAACCGCCCGATTGCAACCGACTTCGAGCGCAGCGACCTCGCACAGGCCGTCGAGGTGACCGAAAGTGCCCACCAAGTGCCGAAACCGGATCCCGACGCACCTCGAACGCTCTCACGTCGCGCTGACCTGCGGTTTTCTCTCACCCCGAGACCACGGCACCCCACGCCGTCCGGTTTCGTGAACTCGCACCCCTCCACACGCCCACAGCAACTCGAAATGCCCTGCCCGAAAGCCTCTCCGGAGGACTCGACCCGGCCGCCCTCCCTGCCCGCCGCTGCCAGCCGGTTTTCGCCAAGGAACACGCCCGTCTCGTCGGGAGCCTCGGGTCTTGGAGCCCCGAACGCTGGCGGCGGCCCACCACCGACTCGGACCGACCCCGCACCGGCCACCCGCAACCACAGACGCAACGCCCGCCGGGAACACCCGGCCCACTCGAAAAGGCTCCCCGGGCGACTCCACTCGACCGCCCTCCCTGCCCCCGCTGCCAGCCGGTTTTCGGTGAGCAACGTGCCCGTCTCCTCGGGAGGCCGGTGTCTTGGAGCCCCGAACGCTGGCGGCGGCCCATCACCGACTCGGACCGACCCCGCACCGGCCACCCGCAACCACAGACGCAACGCCCGCCGGGAACACCCGGCCCACTCGTAAAGGCTCCCCGGAGGACTCGACCCGGCCGCCCTCCCTGCCCCCGCTGCCAGCCGGTTTTCGCCGACCAACGCGCCCGTCCCCTCGGGAAGCCGATGTCTCGGAGCCCCGAACGCTGGCGGCGGCCCACCACCGACTCGGACAAACCCCGGACCAGCCACCCGCAACCACAGACGCAACGCCCGCCGGGAACACCCGGCCCACTCGAAAAGGCTCCCCGGAGGACTCGACCCGGCCGCCCTCCCTGCCCCCGCTGCCAGCCGGTTTTCGCCGACCAACGCGCCCGTCCCCTCGGGAGACCGAATTCTCGGAGCCCCGAACGCTGGCGGCGGCCCACCACCGACTCGGACAAACCCCGCACCGGCCACCCGCGACCCAAGGCGCAACGCCCGCCGGGGCGAACTCGGCCCCGACCCGACGCACCCACCCACCCACCCACCCACCGGGCCCTCCCGCGATGTGTCAGTCGAACGCCGTCGTCAAGTGGGCGGACAGGGCCGTCGTTGCCGGGTGTTGGTCCTGGTGTGGGGTGATCGTGTAGATGCCGCGTGTTGGGGGGTCTGTCAAGGTCGCCGTGGTGACGTCTGCGCGCAGGGTGCCTGCCAGGACCCCGGGGATCAGGGCGATGGCGTGGCCGGTGGCGACCATGGCGATTTTGCCGGGCAGGTCGGCTGCGGTGAGGTCGATTCGGGCGGTGGTTCCGGCGCGGGCGGCGTGGCGGCGTAGGAGGGCCGCCGAGCCGTCGTTGTCCTCGACCCAGGTTTGTTCGGCCAGTTCGTGGATCGGCAGTGGCCCCCGCCCGGCGTGCGGGTGGTCGGCGGGCAGGACGACCACCATCTCGTCCAAGCCCAGGAGCCGCCGCTCCACCCGGGGGTCGTCCGGCAGCCCCGGCGGCGCGTCCGTGACGACGGCGATGTCCAGGTCGCGGGCGAGTACCCGGTCGTACAGGTCGGCGCTCGATCCGGGCAACAGGCTCCACCGCAGCGGGCCCTCGTCGTCCAGGAGGCGCCGGATCGCGGCGGGTACGATCCCGGCGGCCAGGGAGGGCGTCGCGCCGACGGCCAGCGGCCGGCCCGGCGCCCCGTCCCGTACGTCCCGAACCGCGCGCACCGCCCGATCCGCCTCGTTGAGCACGACCAGGGCGTGGTGCCGGAACACCTCGCCGGCCGCCGTCGGCCGCACCCCGCGCACCTGCCGCTCGACCAGCGCCACCCCGAGCCGCCGCTCCAGGCCGGCGATCTGCCGGGAGACGGCCGACTGGGTGTGGCCGAGTTCGATCGCCGCCGCCGACAACGACCCGACCCGGCACACCGTCACGAAGGTCCGCCACACCGTCAGATCCACGTTGCCCCTTCCGCCATGGCACGAGTATGCCGGGCCCAGGGCAGTGATCTGCGAGATGCGCATGGCTCACCTTCCGAAGTTGCGCTTGTCGCATGGCATGTGCTGCTTCAGGCTGGGGCGCATGACCGCACCACGAAAGCTCGCCGTCCTCGGCCTGGGCCGCATGGGCACAGCGATCGCGACACGCCTCGCCGAGCATGCGCACATACACGAGTCCGAGCACCCCCACCCTCACGAGGTCCTCGCCTGGACCCGCTCCGGACGCCCCACCACCGCCCGCGCCCTCGAAACCACCGACGACCCGGCCGCCGCCGTCGCGAAAGCCGACGTCGTCCTCCTCGCCCTGTTCGACGGCCGGGCCTGCCGCGAGGTCGTCGACCGGATCCGCGCCTCGCTCCGCCCGGACGCCGTCGTGGTGAACACGAGCACGATCGCCCCCGCCGAGGCGGCGGCGCTGGCCCGCGAACTCGGTGCCTCCTATGTACACGCGCCCGTGCTCGGCTCCGTGCCCGCCGTCGCCGCCGGAACCCTGGACATCCTCGCCGGCGCCGACCCCGACACGCTCGATCGGGTGCGGCCGGTGCTGGCGACGCTCGGCACCGTACGGCCCCTCTCCGACGCCGGTACGGCCGCCGCCCTCAAGCTGATCGCCAACAGCAGCCTCGCCGGCGGGGTCCTGGCCCTGCGCGAGGCGCTGCGGCAGGGCGACGCCCTCGGCCTGCCCCGAACCGATGTGCTGGACGTACTCGAACTCGGCCTGCTCGGCGGACTCGTGGCCCGCAAGCGCGACATCCTCACCAGCGCGGACGACCCGGCCACCGCCGGCGACTCCCAGTTCACCATCGCCGCGCTGGCCAAGGACCTGGACCTGCTGGCCGCCGCATCCGGCACCCCACTGCGCAGCGCGGCCGAGCTGGCCGGCACCCCGGCCGACCCCGAGGCCGACATCGCCGTCGCCGCCCTGGCCCCCGCCGTGACCGACGCGGTGCTCGAACCCCTCCGCGCCTATATACGCGGACACGCCACCGGCGACCCCGCCCACTTCCGCACCGCGTTCCTGCCCACCGCGCACGTCGAGGGCATCCGGGACGGCGCGTTCGTCTCGTGGGGCCTCGACGAATACTGCGCCCTCTTCCCCGGCCGGCCCGCCCCGGACGAGCCGACCCGCTCGCGCCGCATCGACACCGTCGACGTACACGGCACCGTCGCCACCGCGACCATGACCCTGCGACACGGCGCCGACACCTTCACCGACGTCTTCCTCCTGGCCCGCGTCGACGAAAAGTGGCGCATCACCAACAAGGCCTACCACCGACACCCCTGAGCCCCGGCCCCGGCCGCCCGGCCCCGCCACCCGGGCATGACCCATGCCATGTTGACGACGTATCCGCACGGGTGCTTTGGTGAGCCTCGCCTAAATTCCGAGATTTGTTCGATCGAGCGGGGTCACCTGGTGTTCGCCAACTACCTGATAGGTCTGCGCGAGGGCCTGGAAGCGGCCCTCGTGGTCAGCATCCTGATCGCCTATCTCGTCAAGAGCGACCGCCGAGACGCACTGCCCGCCGTCTGGCTCGGCATCGGCGCCGCCGTCGCGCTCAGCGTCGCTCTGGAGGCCACCCTCGAACTGACCTCGGCCGAGATGACCTTCAAGCAGCAGGAGTTGTTCGGCGGTTCGCTCTCCATCCTGGCCGTGCTCCTGGTCACCTGGATGATCTTCTGGATGCGGCGTACCTCGCACGCGCTCAAGGCGGAGTTGCAGGGCAAGCTGGACCACGCGCTGGCGATGGGCACCGGTGCGCTGGTGCTGACCGCGTTCCTGTCCGTGGGCCGCGAGGGCCTGGAGACCGCGGTGATCGTGTGGGGCACGGCCCGCTCCACCGGCGAGAACACCGAGCCGATGATCGGCGTCGCCCTCGGCCTGGCCACCGCCGTCGTGCTCGGCTACCTCTTCTACGCCGGCGCCATCCGGATCAACCTCGCCAAGTTCTTCCTCTGGACCGGCGCCGGACTCGTGGTCGTCGCCGCCGGCGTACTGGCCTACGGCGTCCACGACCTCCAGGAGGCCGACCACCTCCCGGGCCTGTCCGACCGGGCGTTCGACATCAGCGACACCATCCCGCCCGACACCTGGTACGGCACCCTCCTCAAGGGCATCCTCAACTTCCAACCCGACCCCACGGTCCTCCAGGTCACCGTCTGGCTCCTGTA